>CAZTRE010000005.1:0-51703 GCA_964616405.1 uncultured Mycoplasma sp. | reverse complement strand
AAGGTACAGGATATAAATAACTTACTGGATCCATTGTTTGATGGAATGCAGTATCAAATACTACAGTCATAGGTACATTAGGTAAAGCTTTTCTAAAAGCGTTAATTCCAAGTACATGAGCTGGATTATGTAATGGCGCATAATCTTTTAATTCAATAATATCTTCAACTACTTTATCAGTAACTAAGATTGACTCACTATAACGATCTCCACCACTAACGATTCTATGTCCTACTCCATTAATTTCATCTAATGATTTAATAATTCCTAAATCAACTAACTTTTCTAAAAGAATAGAAACAGCTACACTATGATCAGGTAAATCAACTTCTTGTTTAACCTTTTCACCATTATACTTAATTGTATAACAACTTTGTTCAATACCAATTCTTTCAAATAATCCACTAGCAATAACTTCTTCATTGTCCATATTAAATAGACTAAATTTTAAAGAACTACTTCCTGCATTAATTGACATTATTTTCATAACTAACACACCTCTTTCAAATAATCTATTAGTATTATACACGAATTATATTTATTTTTCCACCCAAAAGTACAAAAAACAAAAGATAGACCCTAAGGCCTATCTTTTAAGCTTCACTATTTATTGTTGTAGCTTCCACTAACTTGGTTCATACCATTTTGAACTAAACGTCTAGTAATTTCACCACCAACTGATCCGTTAGCTCTACTAGAAGCATCTGGTCCTAAATTAACACCAAATTCGTTAGCTATTTCGTATTTCATTTTTTCAATAGCTTGTTTAGCTCCTGGAACTCTCATCTTCATTGAGTTTTGGTTGTTCATTTGTTTCACCTCCTGTACATTACTAGAATGCGAAACAATGAGCTTTTTAATACACATTTTTTATTGGAAATTTATAACAAATCGCTAAATTCGCCATCTTCATCTTCAACAATTTTAATTGTATTAATATCCTCAACTGCTTTATCAATCATTTCTTGATAATTAAATTTTTCTTCTTCATAAATCGCTGTATCAATTCTTGGATTAATTACCGGATGCTTAGGTACAAAAACCGTACAACAATCTTCAAATGGTAAAATACTTGTTTCATAAGTATCTATATGTCTTGCGATATCCATAATTTCTAATTTATCTAAACAGGCAACTGGTCTAATTACTGGCATATTAGTAACATTATTAATTACATTCATACTAACAAGTGTTTGTGAAGCAACTTGTCCTACTGATTCACCATTAATAATTGCCAAGCCCTTATATTTATTAGCAAGCTTTTCCATAATTCGATACATCATTCTACGCATAATAGTAATGCAGTAGTCTTCTCGACAATTTTTATAAATTTGTTCCTGAATAGGCGTGAAATTAACAATATGCAAATTAATATGATCAGTATAAGCCGCTAACTTTTTACATAATTTAATTACTTTATTTCTAGCCTCCAAGCTAGTATGTGGAATAGCTTCGAAATATACAGCTTCTATCTTTACACCACGTTTCATGGCTAAATATCCCGCAACAGGTGAATCAATTCCACCTGATAACATCAACATACCTTTTGGTTGTGTCCCAACAGGATATCCACCACTACCTTTATAACTATTTAAGTAAATATATGTATTCTTTTCTCTAATCTCAACTTTAACTAATATATCAGGATTATGTACATCAACCTTAATATTATTAATATTTTTTAAGATTACTCCACCAAGTACATGATTAAATTCTTGGCTATGAATAGGAAAATTTTTATTGCTTCTTTTAACTTCAATTTTAAAAGTCTTAAATTTCTCCTTCGAAACAATATTTAAAACATTACTCTTAATAGTTTCAATATTAGTATCAACAATATATGCAATGTGATACATATGAATACCAAATACTCGATCAATTATTTTTTTAATATCTTCTAAATCACTATCTAAAAACTCAATATACATTCTAGCTCTATCTTTAGATATTTTCACATCATAATTTTTTAATTTATTTTTTACATTATCATACAAAGTCTTAATAAAAAAATTCCTGTTTCCTTTTTTAGTACTAAGTTCCCCATATTTAATTAATATAACTCTGTTCATAATCCTTTCCTCCATCACGCATATTTTACCACAAAACAACCTCTATAAACAACAAAAACACTGACAAACTTGCCAGTGCTTCTTTACTTATCATATACGCGTAATAATTTTTTATAAATATCCTCATCTACTAACGCCGTAGATTTTATTGAAATATCTAAAGCAGCTTTATAATTACCCTTAAAAAATTGAATTTCTGCGTCAAATAAACCTTTATCAACTTCCGGATAACTCATACGATATCTATTACCATATACAATAGACATTTCAGCAAGCTGTGCTGTCTTAATCATTTCATTAGTTGTATTATAAAGTTTTAAAACTAAATCTCTAGCTGTATCAACACGTGTATTTAACACTTTAATTTCAATTGGTTTTTTCTCTAGCTCTTTTATAACTTCAACTATTGCTTCATTTGCCTCAGACAATTGTACAAAATAATTATCTGTTATAACTGGCAATTTATAAGTCCGCATTTTTGTCTTACATTGTTTTAAAAATTCTTGAATTTCTTCTAATTGTTCCCTAGCCCGAACTTCATCTTCATACATATTACCAAGTGACTTTAGAGCCTTATCAAATTCTTCTTCCATTGAAGCAAGTCTCAATGTTAAGTTTTCAATCTCTTCATTTAACATTGAATAAGGTGTAGCTCCAGCTTCAACTTTAGATAATAATTTTTTATAATCATCATTTATCACAATTAATACTTTATTAACTTCATGAATTATTTCAATATCTTGATCTTCCAAATCATACATATTTTTAATATCATCAAGTTGATCATAAACATCACTTACTAGTTTATTAGTTTTTTCAATTTTCTTCTTAAAATCAGTATTAACTTCTTCAAATACTTTTCTTGATAGTCTTTCCTTCTCAAAATCAATAAATAATGAATCAAAATATTCAAGCATCGTTTTTAAATCAAACATTGCTCCTTCTAAGTTAAGTATTTTAACCCTATCCAAAATAGCCTCAATATTTTTACTAGTTTCTTCCAAATTATATTCAATATTTAAATAATCCAATGGAAATCCCTGATTAAGCATATCTTTATAAGTTAAATTTACTTCCTTCATTCGATTAGGAATTACTTGATTAGCCATTAATAAAACATCAGGAACTTCTTTAATAATAATATCCATATGCTCAATCATTGCATCAAGCGCTTTAACGATATGAACAACTTCACTATATTCATTCTTTTCCATGACTTTTTCAAAATCTAAGAATTTACTCTCAATATTATCAAGTTGTAAACTAATAGCTTCTTGCATAGACTCATACAATTGTTTATGATCTAAAAACTCTTTATTTAAATTACGATATTTAGTTTTAAGCTTAATTACAATAGCTCGATACTTTTCTTCACTAAGAGTAATATCTTTAATTTCGTCTAACAATCTTTCTGCTGACTCTCTAGCTTTATATATTTCAATTTCTACTTTGGCAATGTTAATAGTACAAGTTTTATAATCACGTTTATCCATAAAAACATCTAAATCAATTAACATATCGTCTATAACAGCCAAACGACGTTCTCTAATATATGAAAATCTATCTTGCCATTTATTGTACTTTTCTTCCATTTTATCATTTTTAATAATAGGTTCTACTTTTGATAACTCTAATAAAACAGGAGTAGAGGCAACTAAATTTCTCTGTACTTCCAAATTTTTAATTTTTTCACGATAATACTTTAGTCGTGCATCCTTAATAAAGTGAAGAATAATTAAAACAACAATAACCACAACAATAGCTACTGATCCAATAATAAGATATTGTCCTTCCATATTCTCACCTCTATTCTCAATTCTAATCATATTCTATCACATTTATACAACATATTTCTACATTTTTTATAAATATTTCCTTCCTACTATAAAGAAATTAAAAAAAGCTATAAAACAAATAAATAAATTAAAATTTGTCTAAAATGTCAAATTATTGTTTTTATATTTATAAATATAGAAAAAAACAACCACACATGATACACTAAAATAGTATAAGAACATAAACAGAACCTAATTTATTATACAAATAATCAGGAGGTAAAAATGAGTAATATACAACCAACAGAAATTTTAATTAAATACTTAGATTTAAGTGATGATACAAAAGAAAGTCTAAAGGATATGGGCTACATCACACTAAATGACTTAATCAATGAAAAAAAAGAGAAAATAATCAATATTTTTGAACCAAGTAAAAAAAGATCTGGCACTCACGAAGACTATCTAAAACCTTTCGCTTTAAGAGAACTTGAAAAACTATTACATTATGATTATGGTGTAACTTTTAAAAATGAATTTGAAAATATGGGAATACCCCAAGATATTGGTTTAATTAAAATTGATGCCTTAGATCTTCCTACGGCTATAAAAACAGTTCTAAAACACAGTGGAGTTTTCACTTTTGGTGATTTAGTAGATCACGATTATAGAGCTCTCGCAATATCACGAAATCTTGGCACAGAAAGAATACAACTGTTAAAAGACTATGTTCATAGTTTGGGTTATACACTAAAAAATGAAGAACCATCAATAGACGAAGTTACATAAAAACTAAAAGCTAATGGAGTAGATTTATTAGAGGAATATTTGCAAAATAGTAGATTATCTAAATTATTATATCAAAATGGCATATACACAATCGAAGATTTAGTAAACTTTGGCCCTGATGTTCTACAACTAAATGGAATGGGTCCCTTAAGACAACAAAAAATACTTGCCCTAATGCAAAATATGGAATTAGAATTTAAACAACCTGCAGAAGCCCAGATAAAAACAGCCAATCGACCAGACGTTACTTTTAGACCAACTGAGGCTATGGTTCTACAAGCTCAAATAGAAAATGATGCTATTAAAAACCGAATTCAACGAAAAGAACAATTGATAGAAAAATACAACCAATTAATGGTTGAAAGACAAGCCCTATTAGCGCAAGAAACTGCCTTAGATAAAAAAATTGTCTCTACAGTAAATAATTTGAAAGAAGGTATTCCTCATGGTAGAAAATCAAATTAAAATAATTACACATTTAGATGCTGAAATTAATGATCTAGAAGAAGAAATTAAAAAAATCAAAAATCAAAATGAAATTATAAAATTAAACATTCAAAAGAAAGAGCTTCTTTTACAAAAAGATGAATTAAAACAAACAAATATTTAATATGGAGAAACAGATTTGTTTCTCTTTTATATTGTAACTGATTACCAAGTGTTTACGAATAAAATTCACAAGACCCTTGACATATCAACACTTTTAACATATAATTAAAAATGCAAATTCCTTGAAACAGCGGAATTAGAGTATTTTAAAGTGTTTTTCACATATTAGCTTAGTAACAGTAGCTGTTTATGCGAAACGATAAGAAAAACTCCCTAAGATACGACTAATTCATTTCATTGATTTGTAATACAGAGAAAGGAGAAATTAATTATGGCAAGATATACAGGTCCAGCTTATAAACAAGCTCGTCGTGTTGGATTCTCAATTAGTGAAACAGGTAAAGAATTAGCTAAACGTCCATATGGTCCAGGTCAACATGGTAATGCTCGTAAAGGTAAACCATCTGACTATGGTAATCAATTAAAAGAAAAACAAAAAGTTCGTTTTATGTATGGAGTTAATGAAAAACAATTCCACAAAACTTTCTTAGAGGCTGGAAAAATGCAAGGTATTCATGGTACTAACTTCTTAAGATTATTAGAATCACGTTTAGATAACTTAGTATACCGCATTGGTTTCTCAACTACTCGTCGTGGAGCTAGACAACTTGTTAACCACGGACACGTTACTGTTAATGGTAAAAAAGTTGATATTCCTTCATATAGAGTTAAAGTTGGAGACGTTATTTCATTAAAAGAAGATGATAAAAACCTAAAAGTTGTTAACGAATCATTAGAAAAAACAACTAAGAGAGTTGAATTCATTACTTATGATGAAAATAAAAAAGAAGCAACATTCGTTAGACTCCCTGAAAGAAATGAACTTAATGCTGATATCAATGAAGCATTAATCGTTGAATTCTACAACAAGTAATATAAGTAAAAAGCTTAGACATCAATTGATATCTAAGCTTTTTCTTTTGCTAAAAAATATAATTTACTTCTTCTTAACAGCTTGTTTAGGCTTATCATCTAATTTTATTATCCTGCCTAAATCTGCTCTAATATTCATCACATTATTAGGATAAGCATAATTCATCCAATAAATATGATCAACTAAAGTTTCATAGGAATTACCATTAAGTGTGTTAACATGATAACCTTCTTGATTCAATGAATTTATAAAATTATTAAAGTTAACTGCTCCATCAAAAGACTCTTTACTCAAAGCAGAAATTCTTTCATCAAAGTCAGAAAAATTTGCTAAATTTACAGTTTGAGTTCCTGTACCTTCAGCAGAAAGCGAAACACTTACTGGTACAATTGGTAAAGCATACTCTTCAACTTTACTCATTAATTTCTTTCTTTCCTCATCATAGCTATCACCCGGATACATCCTGCGTTTCAAATTATACTTATTTAACATAGCTACATAAGAAAACGGTAAGTAAAGGCCCGTTTTACAATCAAATAAAATCTGATCATATGGTATACAAGCTTCACTCATTTTTGATATAACATCCCTAGTTTTATATTCTATCCAATGTAATATAGCGTCAGTTTGATCTTTTTTCTCAATTTCTTCAATATCAGATACTTCATATTCCTTATGTTTAAAAACACTATTATACTCTATTTCCCAAAAAGTAATAACACGGTTACTTTCTATTTCTCTTTTTAAACTTCTTACTCTACAGACATACCTAATCCCTCCTTATGCATTATTATATAATACATAAATATAAAATTAAATAAGTATAAAAAAGAAGAGTTTCTTCATAAACAGACAATATTATTTATCATCTATTTCAAACTCTTCAAAGTAACAATTTTCTATTTTAACAATTTCTAATTCTTTATTTAAATCACTCTTTAATAATATATGTCTAAGTGTTCTAATAATAGCTGTATGTGATACAATCATAACACTTTCTTTAGAATGTTCTTTATATAAAAATTCTAAAAAATCTCTACATCTTTTAAACATATCTTGAACTGGTTCAACTCCTTGTTCATTACTATTTAATTTATAATCCCAATAAAGTTTTACATTGTAATTACTGCGTGGTTGACCCTCTAATTGACCTAGAGTGCGATCATCAAGCCTCTTATCAGGAAGCATTCTAGTTCTATCGCCAATTAAAATCATTGCTGTCTCAACTGCTCTTGCCAAAGGTGATGTATAACAAACATCATAATGTTTATCTTTTATTTTTACTCTTAATCTTTGACATTCTCTTCTTCCTGCATTATTCAATAACAAATTAGTACTTCCTTGACATATACCTAAATTATTACTTTCTGTTTGACCATGTCTTATTAACGTTATTTTCATTTAATCCTCCAATATTTTTAATACATCACTATAAATAATAAACTTGCATAACTCCTATCCTCATTTTAACAAAATATATAATTCTTTTCCACAGAAAAAAAAGAAAATACCTTATATAGTATCTTCTTTAAATGTCAATTTTACTATTCATAAATTCCAACATAATATTTTTTCTTACCACGTCTAATAATCATATATTTATTTACTAAACAATTATCTCTAGTAATCATAAGTTCTAAATCATTTACTTTTTCCCCATTAAGAGTAATAGAACCATTATTAATAAACTCACGAGCTTCTCTTTTACTAGAACAAACACCGCCAGTAACTAATAAATCCACAATATTTGTATCAGTATTTATTTTAAATGGTTCTAATCCTTTAAAAGCAACTTTAATATCTTCTTCACTAAACTTACTTATATCACCAGTAAAAAACTTTTCACTAATTAAAACAGCATTGTTATAAGACTCTTCACCATGTAAATCAGTAATAATACATTTAGCTAAGCTCTTTTGAGCCTCTCTTAAATGTGGTGCTTCATTATGTTTTTCCATAACCTTATCAATTTCTTCAGGAGTTAAGAAAGTAAATACTTTTAAATATTCATAAACTTTAGAATCATCAGTATTAAGCAAATATTGATATAACTCATAACTAGATGTCTTTGCTTCATCTAACCATAAAGCATTTCCTTCACTTTTACCAAACTTTTTACCTGTAGAATCTAATATAAGTGGCATCGTAAATGCATATGCTTCTTCTCCTTTAATCTTACGGATTAAATCCACTCCTGTTGTGATATTCCCCCATTGATCAGAACCTTCAACTTGCATTGTACAACCCATTTCTTCATACATATGTAAGAAATCAAATCCTTGAATCAACATATAACTAAATTCAGCATAAGTAATTCCTGTTTCTAAACGTCTATCAATAATATCCTTAGATAACATGTAATTAACATTTACATACTTACCAATATCTCTTAAGAAGTCTAAGAAATTATAATCTTTAAACCAATCATAGTTATTAACAAGTTTAGCTTTACCATCAAATATTTTATCAATTTGAGCTCTAATACATTTAATATTTTTATCAAGCTCATCTAAACTCATAATTTCTCTTTCTGCAGTAGGTCTTGGATCACCAATTCTACCCGTTGCTCCTCCACATAAAAGAATTGGTTTATGTCCCATAAGCATTAATCTTTTTGCTGTAATCAATGAACTATAATGTCCTAAATGTAGACTATCCGCCGTTGGATCAGTTCCCCAATAAAAAGTCACACTCTCATTATTAATCTTATCTTCAATGCCTTCTCCCGCAACGTCCTTAACTAAACCTCTCCATTGTAATTCTTCCCAATTTGTCATTATTTTCTATCCTCCTCTAAATGTAAATCATATATCTCATTCAAATTAAATCCATAATCTAAATATACTCCCTCAACATCTCTCGTAGTAGCATCTTCTTTCTTAAAACCTAATGTTTCTAACGCGTTGTATACAGCAGCTTCACTCTTACCTTCAATCTCCATATAAGTTGGAATTAATGGCCAAAAATCAATATCAACGTCTACTCCATTAAGCACATAATGACATCTCCTATTTTCTTGATACCCCTTAGGCTCATAGCCTAACTCTTTTAAAATAAGATGACATCTTTCAAAATTATCCACTTCTATTTCTAATTCCTGCGTTCCATCAATTTCTGAAGATACCAAATTTTTAATAGTTAAAGTACTCTTATCTCCATTAGTTCTAAGTCTAATCCATTTACCATCTATCTTTGGAATAAAGTCATAAACATATCTTCTTTGAATTTTATCCCAACAAAATTCAGCCCCTAACTCCTTTAACCTTTTCTCAACAGCTTCCTTATTAATCTCTAAAACTCTTACTTCATATTCTGTATGCATATAATCCCTCCTTCTCATAAATAAAAAAAACGAACACTCCATCCTCATAAGGACGAAATATTCGCGGTACCACCTTAATTCATAAACTAAATTCAGTCTATGCCCTTTATATCTTAACGCGATAAACGTTTTTTCTCCAAACATGTAATTCGTCTATTTACTGCCTTTAGTTTCCACCAACCACTAAATCTCTATTTATATTAGTAAATAAACTACTGATATTTTTCACCGAAAACATACTTATATAATACCATAAATATTAAATAATTCAACATTTTTATATTATTTTTAAATACTTATAAATTTATTTTTACAATTTAACTTGGCTAAACAACCAACTTTTTATCTACGATCATTCACCATCTATCCTATTATAATTATAATTTATTAAATTTTAAATAGTATTTTTACTAGCTGCATCCAATATATTTTGATGAAGCCTACCATAAGAAATATATTTTTTTTCTAAACATTTTCTTTTTTTATAACTAAATTTACATAAATTAATATCATATATCTTTGTAACCGAATTTTCAAAG
This sequence comes from uncultured Mycoplasma sp., assembly GCA_964616405.1. GTDB lineage: Bacteria > Bacillota_I > Bacilli_A > RF39 > UBA660 > JAEDES01. The sequence continues at coordinate 41,726 of CAZTRE010000005.1, read as the reverse complement.
ACAGCATAGACACTTCCTTCTTTTGAAATATCAATTCCTTCAATACCCGTTATACACTTAGTTACTTGTCCAATAAAATTAAAGTTTTCATCTAATACTTTTATTGTTGAGGGTAATTTACTATAAGATTGGCTAAACAGATAGTATAATTTCTCCTCATATCTAAACACACATAATCCTTGAATGCATGCGGGAGCGTTATTAAATATCTTATACCCATCGATTAATACCATATTCTTATTATATCTAATTTTATACCTTACAACTCTTCCAATATTTGAACAAGTGGCTACATATAAATAACCTTCATAAAAATAAATAGTTGCGGCACTAACATTACCATCTAAAACTAAGCTTATATTTAAACTACTACTATCATACTTTATCATTTTGCCATTTTTATTAAGCTTTCTAATTAAACTTTCAAAACTATAAGCATTTACTTTACCACGACTTCCAGTCACAAATAAAATACCATTTTTACTATCAAATGCCACTCCGCCTACATGAGCTGAATTATCAAGTTCAACATGGCCACAATATATCCCAGTCTTTTTATTATAAAAATATAATCTTGATTTATCTTTTTGTCTTCCTACTATTTTATGATAAGCCGAAATAACCAAGTATTCTTTGGCAAACACTAATCCTTGTACCATATAACCATCATTACTAATATTCGCATAATCTATTCCAGAAAAAACATCTGTAACAGTGTTATTTTCTAATTCTATTTGTTTACTAAAATATGTTTTTCTAAAAATCTCCATACTAATCCTATGCCTCAATAAAAAAAGAATGACATTTTTTAGCCATTCTTACTTATTTTCTAATTTTTTTAATACTTCTTTAGTAACATCAATTGTTTTTAATCTAACTTCTTCAGCCATATCTCTTAAAATTGGTGTTCCCTTTTCAATAGCTAAATCAACTAATTCTTGAGCTTTAACTTTCAATTCTTTAGATTTCTTTTTAGCTATATCTAACACTTTTTCTTTATCTAAATCAGCTAATTCTTCTTTTAGATTTTCAAGTTTGCTTTCGAATTCATCTTTAACTTCTTCAACATCGATTTTCTTAATTTGTTTTACTAAATCATCAATTTTAGTTTTTAACTCAGCTCTTGTTTCACTACCTTTTTTTGGTGCGAATAAAATTCCAAGTCCTGCTCCAAGAGCAGCTCCTGCTAAAAACTTTCCAAAACCTAATTTCTTTTCTTTACTCATAAAAATCCTCCTCTTTCTTCATTCTCTTATTAAATATTCTAGAAATTCCACCTACAATAGTTGTAATCACTGATTCTCCTACCGCAGACAAAGTATCTGACACTTTTCCTACTACATCAAATGCTGTATTTAATGTATTAACCTTTTCTTCTACGTTATCAACAACTTTATCTACTTTATTAATCACTTGAATTAATCTGATTCCCAAAATAATTAATACTATTAATAATATGAAACCAGCGATATACAATAATACAGGTAAAATCATATTTAAAGATTCCATTCTCTTTTCCTCCTAATCATTCTCTTTATACATCGAATCAATTAAATCAAATAAGTTATCATCAGAATCATCAACTTTAGGAGTTATTTCTTGAACTTCTTTTTTCTCAGTTAACTTTTCCACAACCTTATCTTCTTGTGACTCTTTAACCTTAGAAATAATCTCTGGAGACTCTTCCTCATCATAACTTTCTTTTGTTCTTCGACCAATAGGAGCTTTCTTAGTTGCATCAACATAATCTACATTATATTCTAAACCTAAATCTTCAAAATATTCCAAAGCATCTCCCATAGTTACTTCTTTTACAGCAGGTTTTTCTTCAGTATCGCTTAAGTCAACTAATAAATTAGCATCTTCATCAACCTTTTCTTCAACTTCAAAAGAAGCCTTTTTTACAGGTTCTTCATCCATTCCTTTTGCTATATCGTCACTTAAACTTCCATATGCTTTTTTACGAACATCCTCAACACTTAAGTTTTCTCTAGCATAACTACTAGTCAAACGAATTTCTTTTTTAGTAACTACATCTTCTTTTTTATAATTCTTATCTAAGATACCATAAATTGGTGAAATAATTGGTGATGGTTTAAAATGAGTTCTATCTTCTTTCTTTTCATAAATATTACCATAAGACATACTATCATAAGAACTCTTATTGTTTCCATATTCTGGCATATTAACTTTATTAGATTCATTAATTCCATATGCACTTTTTTCATTTCTATCTTTTTTATTTTTATAAAAACGTGCCTCATCAAGAATCTCAGTTTCATCCTGATCAATTACTTTAACAATTTTTGGTTCACTTATACGATGGCTAATCTCATCATCTACTTTAAAGTCATCATCATCCATAACTTTAAAACTTTTTCTATCTTCAGCATGTCTATTAGAATCACTTGGGTTAATTTCAAAATCCTCATCTAATAACTCATCTTCATCAAGTTCCTCTACCCTAGGCTCTTTCTTTTCTGGCAAAACTACTTTCTTCGCAATAGGACGTTCAACATCTCTACTCTTAGAAATTTCTTTTTTCGGCTTTTTAGGTTTTTCTTCAACTTCAACATATTCTTCCTCAAATAAAGCATTCTTTATTTTATCAAATAAGCCCATAAATTCACCTCTCTAATAGTCTTTATCTACATTTATTATCTTTTCATCGTCTTTAGGCTTTTTATCCTTTTTAGAATCGCTTTCTCCAACGACTTCCAATAAATCTTCATTTGAACTATCATCATCAAACAAAGTAAAGTCTTCTTCTTGATAACTTAATACATTATCTCCTATTAAACTCTCTAAAACTTTATCATTAAACTTTATAGTTCTTAAAACATAACACATATTATTAACTACCGTTGTTAAATCTTCTTCTGATACATATGCTTCCATCTTTGCATAATTAAACATAAATTGAACGTAATACTTATCATCGATCTTTTCTATATTTATATAACCACTCTTACCATTATAATTTAACTTATTAGAATAATGAATGTTTTCATCAACCATATAAGTATTTTCAGTTTTATGATAATAACTAATTGCATCAATATATAAGTAATACTTATTCGAATTTCTATCTAGAAGTACTGCATTATATTCATCTTTTTTATGTATCCCTAACCCCTTTGGAACATAATATTTATATCCTTCAAAAAATACGTTATACAATTCTACATCATCAGAAAGTAAAATTTTAATATTTTTACCTAAATCAGTATTATCAAGTTTTTTAACACTACACCCAGATAAAAATAATACAACAATAGAGAGTAAAACAATAATCTTTTTCATATTTCACCTACTCTTAATACATTATACCAAATTTTTTGTAAATGTAAAAATATTTTACTATTTTTTACTATTTTGGACACTTTTCCTCGCAACGACAGAATATATTGGCATTCCCTTACTAGAAAATTTATCCTCATATTCAGTAGTAATAAGGTCTTCTTTATCTTTATGTAAATCAAATGATATATCACTTAAAATATACCCATTTTCACTATAGCTTTCTAGCGAATAAATATATAGTTCCTGATTATCTGTTCTCTGATAAATCTCTCTATCACCTGAAAAAATAAGATCATATTTTTCTAAGAAAACTTTACTCGATAGTCTTCTTAAATGATGTCTGGCCTTTGGCCATGGATCAGAAAAGTTTAAATATATTCTCTTTATTTCTTTAAAAAATACTTTTTCAATATTTAAAGCATCCATTCTAACTATTAATAAATTATCTAATCCCTCCGGCATCTTTGGCAAACATCTTGCCAAAACACTATCAAATTTCTCTATACCAATGAAATTAATTTCTGGATGTTCAATAGCATTTTGAATAATAAATTTACCTTTTCCCATCCCGATTTCAATATAAATTGGTTTATCATTACCAAATAGATCTTTCCATTTACCTCTATTTTCTTCGGGATTTTTTACCAAATATCTCGATGAAGCAAGTATTTCCTCTTTGTTTTTTACATTTCTAAGTCTCATTTATAATCACCTAGTTATATTTTATCACATATTTATAACTATTTGCATATAATAAAATCGAAAGTCAGGTTGATAATTATGAATATGCAATATCCATTTTTTCCAAATCCATCTATGCCTCAACCCTCATTACCACCAAATATTCAAGAAGAATTACTTAAAATTAGACAAGAAATATTTAATATAAATGAACGTTTAAAAAGATTAGAGTCTAAACAAAAACAAAACTATATGCAAAAAGATGACAATCTCCATATGATGTAGTAGATTTTCTTCTTTTTTTATGCCAACATTTAGTCCTTTATGATATACTTATAACATGAAAGGATGACAAAATAATGTTAAAATTAAGAAGTATCAGTAAAATTGAGTTTGACAATTTTACGCAAAAACAAATTGACTCATCTCATTTCATGCAAACAAGCTCATGGGGAGAATTTGATAAAATAACAAATCATACTACTCCATATTATCTTGGCCTTATAAATGAAAATGAAGAAGTTATTGCCGCAACATTATTATTAGAAGAACACTTACCAATGAATTGTTGTAGTTTATATGCCCCTCGTGGTTTTTTAATAGATTATAAAAATAAACATTTACTAGCAATATTTACACAAAAACTAAAAGATTTCGCCCATCATAAAAAAGCTATATCTATTAAAATAAATCCCGCTATTATATATAAAACATATAATAACGATCAAATATCTTCTATTAATGAAGATGCAGAAGAGATAATTCAAAACATTAGAGAACTTGGTTATAGAAAAAAATCTAAGACTAAACTTTTAGAATATAATTATCTAATTGATTTAAAAAATTATACAAATAATATTAAAGATAAACTAGCTAGTACTGAAAAATATATTATAGAATTAACAACAGGAACATATAAGGACTTAACTGAATTATTTGCCCTTCAAGGAACAACACAAAATGAATCTTTTGAAACTATGTATGATATTTTTAGTAATAATGAGAACACTAAGGTTAGATTATTTTTAAATAAATTACACATTACTAAAACTTTAAAATCCATAGAAAAAGATATTCATCGAATAAATAATCAAATGTCAATTATTCCAATTGATAATTTAGATCCTTCTTCTAAAGAAAAATTAGCTAATTTAAAATCCCAAAGAGAACTTTTGCAAAAGGACTATGAGCGATTTAAAAACTATAAATTAGAATATGGAAATTGTTTAACAACATCAATAACTATGATGATGGAACATAATAATACTGTTTGGGTTTTAAGCGAAGCTAGTAATAATATCTTAGATGAAACTAATCTAAAATATAAAATATATAATGAATATCTTAATTACTATAAAAATCAAGGATTTCACTATTTCAAACAACTTAGTCCAATTGAACAGACTCTTGAAATTAATGACTTTAAAAAGGAATTTGGTGGAAAATTAATTGAATACATTGGAGATTATGATCTAATAACTAACTCTTTTATGTACATTATAGAACGAAAAATATTACCGATTTTTAGAAAAAGGAGAAAATAAGCAATGGAATTAGTAACTCTTAACAAAAAAGAATTTAAAGATTATGCAGATAAACATAGCCAAATAACCTTTCATCAGACTAAGGAATGGGCAGATTTAAAAGCAAAAAATGGTTGGGAAGCACACTATGTAGGATTAAAAGATAATAAAAAAATAGTCGCAGCGGCTCTATTACTTTCTAAAACAGTTCCCCTTGTTAAAAAGAAAATGTTTTATTCTCCACGAGGTTTTCTAATTGACTACAATAACTATGATTTATTAGAAAACTTTACTAAACAATTAAAAATTTACGCTAAAAAACATGGTGCCATCTTTGTAAAAATTGATCCTTACCTAGAATATCAAGAACACGATAATGATGGCAAAATAATTGAGAATGGTAAAAATAATAAACACGCTGTAGAAAATTTAAAAAAATTATCTTATAAACATTATGGCTTCAACGTTATGCAAGATACTCTCCAACCAAGATGGATGCATGTAATTGATACTGAAAATAAAAACTTAGATAAAGTAATGAAAGACATGGAATCAAAAACCAGACAAATTTTACGTAAAAATGAAAAATGTGGCATTACAACTCGTGAAATATCACGTGATGAATTACCAATTTTTAAAGATATTATGCAACATACTAGTGACAGACGTGAATTTGTTGATAGACCACTATCGTACTATGAAAGTATGTGGGATTCTCTTCATGATAGTGGTATTTTAAAAATACTAATTGCTGAAATTGATTTTGATTTATACAAAAAGAATACACAAGAAGAGCTTAATCAAAATAAACATGACTTAGAAGATCGTATTAATAAAAAAGAGAATAATCTCTTAAAGATGAATGATAAAAAGTATGAACAAAGTAATACACAAAACAAGGAAACTATTAAACGTTTAGAAAAACAACTAGAAAAAATTGCTGAATTAAAAAAAGAACATGGCAAAAAAGTCGTTCTTGGTGGAATATTATTCCTAGTATATGGTAATGAAGTATTATCACTATATGGTGGTTCAAACGAAAAATTAATGCAATTCCAATCTGCATATACAGTTCACTTTGCCGGAGTAAAAATGGCCGTTGAAGGACACTACAAAAAATATAATTTCTATGGCATTACCGGCGACTTTAGAAAAGAAAATCCATTATATGGACTATTCCTATTTAAAAAAAGTTTTGGTGGACATGTCTCAGAATTAATTGGGGAATTTGACCTTATCATCTCCCCATTCTGGTATCATACTTATAATATAGCTTTTGGTATGTACCATGGTTTAAAAAATCTAAAGAAAAAAATACATAAATAAAACTTATCTCTCTAATCAGAAATAAGTTTTTTCTTTGAATAAATATTTTAATTATAAACACACTTCTATTTTTTAGGCTTATTAAAATCTACTTTTATAACCTTTTCTTTTGGTTTAGACAAATTATCATGTGTATCACTAACTACGTTATTTAATTTAGCTATTGCATCTTTCCTTGCGTTTTCATAAATTCTATCACAAAGCTCATAGCTTTGCGCAAAATGATCGGAAGATATTGATTCGCTTTCATCTACTTGCGCTATAGCAAAAGCCTTATCAATAATTGAAATTGCTAAATCTGGATTACAAAGTTTATCTCTATATACCCTATGATTTTCTCTTGTAGAGTCCAATACAATATCTAGAATTTGATGTTTTACACTATCATCACTAAATGAAATTCCCGTAGAAGCAGTATAATCATCTACTACTTTTTCAATTATTTGAGTCATAACTTCATCAGTTGGCTCCTTGACATTAATCGTTTCAAATCTTCTCTTAAGAGCATCACTTGAAAAATATTTATCATATTCCGCCTCTGTTGTTGTTCCAATAACTTTGACACCTGTTCTATCTACATAATGCTTTAGCATCGATGCCATATCGTTATCATTTCTACGGCTAGCGCCGATTCCATAAACCGAATGAATTTCATCTATAAATAAAATTACACCATATTGTTCACATAATTCCATCAAATCCTTCATTTGTTCTTCAAATGAACCTACATACTCACACCCAGAAACCAATTCACTAGGCGTAACTTCTAAAATGATTTTATTTTGTAAAAATTTTGGCACTTGACCATTTTGAATTCTATAAGCAAGTTCTTCCACTAATGCCGTTTTTCCCACCCCAGATTCTCCAACAATAATTGGGCTTTTCTTTTTCTGAGCTAAAGTAACCATAATATTTTTTAGCTCTTTTTCTCTACCTACTGCAGGAGATGTAGTATAATCTTTAGTATTTAAAACTACACCAAACTCCTCTAGATCCTCCAACTCGTTATCAGATAAAGGTATTAAAGCTGACTTTGGTGAATTATTATTACCATTAGACTTAATATCTGCAGCATCATCTTCTAAAAATAAATATTCCTTTTTAGTTTTATCTGAAGAGGTAAATAGTTTTTTCACTCTTTCTATCTGTTCCTGTGAATAATTACCTTGACAATCCAATGCTTTAACTATATCAAAACCATCATTATCTTTTATCGATGAATCAAACTTGTTTGTCAATAATAATCCATAAATACTCCCAATACCGCCTGTATAAGCATCACTATAAATGAGACTATGTACTATAGTCTCCCCATCAAAATCAACATGATTAACATTTAAACCAAAATCTAAAGATTCTAATATTATTCCAAAGATAAAATTTTCACTATAACCAGTATACAATGCGGTTTGAATAAAATTTTGCTTTGCAAAATCTTCAAGATTAGGATCAACTTTATTTTTTAAAAGTGCTTTAATTGCCAACTTACACTTTTTTTCATCATATATTTTATCAACTAAGATATGAAGAATTGATTGTTTATCATCGTTCACATAATCTAAGCTGCCAAATAACTTTTTTATACTATTTATATTATCCCCTAAATCATCAGTCATAGTATTTAACATATCCTTAATATCATCTGTAGTTATCTGCTTTTTAGGCATATATATCCACCCCTCATAAAATAATAGCACTATTATAACATAAAACTTCAAATAAATAAACATTTTTAAAACTAATCCTTAATTATATTACATCTTTTTTCACAAAAAAGATAACTAATATTCACAATTAGTTATCTAAACTTACTTTTTAATTATTCCACTTAACTTCTTACCAAATACATTTTGAATGGTTTTAGTACGCCACATAAACACCATGTAAATACTACCCCCAACTACTGTATATCCTAAAATAATAAATAAATTAATTATTCTATTAGTACTTACAATTGGTACAATAAATTTCATTAAAAATAAAATAACAATCATTAACATACAACCAGATAAAATATCTAAAAAGTTTTTAACCGTATCTTCATAATTAACTTTATACTTTCGATTTAACACAACTAAACAAATTATAAATGAAACTGCATATGCAATTAAACTAGCTGTAATTACTCCATAATAAGCAGGCAAGCCTAACTTTGAAAAGGTTCCAATCAAACTAGTGTTTAATATAGCCTTTAAAATAACTCCTACAATTAAACTAACAAATACACATTTATAGTCCTTAAGTACTTGAACAATTGATATAGAAGCCGTAAACAAACCCATAAATAAACCTACAAATATAAAGAAAGATAACACGCTAGCTCCATAAACACTTTCTCCATAAAATAACATCCATACAGGTTCCGCTAAAAAACTAAGACCAATAGTCATTGGTACCATCAAAAATAACAAAATACTCAATGCTTGATTAATTTTTTTATTAATATCTTGTTTATCTTTTTTAACAATACTCTGTGTTAAATTAGGTATTAAACTAACAATAATCCCTGTTGAAACTGATAAAATAATCATATTAAATTTAGCACTCCAAGTAGACAACATACTCATAATAGTTTCTGCATCACTAACACTATAACTACTAATTTCAACTAATCCTCTAACCACAGTAACCATATCTATATAATTATAAAGTGATTTAAAAATATCAATTAAAATAAATGGTATCGCATAAGTTGCCAACTTTCGAAAAATCATCTTATTTGTAATGATTGGCTCATTAACATTACGTGCCTTTTCATCAAACTTTTTCTTATTCTTTCTTCTCTTATCAACTAAATAGATATAAGAAACTATTGCTCCAATAGTAGCTCCAGCTAACGCTATCCCTACTGCACTAGTCAAATCAAGTTTAAATATTTTTATAGCTGTATAACTTCCCATCACAATAATTAAAACTCTCACAATTTGTTCTAAAACTTGAGAAATTGAAGGTGGGCTCATAAACCTATGTCCTTCAAAATATCCTCTATAAATACTTAAAACTGGCACAACCAAAATAGCCGTCGAAATAACCCTAATAACAAAAGTTACATCCTGAACAGTATTGCCGCCAACTAAATCACCAAGTACTGCTTTTGCTAACAGTGGAGCAGTTAACATCAATATTAAAAAGCAAACAAATCCTAGTAATAATGCGATTCTTTTTCCTAAAATAAAAGCTCGTTTTTTTGCTCCGTAATAACCAAGTGTTTGATACTCACTTACTATTTTGCTCATTGCGAGTGGAATACCTGCAGTAGCTAAAGACATAAACAAAGCGTAAATAGTATATGCATAACCATAAAGAGCTCCACCTTGTTCACCTATTACAGCGTGAAATGGAATAACATAGATAATTCCCAATATTTTAGAAATAACAATTCCAAACGTTGTAATAAATGCTCCTGCAACAAAAGAATTTTTCTTTAATGTTTTATCTTTCATTGTATTCCTCCTAATATTATTATAATACCACAAATAACTAAAAAAAAACATTAAGACTAAAATCTTAATGTCAACTATAAACAATCATCGCCGAAAAGCAAAAGACTTGCTCTTCACTAAATATACCAACACTGACTTGATATTTAATATCAATAACATTAATTGTATTTTCACTTAAAAATTTATTAACTTCTTCCTCTAAATCTTTTTCATCTTCCAAATCAAAAATCTTTACTTTCATATTATCACCAATTCAACTATACTCAAATATATATAAGAAAAAAGGCGAAAAAAGAAAACATTTAATTTTCTTCTATCCAATTAACTATAGAATCTAGCTTTTCTTCACTTAAATTTATTTCTTCATTGAGTAATCCAATTACTGGATAAATTCCATTATCAACATGAAAATCACTACCAATTGTTGTTTTTAGCTTATTTTCTTCAGCGAATTTATTCCACACAGCAATATCATTTATCTTCTTATTATTACGATCTATATAAATATAATTTGCCTCAATTCCATCAGCATCCATCTCTCTAACAATTTCCAATGTATCTCTTTCCGTTAAATTATCCTCATATTTATAAGCAACCGGATGTGCCAAAATAACTTTTCCACCTGCCAAACGGATTAACTCTGCTGCAGCTTTAGGCGTAATACTATCCTTAACAACATACGCCGGACAACCCTCATTCATAATAGTTTCAATAAATTCCCCTTTATCAGGAATATGGCCAAATTCTTTTAATAATAATTCTCTATTTTTTTCATTACCAGTAACATCTAATGCAATATGTGCCTTAGTAACAGCATCAATCTTATCTAATTCTGCATAATTAACAACATAGCCAAGATCAACTAACTTTGATGTTACTTTATATAAATAATCATGTCTTGCATTTCTTAATGAATTTAATCTTTTTAGTAATGCTTCATTATTTAAGTCTATATTATAACCTAAAACATGAAAGCCCAAATTCCCCTTTTTAGTAGAAATTTCAACTGCAGGAATTAACTTAATTCCCTGTGATTCAGCATAATTAAATAATTCTAAAGTATATGCATCAACCGTATCATGATCAGCAATAGCTATTACACTAACACCATTTTCCTTTGCTTTATCAATAACTTCTTTAGGTGTTAATACTCCATCAGAACAAATAGTATGAATATGTAAATCTATCTTTTTCCCCATGATTTAATCCTCCTTTTATAGCAATCTTGTAATTGCTTATTTTCAAAACGTCTTTCTACAACTGGAGAAGCAACCTTATGTAATATAGATTCAATATCTTCTGTACTAAAACATAAAGATATTACATTTCTAGTATAATCAAGACTTCTTTCCAATTCTTCATCCCAATCAAATGGCGTTAAAGTATACATAAAATCAAGTACAAAATTATAAGTGTCATTATTTTGCCATTCCTTTCTAAGTGAATATGGATTTATTGGTAAATATGGACTATTTTCTCGTACCATTGCATAATGTAGGGTCCAAGGCATTTGTAACATCAATTGTTTCATTTTAGAACATTCAATAATGTGAACATCTAATGGCAACATTTTCTCAGGCATTATACCGTTACCTAAATCTTCCACAATCTGTGAAACATCCTTAATAGTTGCAATAGGATCAACATCAGAAGTATTCATTAAAGCCTCATCAAACAATCGAATAAGTTCTGTTTTAGCCTCATCAACCTTTCCATCTTCACATATCATCCACATATCAACATCAGGTAACCGATTTAAAACCTTCCGTGGTTTTAAATCAGGAAACTGCATTAAACATGGCCCACAGATTTGCTTTAAATCCACCATGTCTTTACCATTTTCACATAAACATCTCTCACAAATCCAATTATCTCCATTCTTCGCAGCAGATAATAATAACTCCTTATTATAACGAATTTGTTCATCAATAATAGGCAAATCACCAGTCAAATCATTACTTAATGCATAAAAAGGATACCCCGTACCAAAAGATCCACAATATCCAGGGGCCTGTTTCATTACCTCATTAATCATCTCTATATTTTTTATTAAATATTTTCTTTTTAAATCCGAGTTTGTTTTTTCAAACAAAGTCGAAGCTGCAGCAGCTTCAATAGCTAAATTACTCATAGTAGTCCTCCAATCATGTAGTAAATTTTTAGCATCAATAAATTGCTTTACTTCTTTGAGAATAAAAAGGCCTCAAAATTGAAACCTTCTTATTAACCTATTTAACAACAATATTAACAATTCTACCTTTAATAACTATTATTTTAACTATTTCTTTTCCTTCTAAATGTTTCTTAACATTATCTTCATTCATTGCTTTTTCTTTAATAGAATCTTCTGCTTCATCTAAAGCAGTTTTAATAGTACCTCGTACTTTACCATTTACTTGAACACCAATTTCAACTTCTGATTCAATGGTCTTTTTCTCATCATATTCTGGCCATTTTGCATAGCATAATGGTTCATATCCCATTTGTTCATTAAGTTCTTCAGTTACATGAGGAGAAATTGGATTAAGAAGTGTTAATAATAAACGATAATCTGCTTTAGTAATAGTATTATTATCATATTCATTAGCCAAAATCATTAAAGCAGAAACAGCCGTATTATAAGCCATATTAGTTAAATCATTAGTAACTTTCTTTATTGTTTTATTTTGAATAACTTCTAAGTTTTTACTTAGTTCATCTTTATCAACAACTTTATCTTTAAGTCTTATTACTTTATCAATAAATCTCTTACATCCTCTTAATGAATCTGTATTCCAAGGAGCATCTTGTTGATAATCTCCCATAAACATTTCATATAAACGTAATGTATCAGCACCATATTCCTTAACAATGTCGTCAGGATTAATTACATTACCCTTAGACTTACTCATTTTTTCATTATTAGAGCCAAGAACCATCCCATGGCTTACTCTTGTCCAAATCATTTCTTTATTTGGTACTAAACCAATATTATATAAGAATTGTACCCAGAATCTTGCATATAATATGTGTCTTGCAGTATGTTCCATACCACCATTGTACCAATCGACTCTATTCCAATATTTCATAGCTTCCATTGATGCAAATTCTTTATCGTTATGGGCATCCATAAATCTTAAGAAATACCAACTAGATCCAGCCCAGTTAGGCATTGTATCAGTTTCTCTTTTTGCATCATGACCACACTTTGGACATTTACAATTAACCCAATCACTAATGTTAGCAAGTGGACTTTCTCCATTTTCAGTAGGTTCATATTCGGCAACATCAGGAAGTAATAATGGTAAATCCTCTTCATTCACAGGAACCCAACCACATTTTGGGCAATTAATCATTGGAATTGGTTCACCCCAAAATCTTTGTCTAGAGAAAATCCAATCTCTCATCTTATAATTAACCTTGGCTTCACCGCAACCATTCTTTTCTAGCCACTCTATCATTACTTTAATAGCATCTTCTTTATTTAATCCATTCAAGAATCCAGAATTAATATGAAGACCATCACCAACATAAGGTTCTTTAGAAATATCTCCACCTTCTAATACTTGAATCATTGGAATATTAAATTTTTTAGCAAACGCATAATCACGATCATCATGTGCTGGAACAGCCATAATAGCTCCAGTACCATAACTTGCTAAAACATAATCAGATATATAAATTGGAATTCTTTCATCATTAACTGGATTTATAGCATAAGCTCCAGTAAATACACCTGTCTTATCTTTATTAAGCTCTGTTCTTTCCATATCATTCTTTAAACTACAAGCTTTTTTATACTCTTCAACTTCTTTTTTATGTTCTTCAGTGGTAATGGCATCAATATATTTATGTTCAGGTGCTAATACACAATAAGTTGCTCCAAAAAGAGTATCAGGACGAGTTGTAAATACAGTAAATTCCTTATCATGACCATCTATTTTAAAATTAACATGCGCACCAGTTGATTTACCAATCCAATTAATTTGACCTAATTTAACTCTTTCAGCAAAGTTTGTATCATCTAATCCAGTAAGTAAATCTTCTGAATAATCACTCATTCTAAGCATCCATTGGCTCTTTTCCTTTTGAATAACACTAGAGCCACATCTTTCACATACCCCACCAGCAGCATCTTCATTAGAAAGTACTGACTTACATGTAGGGCACCAATTTACAGGAATAGTATCCTTATAAGCCATCCCATGCTTATAAAATTGTAAAAATTGCCATTGTGTCCATTTATAATATTCTGGATCAGTTGTTGAAAATTCACGAGTCCAATCGAATGAGAATCCCAAATCCTGCATTTGACCTTTAAATGTCGCAATATTCTCTTTTACAGCATCTTTAGGATGAATATGATTCTTTATTGCATATTGTTCAGCAGGTGCACCAAAAGCATCCCATCCCATTGGGTATAAAACATTATAACCCTGCATTCTCTTCATTCTAGCTAGTGCATCCTGAGCAGTATAACTTCTAACATGCCCAACATGAAGACCAGCTCCACTTGGATAAGGAAATTCAACTAATATATAATAAGGTGTCTTTTCCCCTCCTGTTACAGCTTTAAAAACTTCTTTGTTTTCCCAATAATCTTGCCATTTCTTTTCTATTGTTCTAAAATCCATTTATATCAATCCTTTCTTCTTATAAACTAAATAAACTATATGATAACTTATCAGTATAACAGGTACAACCAATACTAATATAATTAACATTTGTAATATAAAATTTTTCGTTAAAAGTGACAACGATACAATAAATGAAATATCAAAAGATGATACCGCTGCCATTATATGTAATAACTTATAATAATTTACCTTCTTTATATCAAACTTATATTTATTAACTAAATATTTAATCTCCACTGGCATCTTAGTCTCTTTATCTTTCTTCTTACCCTTTTTCTTTTCTCTTTTCAAAGTTCTTCTCACAATAAATATTTCATAAATAATAAATACAAATAAATATGTAAGTATAAATAGAATTAACTCTTGCATAATATTCTCCTTTTCCAAATAAAAACGCCCTTACATAAATTATAAGGACGAAAACTTTCGCGGTACCACCTTACTTCATAGTAAACTATGCAGCTTTAATAGAGATAAAGGTCTTGCCCTACATATTCTAAAACCAGTCAAGTTCATAACATCTCAATACTTATTTTCACCAACCATAAGCTCTCTAAAAGAAAGAATATTATTACTACTACCAGCAATATTTCCAAAATATACTACTAGTATATGCTTTTCTAACTCATTTTTCAAGTGTTTTTTTACTTAGTACCTCCACCATAAGGAACTTCATAGGAACTGCCTAGAACTCCATCTCCACTATCCCAGGCATTTTTAATATCATTTCCATCAACATCATAAACAACGCCCTCAACTTCACTATCAAAATCCATATCATTCTGCGCCACATAATCTCGATATCTAACAGACAAATCAAAAGCTGCTTCCTCAAAATCAAAACTATCATCCGAAAAGAAATTAGTTAATAACTTAGATACTTCATCAACATTCTGACTAGAAATATCACCAATTAAATCAGAGGATATATATTGATGAAAGTCATTAAATAATCTACTTCCTAAAACATATGGCGAAGTAATTTTAACTACTTTAGAACTATCAACTTCGCCAAACGAATATAAAGTTCCTTCAGGATAAGTAAACAAAATTGCTTTTTGTTCATTAGAGAAAATATCATAAGGACTATTTTCTTCTGTCATATCCATTAATACAACTTTTAAAGCCCGATCATCAATAAAGTAATCTCTCAAATACTGAATAACAGCTGCATCCTGTAAATCTTTATTTTCTCTTAATGCAACAAGTTGCTTCAAAACGGCTTCTCCACCATCTTTTGCTAACTCAAGCAAATAATCATAATTATCAAATATAGAAGTTGCAATAAACTGATAATCTACGGCACTAGCATTTTCTAAAGAGCATACCCAATAATCAACATCACCCTTTGCAAAACATAATGAAACATATTGTCTAACTAAATCAAATAGTTTTTTTGCCTCATCTTTACTCATATTCTTTGTAACATCAGTCAAGAAAACATCATCCAAATCTCCCAAAGCAAAATGCTTAATCATTACATCATACATAGATAAATTATCATCGTAATCAATTTCTTCACTATATCTTAGAATTGTTTCCTCTTCTAACTTAGTAATTCGTTTAACCCTATCAGTTATTTCTTCACGTCTATTACTCATAGTATAACCTCCTAAACCTCACTCAAATACTCTAATAATTTCAAGAATAAACCGATATATTCTTTAGAAAGTCCCTTTTTCTTCAATTTACGAATAGCAATTCTCTTTTTACTAATTTGTTCTTTACTAAACATAATAGCTGCTATTTCTTCTTTCAAATATGTATTAATCTTTAAATCCATCAAGATACTATCTACTTCATCATTGATTAAACGAGCTGCTTCAATTTCAATATCTTTACCCTTACAAGTAATAGTAACTTGACCAATAGTTGGAATATCTTTAAGTTCTACAATAAAATCATTTCCATCTATATAAGCTTCAAATGGTATTTTTTCAGCATTAAAATACGTAAGAACTTCTTGTGGTTTCTTAGTATTCCTAAACACCATTTTATAATTTCTCTTATCAGGTACAATTCCACTTTTACCATCAATACTCCTAATAACCACAGTATAATTATCTCTTAAATAATTATAATCAATTGACGTTTTCAAATAATAACCTTCTCTATATAATGCCGTAACGCCATCGTCTTCATACATTGTATATGTATTACTTACTCCAGGGAATATTTGAATTTCTAAGTCAACTGGTAACCCTGTATTATTATAATCACTTCTATTAGATAAAGGAATAATTGAACCTGCATGAGCAAATACTGGATAATCCTCTTCCTTAAAAAATGAAACATATTTTTTATTGCCAGGAAACTTTTTACCAGTAATAAAATCATACCAAGTTCCATCAGGTATAAAGAATCTATGAATTGTACGATTCATTGTTATATCTTTTGTAGTAAGAATTGGACAAACAAGTAATTGTGAACCAAAATAATACTGGTTTCTATATAACTCATCATCATAAGTCCACATATAATTATAATAAAATGGTTGGATTAATGGTGTACCAGACTTTGTATAATTATAAGCCTCTGTATATAAATATGGAATTAATCTATGACGAAGTCTTAAATAATCTATCGCAATTTGCTCAGTTTTAACATCCCATAACCAAGGCTCTTTTTTATAATAAGCTCCTCTTGCAGCATGGAAACGTAAAATAGGCGCAAAAGTACTTAATTGCAAATACCTAACGTAAAGTTCTCCATCTTCAATACCACCATGGTTTCCACCAACATCATGGCTCCACCAACTAACACCAATATTAGCAGCGTTTAAATACATAAAAGGTAACTGTTTTAAAGCTTCCCAACTAATTTCACTAGATCCTCCATATAAGACTGGATATCTATGTGGAGCATAAACACTTCCTCTACCTAAAAGCATTGGTCTTTTCGTATTAGCACGCCCACTATCTAAAAACATATAATGATTTAATGCCCATAACTTGTTAATATCGCCTTTCCCAGTTGAATCATTCCAAAAGAAATCAACTCCTTGAGCTTCTAACGGATGTAAGAACATTTTAAATAAAACATCTAATAATTTTGGATTAAGGGGATCAAATAAAATAATTTTAGGCTCAGTCACGCCCAATACTTCACTTGCCTGTTTGTAATACATCTCATGTGGATAAATTCCATTCATGGGATCAATACACAAGCCTACACGAATACCACGTTTATGTAAATCTTCAATAGTCTTCTCTGGTTCAATAAATAAATCTTTATTAAATGTAAAACCAGCTTTCAAATTTTTATTATTTCCTACATTTCTATAATGCCAATCATGATCAAACAACATAACTGAAATTGGAATCTTTCCTCTTTCAAAATTTCTAATCAATTGATATAAACTTGTATCATCGTAAACAGTATTTCTACACCACCAATTACCTAAAGCATAACGAGGAATTAAAGCTGGAGCTCCTGTCATCTTAAAATAATCAAGTAGTGCTTGTTTGAAATCTCTATCATACATAAAAACATATATATCTAAATGATTTTCTACTGGCTCAGCTAAAGTACCATCTTCCATTATAATTTTTGATTTGCTATCATCAAACGAAGCAAATCCATCTAACGAAAACAAACCATTTTCCAAACCCTTTGGTATTTCTACATCAACACCAATCATATTACCATGCAAATTTCTTGCTTCAGCATGTCCAACATACCAGTCTTTATTTCTATCTTTCTCACGGCTACGAAGTGTGATTTTTAAGTTTTTCATTGGATCAACTCGTGGTCCAACAAAAGGTTGACCCTTAATATATGTAAGTACAAAGTATTTAGTACTTATTTCCACCAAATGAGCATCTTGTCTAATTGCGAAATCTGGTACTCCTAAGTTTCTTCTTTTAATCAACTGTGTAGGTCTATCAATAAATTGTCCGTTGACAGAATACTCTAATCTAACAACGCGTTCTGAAATAACAGAGATTCTATAATTATTACCTGCGAAAATAGTCTTCTTATCACTAACCAACTTTGCACTATCAACTGTAAATTGTCTTCCAAGCGGATACATAATCAACCACCTTCTTTTTACTCTAATAACATAATAACATATCAACATAAATATTCCAAGTCTAAAAAGGAACGTTTTTACCACAAAAGTATGATATAATTAAATAAATAATTAAGGAGTTGAAAATAAAAAAATGAAGAAAAAAATTCGCATATACTCAACAATCATAATAGGAATTATTTTATTATTTATTATAGGTTATTTTATCATTCTATTTTTGTCTATAAATATTAAACTAAATGGAAAAAGTACTATCAAAATTGAAGTAAATAATAAATATAAAGAACCTGGTATTACAATTACTGGTCCCCAAAATATTTATAAAACAATTGGCAAAGTTGATGCAACAAAAGTTGATACTTATACTCTAACCTATACAGTAAAAAAATCTATTATTAGTAAAAGTGTTAAACGTAAAGTCATCGTAGTAGATACTACAAAACCAGAAATAACACTTACAGCAGGAGATATTTCTATTTATATTAATGATGAATATCAAGAACCAGGATTTGTAGCAACTGACAATTATGATGGAAATTTAACTGAAAAAGTCAAAATCACTAACAATGTAAATTCTAACCAGGCCGGTGAATATGAAATAATTTATACTGTCAAAGATTCTAATAAAAACAAAACGACTGTTAAACGGAAAGTTACAGTTAATGAAAGAATAAATGTTGTAAACGGAATGACATATATCACTGGAATACTTCTTGTCAACAAACAATATTCACTCCCAAGTACTTATAATCCAGGTGCTGATTCTGAAGCCTTAGCTGCATTAAAAGAATTACAAAGAGGGGCAGCAACGGCAGGACACACAATCCCATTAATTTCAGGATTTAGATCATATTCAAATCAACAAACAATTTATAACAATTACGTACAAATGGATGGGCAAGCTAAGGCCGATACTTACTCTGCTAGACCTGGACATTCAGAACATCAATCGGGACTAGCCTTTGACATTGGAAAAATAGATGACTACTATGGTTCAACGCCTGCTGGAATTTGGTTACAGAATAATGCTCATTTGTATGGATTTATCATTAGATATCCCCAAGGCAAATCACATATAACTGGGTATAAATATGAACCATGGCATGTTCGTTATGTTGGAAACCCTCATGCCACCAATATTTATAATCAAAACGTAACTCTAGAAGAATACTTAAAAGTTGCATAGAAAAACCTTAAAATAAGTTAAGGTTTTTTATTTGTCTAAAAACATAACATAATATTCTTCAAAAGTAATATTATTTTCTTCTATATATTTAGCTATTTTTTTACCAACATATCGATAATGTTGTGGTTCACTCCTAAACCCTGTAATACTTTCTCCACCCTTTGGAAAACGCGCAATAAAACCATACTTATAAGCATTATTTTGTAACCACTTATATTCCTTAGATTCAATAAACTTGGTTTTAGAAGTATTACCTATATCAAAAGCAAGTCCCGTATGATGATCGGAAAAACCTGGTTTCGCAACATAATTTGTAACGTAATTATCACCATACCATTTTCGGTAATATTCAGCTAATTCCTCTTGATCTTCATAACTTCTATATGCAGAATTTACTTTCATTTCCAAATCATCAATTTTTGCTGCCTCCATCATCTGAATTAATGCATTAACAGCTTCCCTATTACCCTTTAATTTTTCATCATCCGTGTATTTTTCCGCAATAGTAATCAAATTATCAGGTTCAAAATCTTTTTCAACTGAATGATACTTATTCACCAACATGTCAAAACTAAATTTTGTCTGTTTTTTAGAGTCAACATATTCTTCTTTATCCATATTAAGATTAACATGAATAACCGTTGTCATTTCATCCTCACCAGTCTCATCAGTATACTTTATATATCGATCATAATTTCTCAATTTTGCGTATGGATATTGATAAAATTCTTCCAAATATTTTACTCTCTCTCTTTTCGCAAAATCACTTACTTCTTTATCATTTCCATGGGCCAAAATAATTGAAACATCATTATTAGAATATCCCATATTTAATAACACATTAATATTCTTAATTATATTTTCTTGATGCTGATATTTAATCTTTGCATAATTAGTTAAATATTTATCTTTATAATCACGACTTTCGAATGCTGCATTTAAAGTCTTATTCTTTCCTACTGATAAAACATAATCTTTATTTCCACTAAATAAAATCTCTCTACTAGCTTTTCTACTATAATCTAATTTAGTAAAATTTCCAAGTTCTTTAGCGTATATAAAATATCCTATTAAAATTACAATTAAAACTACTCCAGCGCATTTAAGCCATTTCAAAACATTTTTCTTCAACTTTAACTTTTTCTTTTTCAAATGCACCACCTACCTATAATCAGTATACCATACTAAATTGCTTTTTTAGTAAATTTATGTTACAATTTAGACAATTTTGAGTATTTAAAACTCAACTTTTAATCGAAAAAGGTGAAGTATGAAAGCATTAGTTTTATCCGGAGGCGGAGCCAAAGGAGCTTACCAAATTGGCGTTTGGAAAGCATTAAAAAAATTAAATATGAAATTTGATATTGTTACAGGTACCTCAGTTGGTGCCCTAAATGGCGTCTTAATAGTTCAAAGCAATTATAAAAAAGCCATAAAAATATGGCAGAAAATAAACTTAAAATCTCTATTTAATGAAGAAACAACTGATACAGCAACTAATTTAGATATTTATAAAATGTATAGTAAGCACATTCTTAAAGATGGTGGAATGAATACAACCGAATTAGAAAATATAATTAATCAGGCTTTTAATAAAAGAAAATTTTTTTCTTCAAAAATTAATTATGGCTTAGTAACCTACAATATTACAGATAAAAAAGCCGTAGAAGTTACCAAAAATTCTATTGAACAAGAACTCTTTCCTTCCTATTTAGTAGCTTCAGCGTCGTGTTTCCCTGCTTTTAAGGAAAAGCAAATTGGTAATAAAAAATATATTGATGGTGGATACTACGATAATCTGCCTATAAATTTAGCCATCTCTATGGGCGCAACTGAAATAGTTGCCGTAGATTTAAATGCTCCTGGCATCAAACAATCACCTATTAAAAAAGTAAAGACAACTACAATTAAACCTAAAAATAAGTTAACTAGTTTTCTATATTTTAAAGAAGAATCTACCTTAAAAAGTATTAAATATGGTTATAATGACACAATGAAAACATTTAAAACATTAGAAGGTAATAAATATACCTTTAAAAGAAACAGTCTAAAAAAGAATCAAAAAATATATAAAGAAACGTATCTACATTTTTTAAACAAAATATTAAAATACAAAAAGGCAATACGCTCATTTGAAAATCTCATCAATATAGATATTAGCTTAAATCAAGAATTACAAAGCGATCTGCTTGAAAAGTTAATATTAAAAGTTATGGAAAATCTAGCTAAATCTTTTGAATTAGATGATTCAAAAATCTATACATACAAGAGCTTTAATAAAGCTTTAAAAAAGCAATTAAATGTTTATATTAAAGAAAACAATAACACAAAAAATGAAGTAAAATTATATTTAAAGATTATAAATGAGGAATATCGCTCTTTAAGAAACGAAGCTCTTTTAAATCCAATAAATTTACTTAAAGCAATTTATTTATATACAATATGTGAGGCTTAATATGATAAATAATTTCAAATATTCTAACTCAAATAAAAGATATCATACCCTAGATTATTACTACAAACAAAGATTTAATGAAAAAATTTTTAAAGTTAGTTTAAATGCTGGTTTCTCTTGTCCAAATATTGATGGAACAATTGGATATGGGGGATGTATTTATTGTTCAAAAACTGGTAGCGGAGAATTTGCCGGAAATAAAGAAGATGAAATAGAAAAACAATTTTTAGAAGTTAAAAAAAACATGTTGAAAAAATGGCCAAAGGCTAAATATATTGGCTATTTTCAAGCTAGAACCAATACCTATGCCCCTGTGGAGACTTTAAAAAAACTTCACAATAAAATTCTTGACCAAGAAGATGTTATTGGTTTAAATATTTCCACACGACCAGATTCAATTACTGATGAATGCTTAGAATACTTAGCCGAATTAAACAAAAAAACCTATTTAACCATAGAACTAGGTCTTCAAACAACTAATCCAAAAACAACAAAGCTAATTAACAGATGTCATAGTTTAGAAACCTTTGAAAACATGGCAAAAAAACTAAGAGAAAAAAATATCGATGTCGTTGTTCATATTATAAATGGACTTCCCTATGAAACTAAAGAAGATATGTTAAATACTGTTAAATATTTAAATAATCTAGATATTCAAGGAATAAAAATCCATATGTTAAGTATTTTAAAGGATACTCCTTTAGCTTACCTCTATAAAAAAGATCACTTTCATGTTTTAACTAAAGATGAATATATTGACATTGTTATTGACCAACTAGAATTATTAAGACCCGAAATAGTAATACATAGAATTACTGGAGATCCAAAAATAGATGATTTAATTGAACCAACATGGCTAACAAAAAAATTCTGCGTCTTAAATGATATTGATAAAGAAATGGTCAGAAGAAATTCTTATCAAGGAAAGAAATTAAATGATGACAATTAAACTTTATCTAATAGGGATTAATATTACTTCTTTTCTCATAATGGGATTAGACAAATTACTAGCAATAAAGTGCAAAAAAAGAGTTAGTGAACACATTTTACTAACTTTAAGTACTTTTGGAGGTTGTATTGGAACTCTTTTTGGAATGTTATTATTTAGACATAAAATTAGAAAACCAAAATTTTATATTATAATTCCAATCTCAGTAACAATTCTAATGCTCCTAATAATTACAAAAAAAATACCACTAACATAATTATGTGGTATTTTTTAGTTAAACTACAAAATCATTCTATTTAGTCTTTTCAGTCTTTATCACTATTTATTTTTCTGAACGTGTAGCAGTCATTTTTGATTTAGTTGCTGTTGATGAATCCTTTGAATTAAGCATTTCCCCAAATACCATTCCTGCTGTTGCAAAATTTTGTAATTCACTTGGTACAATAATCTTTGTAGCATTACCATTAGCAACTTGAGTCATTGCTTCATAACTCTTATACTTTAATACAGCATCATCCATTTTAGCCTCTTTTAATAATCTTAAACCTTCTGCTGTTGCCTCTTGGATTTTAATTATTGCTGTTGCTTCACCTTCAGCCTCACGAATATGTGATTCTCTCTTAGCATCGGCTCTTAAAATTGCACTTTCCTTCTCACCTTCAGCAATTAAAATAGCTGCTTTCTTTTCTCCTTCTGCTTTAAGAATAGCTTCACGTCTTTCACGTTCAGCTCGCATTTGTTTTTCCATTGCTTCTTGAATATCTCTTGGTGGAATAATATTTTTAACTTCTACACGGGTTACTTTAATTCCCCAAGGATCTGTAGCAACATCTAAAATTGAACGCATTTTCGTATTAATAACATCACGAGATGTTAAAGTTTCATCTAATTCCAACTCACCAATAATATTACGTAATGTTGTTGCCGTTAAATTTTCAATAGCATTAACTGGATTTTCAACACCATAAGTATACATTTTCGGATCAGTTATATGAAAATAAACAACTGTATCAATTTGCATTGTTACATTATCTTTTGTAATAACTGGTTGTGGTGCGAAATCTCTAACGATTTCTTTTAAGCTTACAGTATTTGATACACGTTCGAAAAATGGAACAACATATTGTAAACCAGTATGATTGGTTCTATGATATGCTCCAAGTCTTTCAATAACTTGTGCTTTTGATTGTGATACAATTCTAATTCCCGATACTAAAATTGCCACTATAACTATCAAGATAATTAATAAAATTTCCATATTTATTTTTCTCCTTCTTTTTTAACGATAAGTTTTGCTCCATCGATCTTTTCAATAACAACTTTTTCTCCAACTGCTATCTTTTCTTTACTAACAGCCATCCATTCGTTACCAAACACAACTACTTCACCATATGAATTAGGTTTAATTTCCTTTGTAACTTCTGCTACTTTACCAATCACCCTATCAGTATTAGTTGGTTCAAATCCGTTTATCTTAAACTTTTTCATAAGTGGACGTGTCACAAGTAATGCAATGATTGATACAAATATAAATACGATTGTTTGTATCAAAATAGACTCTGTTATAAACGTTGTAATTAATGCAGCAAGTGCCCCTAATGCAAACCAAATAGACACAAGATCAACCGTTACAAGTTCAATTAACAATAGTCCAAAAAAAGCAATTAACCAAATCGTTGTCATAAACTCACCTCTATAAAAATTATATTCCACATTCCTACAAAATTCAACAAAATGTTACAAAATTCCTTGTTATTAATTCGAAAATATAATATAATCAAATAAAGATAGGAGTATGTGTAATGAAACAGAAGTTAACCAAAAAAGAACACAGGATTTTATCAATGACAATTGCTTGCTGCGGACTATTAATGGTAAGTAGTGGATTAATAATGACTGCATCTGGAGAACGTACATCTATTAAAAAAACTTACTCATTAGATATATCAGAAACAAGAGTAGCTCAAGCACAAACTAACGAAATAAAATTAAAAGACATGGAATTAGAAATAAATAATCCTTTAAGTTTAAATATCAAAGATTATATTGAAAATGCCAAAGAAATTGACCCTAGTGTTTTAAAAGCTCTAAAATTAGATACTTCTATGATTAATATAAATCAAGCGGGAACATACACATATACAGTTACATATAAAAAGAAAAAATATAATGCTTCTTTTGTTATAAAAGCCAAGGAATTACCTAAAGTAGAAATTAAACTTAAAAATCTAAGTCTTGAAAAAGGTTCCGCATTATCAACAAACGTTTCTACATATATTGTTGGAGACTTATCAGAAGAAGTTATAAATAATATTATTTTAAATTTAAAAGATGTCAATACATCCCAACCAGGAGAATATCAATACACAATTACTTATGATAATAAATTATATACTGGAAAAATATGGATTTATGAAAAACAAACAACTGTAATAACACCAAATGAACCAACTGAGTCAGATTCAGATAAAACTTCATCACGTTAAAAGCATAAAAGGAGTTAGTCTCTTTTTTTGTTTTTATTAAATTATTAATAATTTTTAGATCCTAGAGTATTCTAAAAATAAGGAGGAAAACAAATGAAAAAAATTCGTGTAGTACAATATGGTACTGGAAAAATGTCTGTATACACAATGCGTTATGTGTATGAGAAGGGAGCAGAAATTGTTGGTGCCATTGATATTAATCCTACAGTTATTGGAAAAGATATTGGTGAAATAATTGGTTGTGGAGAAAAAGGAATTAAAGTAACCTCTATTGATAGTGCTGAAGAATTATTAAAGGAGGTTAAACCTGATATTGTAATAGTTACAACAATGAGTTTATTAAGTGATGTAGAAGATGCACTAATGCTATGTGCAAAATTAGGAATTAATGCTATCACTACTTGTGAAGAAGCCTTCTTCTCATTCAATTCAAATCCAAACTTAACTAATAAGATTGATGAACTTGCTAAACAAAATAACTGTACAATTGCAGGCTCTGGCTATCAAGATGTTTATTGGGGAGAATTAATCAGTGCAATCGCATCTTCAACACACAATATCACTAAAATAAAAGGAAGCTCTTCATATAACGTTGAAGACTACGGAATTGCCTTAGCTGAAGCTCACGGAGCTGGCTTAACCTTAGATGAATTTGATGAAAAAATTGCTAGTGTTGATAGAATGAGTAAAGAAGAAAGAGACTCTCTAATTAACAGCGGAACATATTCTCCATCATACATGTGGAATGTTAATGGTTGGTTAGCGCGAAAACTAGGACTAACAGTAAAATCACAATCACAAAAATGCATTCCAACTACATATAAAAAAGATATTGCATCATCTACCTTAAATATGACTGTTAAACAAGGAGATGCAACAGGAATGAGCGCAATCGTTACTACTGAAACTAAAGAAGGAATTATCATTGAAAGTGAATGTATTGGTAAAGTTTATGGACCAGATGAATTCGATAAAAATGAATGGTCAGTCATCGGTGAACCAGATACAACGATTACAGTTAATAGACCAGCAACAGTTGAATTAACATGTGCGACAATTGTAAATAGATTGCCAGATGTAATCAATGCCCATCCAGGATTTGTTCCTACATGTGATATGGATGAATTAATGTATCGTCCTAAACCATTACAAACATATGTAAAATAAAAATAAATAAAATCACAAAACCCCGTTTCAAAACATAGAAACGAGGTTTTTATATGATCAAAAATTCCATTCAAGTACTTCTTTAGTTTTTATGATAACCCAACTATCTTACCATCAATAACATCTATTTGCTCATAATTTGGTTTTCTAGATAGACCAGGCATAGTCATTATATTTCCTAACAACACTGTAATAAATTCAGCACCATTATATAAAATAACATCACGCACGGAAATATTGAAATGCTCTGGAGCCCCAACTTTCTTAGCATCATCAGAAAAAGAATATTGAGTTTTAGCAATACATACAGGTAACTTTCCTTTACCATTTTTTTCCAATGAGTCTATTTTACTCATTGCCTTCTGACTAAAAATAACATCATCTGCACGATATATTTCCTTGGCAATTGTTTTTATTTTATCAGTTAAAGTAAATTCATTTGGATACAACATTTGAAATTTATTATTAAGAGAACAAGCAGCAATTACTTTAGAAGCAACGTCCATAGCACCAGCTCCTCCTAAAGAATAAGCTTTACTCTCAGCAAATAAAACATTATGTTCTAAACAACAATTTTCAACCATTTCAATTTCTGAATCTAAATCAGTATCATATCTATTTAGACAAACAACTACATCATCAACATATTTTTTAATATTCTCGATATGTCTTTCTAAATTAGTTAAACCTAACTTTAAAGCTTCTTCATTCTTTAAATAAATCTCATCCTTGCTTACTCCACCATGATACTTTAAAGCTTTAATAGTAGCCACTAAAACAACGGCATCAGGAGATAAGTTAGCTTGACGACACTTTATATCAAAGAATTTTTCAGCTCCTAAATCAGCCCCAAATCCAGCTTCTGTAATTACATAATCCCCAAGTTTTAATCCCATTTTAGTAGCAACTACACTATTACAACCATGTGCAATATTCGCAAAAGGTCCACCATGAATAATAACGGGATTTCCCTCTAATGTTTGCACTAAATTAGGCAAGAAGGCATCTTTCAACAAGGCCACCATTGAACCTTCAATATTTAATTGTCTCGCATATATTTCTTCATGCTTACTATTATAACCAATAACGATATTACCAATTCTTCTCTTTAAATCATCTAAAGATGTGGCTAAACAAAATATAGACATTATTTCACTCGCTGCAGTTATATTAAAACTTTCTCTTCTTGTATCAAGATTTACTGATCTTAAAGCCCTATCATTTACATCTAAACATCTTCCAAAGTTTACTTCGCAAATATCAAGTTCATTACCAAAATAAATATGATTATCAATGGCAGCACATAACAAATTATTAGCAGATGTAATAGCGTGAAAATCACCAGTAAAATGTAAATTGATATCTTCCATTGGCACAACTTGACTATAACCTCCGCCTGTTGCCCCACCTTTCATTCCAAAAACAGGTCCCATTGAAGGCTCTCTTAATACCGCAACTGCTTTTTCACCCATTTTTCTAAGTGCATCAGTTAAACCAATAGAAACAGTAGTTTTTCCCTCACCAAATGGGGTCGGACTAATAGCTGTAACCAAAACTAATTTACCATTTTCTGCATCAGGAACACGTTTTATCTTAGCTTTATCATTATTATATAAAATTAAATCATCTTCTTTTAAAGATAACATTTCTCCAACTTCTCTAATATCTTTCATTTTAATACTTCTCGCAATTTCTATATCAGTCATCAAATCACCTCACATAACAATTATATCATAAAAGTACTAAACTTGTTTTTTGATATCATTTTTTCTACCAAAAACAACTTTTTTATCTTGTGAAAAACATTTTTCCACAACAAAATTACCTTAAATTTATCAAAACTGCCATTTGTCCTTTTAAAAATCCCATGTTATTATCTAAAACGTTAAGAAAAAAAGGAGGCAATTTATGAAAAAAATAATAATTTTCTTAATAAGTTTATTTTTAACTTTATTATTACCATTAAATAATGTACAAGCTAAAACTCAAGGATTTTATCAAGCAGAATATATCAGTAATATTTTTATCCACAAGATAACTCCAAGTGGAAAAGGCTACTATAGTCAAGCAAGATTCATTAGAAAAACTGATTCACATGAGATTGCATATTGCATTGATCCAACAGTTTACTTTAATGATGGCTATATTTATGATGGAAATGAAACACCCCAGAACCTTTCATCTTGGCAAATACTAGATGTAACACTACTTTCTCATTTTGGGTATGGATATCCCGGACACACTGATGCAAAATGGTATCCTATAACTCAAACTCTAATCTGGGAAGTAGTAAATTCTTCCATGAAATATCATATGACTACAAATAAAAATCCAAATACTGCACACATATTTAATGATGAACTAAACGAACTAAGAGCCATGGTAAATAATTATAAACAATCAACCAGTTTAAACAATCAAACATACTCCATTGTTGAAGGAGAATCATTAACACTAACAGATACAAATAATGTATTATCTAGTTACACATCAAAAGACAACATTGAAATCAAAGGAAATACCATAAAAATAAATAATCCACAACTAGGAACTCACACTTTTACTCTTGAAAAAGAACATAAATTATATAATAGACATCCTCTGTTTTATACCTGCAATAAATCTCAAAGCGTTATGGACGTTGGAGATCCAACCAAAACATTAGAACAATTTACCCTAAAAGTAATTAATACAGAAGTAGAACTAATCAAAATAGATGCAGAAACAAACGAGAATATTCCACAAGGCGACGCTTCATTAACTGGTGCCATTTTTGGATTATATAATGCTGATAATACCCTTATCAAAGAAATACCCTTAAATAATTCAACCATTAAACTTAAAAATTTACCATTCAAAACATATTATCTACAAGAAATAAAACCAGGTGAGGGTTACGAATTAAACACTAATAAATATTTCTTTACAATCAGTGAAAATAATCCAACTATTAAAATAACTATTCCCAATAAAGTTATTAAAACAAAAATAATAATTAAAAAAGAGTATGGTACCGAAGATAATTTTAAACCAGAAGAAAATATTAGTTTCAACATATACAGTCAAGATAAACTAATAAAAACCATAACTACAAATATCGATGGAATTGCTGAATTAGAATTACCTTATGGTAAATATAAAATAGTTCAATTAACCACAACAGATGGTTATACTAAAATAGAGCCAATAGAATTTGAAGTAAAAGATAATAAAGTAATTACATACAACCTAAAAAATTATAAGATAGATGTCCCAAATACAAAAAACACTTCACTATTAGAAAAAATAATTAAATTTATACAGAGTATACTATGTGGAAAAAGGTAATCTTAATAGTCATCTATCTATTTATCTGTATTCTTATATATCAAAAATATTCCATTAATTCAACAAGTATTACGACAACAATAAAAGAAAAGATATCTACACCTATTACTAGAGAATTACCAATTGGTTATCTAAATATTAGTAAAATTAACTTAAGTGAAAAATTATACAACATAGATTCAAAAGAAAACACTATTGAAAAGCATGTAACAATATTACCTGTATCTAAGAGTCCAGAAGAAAAAAACACTACTATTTTTATTGCGGCTCATTCAGGAACAGGTCGTATTGCTTATTTCAAAAATCTAGATAAATTATCCAAAACCGATAGAATTAAACTTACCTATAAAAATAAAGAATATACCTATGAAATCAAGAATATCTGGGAAACAAAAAAAATAGGGACAATATCTATCCCTAAAGCTAATACAAATCAACTAGTTCTCACAACTTGTAGTCCTAATAAAGAAGGTTATCAATTAATTATTGATTCTCATATAATACATAATTAAAAAACGAATTACTCCGCTTGAGAAAAACCTAAAGTAACATTATATTCCATAGTTGCACTTCCATTAGTTAATTCTGGTTGTTTAACATTGTCAGCAGATAACCAACTAATTACAATAGTCACTACTACTGATTTACCTGGCTGAATAGTAACATTTACTTCTCTCCCCACGTCAAGTTATGACGAAAAGGTTTGGCAATTTTTACACTGATTTTTTCACAAAAAAATTCAAACTAAGTAGAATTTAACTTTCTATTTTAGTTTGAATTTTAATTTTATAAGATCTCTTCCTAGTTCAATATTTCAATGGCTTTTTGTAATTGTAAATCGTGATCATCGCTAGGAGAATTATCATACTCATCCCCTGCTTCTAATAATACATCTGGAATAAGTCCAACCTCATTAATCCAAACACCTTTTGGTGTTAACCACTTTTGTGTTGTATATTTAATAGTCGAACCACTTGATAAATTAACTGCCTTTTGAATCGTACCTTTACCATAAGTAACAGTTCCAATAATTGTTGCTTTTTTATAATTATCTTTAAAACTTGCCGTTAAAATTTCCGCTGCTGATGCAGTATCATAATCAACTAACACTACAATAGGATATTTTCTTTTAATAGAATCTTTCGTATAAATTTTCTCTTTCTTTGACTTTGTTTCAATCTGATAAATAACATTCTTCTTATCTAAAAATAAATCCATAATTTCGTTAACTTCACCAAGTCTTCCTCCTGGATTACCCCTTACATCAATAATTAGTGAATTAATTTTTTTTGTTTCTAACTTCTTTAACTGTTTCTCAAACTGTTCCCCAGTATTTGAAGCAAAAGAATTAATCTTAATTAACCCAATATTATCATCGACTATTCTACTGTTTACAGACATAACCTCCACAACATCTGGTTTTACCATTACATCAAGTTCTTCTTCTCCCCGTAAAATAGTCATTTTAACTTGATTTTTATTTTTTATTTTTAAAGACAATTCATTTAATGTAAGTCCATCAAGTTTTTCATCATTTATTTTAGTAAGATAATCATTTACTTGAAGTTTAACTTTATCTGCCGGAGAATTTTCATAAACCTGTGTAATCTTAAATTTATTGTCATTCCATTCAACAACAATACCAATTCCAATAAAAGAACCATCTACAGTATCATTAAAAATCTCTGCATTATCTCCTGTCATAACAGCAGAATAAGGATCATTTAATTCTCCAATCATTCCTGAAATGGCTGCATCTAAAAGTTCTTTTTCCGTAATTTCTCCATAATAATTTTCCAAAATATTTTCATATGTTGAAACCAATTCTTGAACCTCATCAGATACTTCTACACCAGGACTTTTCGTAAAACTTAAAGCATAGCCAACAACCATCCCAAATAAAACAGTCACCAAAACAATAAGCATTACTTCAACTAAATTAAATTTATCGTTTTTATCAACGACAATATTACCAATCTTATCATCATCAATCTCTATTATCTTTTTTTTCTTTAATATAGAATGAGGCCTAGACTTTTTCTTATTAAAAAAAGATTTTAACGAAGAAAATAATTTACTTATTTTATTTTGCTTATTTTTCTTAATTCTCTTTCTCTTTTTCATACAAAGCCTCCTCTCTCACTACTATCAATAATACCATAATCCCTTATTAAAAAGAACAAATTATAAATAAAAAAAGACATTTTACTGTCTCTTTACTTTAAATTACTAATTACTTCGTCACTGCCTTCAATATATTTAACTACTTTACCATCTTTAAATACAATTAAAGTAGTCTCAGCTATAGAAAGTTCATCTACACTCTCTGGATTCTCATTTGCCTTAGTACCCTTGAACTTCTGATTAAATCCTGCACTCATATCAACTGTATAAATTGTTTTACTTCCGTTAACACTATAATCTGTAATCGCTGAAGAAACACTAGACATAGAAGTGTCACTAAAGTCATAATATACAACTATATATTCGTCTTCTCTTTGCGTAAAAGAGGTCCCTGCAAGTATTTCTTCATATTGAATAGCTGCTTCTACTTTCTCTTTTTTAATATCTTTACCAGTTGCTAAAATAGTAATAAGATAGAAAGCCCCTAAAACAACTAAAACTCCAAATAAAATCTTTAATAACGTATATACTTCATTGGAATTGTTCATTGTTACTTCATCAATTTTTTTACTTTCAGCCTTTTTCCTACTTTTATTTTTAACATTTTTACTTTTTGCCATCTTTAATCACCACGAATTTATTATAGCACAAAGGAAAATTCAGGTAAAGACTATTTAAGGGTAGGAATATTACTTATAGATTGAGCAATTTCAACCAATTCATCTTTTTCCATAACTTCACTAACTAAGTAATAATCAATACCACCACTAGTCCATGATAATGAATTATTAGTCATTACTCCCAATGTGTCCATTAACATATATGGTTCTCCATAAGTTGGAATTACCGTAAACTCATCCATTACATTAGCAGTTTCTTCTACTAATAAAAATGGCTTATCCCCATCAAAGGTCATTATAATACGTTCTCCCTCATCCATTATAATTTTTTCACTATTACTTAATTTAGTACCACTAGGCAAAAATAACGGAAAAATAGATTCATCTAAACTAGAACTTGCCACAGCTTCATCTTCCCCAAAAGTACGCATTACATTGTCAACTTCAAAATAATTTTTCTTAAACGTTGGTGAATAATCAATATCTTCAATATCAAATTCCATTCTTATAGTCTCATTCGCATCATATACTTTTACCTCTTCAATCTCCAAGTTTTTATTAAAAACAATCTTTTGATTCTTTAAATTACTATTATTTGGATAATTAACCTTAGTTTCAAAAATATATTTCCCATCTTCTTCTTTAAATTTTCTTTTACTATCACTTTCAATATCATTCATCAAAGCTTCCAATAAGTAAATTTGCGAATTATTATATGGCCAATCACTTTGAAACTTAAAACTCTTGTTTAATGATGGAGTCAAAATATATACACCTTCACTATTTTTTAATATTACTTGCGTATAATCGTTACTTGTATTAGTTAAAACTACTTTGTAAAATCTATCCTGTTTATAACTAACCTCCACATCATAATTATAAACTTCATCATTATTTAAAATCGATAAATCGCCTGACAACAAATAACTCTTTTTAATATTATTCTTTACTTCTTTAACTATATCATTTTCACTAACTTTTCCACATCCACTTAACAAAAATACAAAAGAGCATAAAACTAATAATATTTTTTTCATAGTTCACCCCACAAATATTTCTATTAAATTATATTTATGGATAAATTATTTATTCCAAAAAAAGAAATAGTCTTAAACTATTTCTCTGTAATTCTTATTTTAACTTTTTTAGTCTTAGATTCATAATGTAGTTTCAAGTCATCACCAGTAACTTTAACAACTACTTCATGTTCACCTACACCATAATCTTTTAAATCAATATATGGCTTAATAGACGAAGCCTCAATCTTATCCACAACATCAGCACTACCTGAAACAACAACATTTACTTTTCTATCATCATCAGTTAATGCTTGAACCTTAAAATTAGGTCCTAAATTTCTAAATTGAATTGACAAGTCTTCAAATTCCTTACTGATTGAATTATCTAATATTACCTTAATTGTCAATGTTTTTATACTTAAATCAGTAATACCATTAGGTTTCTTCAATGTAACATGGTATTCCTTATCCTCATCTAAACCATCAGTATCAATAGAAACCTCTAATTGTTCAATCTTATCAATAGCATCCTGTTCACCATAAACAGTTATAGTTGATGTACTTAATTCCATAGATTTAATTGACTTACCAAAAGCAAGTTTTCCTTCAGGTACAACTTTAATTGGTACTTCTTTACTTGGTGAAGTAATGGTAATCTTAGCTTTTACTGTCTTAGGAACAATTTCAACATCATTTAAAACTTTACCATTAGTATCATAAGCAACAAGTGGCACCTCTTTAAGTTCAAGTTCACCAGCTTTAGGATTTGGAATTTCATTAATATCAATCAACGCTTTAACTGAAGCAACTTGATCTAATTTATATTCAGCGCCTTTAATAATTACATCAGTTCTATCTAATTCAATATCACTTATATATAACTTTTTATCTAAACTATCTTTATGTAATACATCATAAGTTAAACTACGTGTATCACTAACCTTTTCATAAATAGTAACAGTAACAGTTGAGGGATCAAGTCTATAGTCTAATGACTTTAATCTCTGCGTATATTTCAACGTTACTTTATGATTTCCTGGCTTAAGTCCAGTTAAATCAACAGACACTCCTTTAGATGGCGATTGTTTGGCTAAGAAAACATGTCTTCTTTGACCAATTAATGTAATATCAACAGTTTTTGGTAACCCTTCAACTACATATAATTCTTCATTATAAACAGCTGTAACTTGTTGATTATATAAAATCTCCGCATATTGATCAATCATAACATTTGATTCTTGATCAACAATAACAAATGTTGCCCCGGCTAAAATCAAACTTATAACTAATAAAGTTGACTTTTTACCAATAAACTTATCAATATTTTTGGAATTGTTTTTAAAAAAATTCATTACTATCAATATTAATTTTGTAATAGGAGTTATTAACCACTTATCGAAGAATAATCCGATATGATAAAAAAACTTACCTATTTGCTTAAATATCTTCTTCATATATATCTTCCTCTTCTTCATCTTCTTCAAATTCTACGTCTTGTTTTGGTTTTAACTCATCTATTAACATCATTCTAACATCATCAAGTGTTAAATTATAAAGCATTTCACCTTTTACAGCAATTGATACTCTACCAGTCTCTTCAGAAACAACAATACAAATTGCATCAGTTTCTTCTGCTAATCCTAATGCCGCTCTATGACGAGTACCTAATCTCTTATTTAATTTTGGACTATTGCTAGTTGGGAAAACTGCTCCAGCACACGTAATTCTATCACCTTGGATAATAACTCCTCCATCATGTAATGGATTACCCTCATAAAATATAGCAATTAATAAATCACTAGTTAAATCTGCATATAATTTTTTAGCTTTATCAATATAATTTCCTAAACTGATATCTCTTTCAATTACTATTAATGCACCTATTCTTTCTTTTCTTAAATAATCGATAGCATTAATCATTTCATAAACCATTCTTTCACGTTCATCAACTGTTAACACCTTATGACGTCCAAGTAACTGAGTACGACCTAATTGTTCAAGAACATTTCTAATTTCAGGTTGAAAAATAACAATTAATGCAATAGGACCCCATTGAATAATATAATCAAGTAAAACACCTATTGTAACAAATCCACATTTATCACTGACAAGTTTTAAAATTATTATAAAAGCTACTCCCTTAAATAACATAGAAAGCTTAACATTATTTTTAATATTTTTTAAAATATAATAAAATACAAACCAAACTAAAAATATATCACATAATTTTCTAATAATGGTTAGTATATCTGTAATTGTTATTGACATCGCATCATCCTCACCTTCTGCATATTACACTTTGTCTATACAAATCATATTCCAATTTCGATAATATTGTTAGATTCATTAATAAACATAAAATGACCCAACATTATTTCTATTATCAATATATATGATAACATTTTTAATTCAATTTATCAACCTACTGAATAAAAAAGTCAAAAAAAAAGACCGAAGTCTTTAATCGTTATTTTGCTTCTATATGGTTAAATAAGATACCAATATTAACAAGACCACAGATACCAACTAAAGTATAAATAATTCTTGTAAATAAAGTACCAGCGCCAAATATCATAGCAACTAAATCAAAGTCTAATAAACCAATTAATCCCCAGTTTACTGCTCCGATTATAGTAATAACTAATAACACTTTTTGAAGTGTCTCCATAATATCTCCTCCTATAAATAGCATTAACCACAAATAGGAAAAATATACATATTTTATTTCATTCGCCTAACAGATACAATATGTACACCACTATATGCACCCCATCCGGCCACTTGATTAACAACTACACCTTCTGCTGGTGTAGCCGCATGAATCATCAATCCATTACCAACATAAATTGCCGTATGAGTAATAGCATCACTACCATATCCCCAAACAATTATATCTCCAACTCTTATATTACTATAAGCAACTTCATATCCATCATAAAGTTGTGTTGAAGCGCTTCGACTTACTTTAAGGCCTGCACAGGCATAAACATATTGAACAAATCCACTACAATCAAATCCTGCTGGTGAATTACCACCAGAAACATAAGGACTTCCTACTAAAGAATAGGCAATATTTGAAATTGTTTTTTCTTTACCATTACTAATAACCTTTACTATGAAATTCTTAATAGAAATATTACCATATTTATCAACGGCCTTAATTTCTACTTCTTGTTCTCCATCAGTATTAGAATCAAAATCAGAAATAGTATAATAATTTCTTGATTTATCATTTACTTTATCATTAGCTATATATTCTAAGTTTCCATCAACAATATCTACTACACTAGCAATATTTTCATTTAAATCATATGAAAATCCGTTATTAACATAAACAACTTCCTCTTTTACGTTAATTTCAGGAGCCTCACTATCAACTACTTCTACCTTAATAGGTATTTCCTTTGTAACATTACTTTTTGTTACTTCTAAAATAATTTTTTGTTTTCCGACAACACTAGTATTAACATCTTTAACAATATTAATCTTATCACCAGAAATTTTATCTATTAAATCTTCAACTTTATAATTAGCTGAACCATATTCTATTTTTGCATTTTTTGTTACCTTTACATCAATACTCTCATAAATGATACTACATCTTAAAGCATAAATTCCAACTATAATAACAAATAAAAGAGTAATTATAAAATATCTCTTTCCCCATCGGGGAACATCATTTGCTTTCATAAATTTCTCCCTTCCGCGAGATGTCGCGAACGAATAAGATTATACCACAAATATCCAAAAAAGTCAAAAAAATCACTTTTCATTATTAGTATCAATCATTATTAAAAAAATAATAATACCAATTTTTTCCTAATAATTTTATAATAAAAATTGCTAATTTATATTCAAAAAAGAATAGTAAATCAAAACATAAGATTACAAAAAATGTAATAATAAAACAAAAACACTAATTTATAATAAAAATATATTTAGAAATAAAATATTCATATTTTCTTATTTGTCAATTAAGAGTATAATTAAAATAAAGTTAGATATTATGTAAATAAATAAAGTTATTTGACTCTAAACACAACTAAATAGTTTAAAATAGAAAATATTTTATAAAAGGAGAATTAAAATGTTAATAAGCGAAATTGCACCAATAAATACGCTGCTGTTAATTTATTAAAACAAGATGAGACCACAGATATAATAGATGAAATAATAGAATTACCATTAAGAAAAGCCTGTAAAATATTCAAACAAAAAGGAATACAAACTGTAATGAGTAGCGCTAATAGAAATAATATTACAAAAGCAGGCGAAACGGCTCTAGAAAAAGAAGATATTTATGGTACAATCGAAAAAGCATTTGAAAATCATACCTTTCTAGATGCTGGCAAAGGATATGCATGGCTGATGCTTAACTTTAACAACCTATCCAACGAAAATAAAGACTTAGCATTCCAATTGGAGGAAGAAGTTGGACCAAAAACAATCTGGTTCGTACATCCAACCGAAATGAAAGGCAATATAGAATTCTCTTTAAGAACAGGAATTTTTGATTATGATTTTATAAAACAAGTATTAGGTGAAGAAAACGTTCCCCAAAATATAGAAATAGATGAAAAATTAATTGAATTTGAAAAAAGACATATGGTCTTATTGTATCCATGGCAAGATTCTTCAACAGAAGCTATATTTTTGAGAATGCCTATAAACGAACAAACAACTGTAGAAGAAGTAGAAGATTATTTTGTAAAATTTGCAGGTTACTTTAAAGATCAAACTGTAGATAAAAAAGGCGAAAGTAAGCAACAATGTAATCCTATTAAAAAATAATAAAACGAATTAGATAATAAAGTAAACTTTATATTTAACAATAATACAAAAACCACTAGTTCAATTCACAAACTAGTGGTTTTCTTTAATACCTATAAATTCAGTGCCTTTTGAAAATTTATACATCAGCACTACTATTCAATTTTTAATCCACCATCAACTCTAATAGTTTCTCCATCAATATAACGAGCTAAATCAGACGCTAAAAATAATACAACATTTGCTATCTCCTCTGGTTCGGCGAATCTCTTAAGTAAAGTTTTTTCCATCTCTGTTTTTAAATAACTTTTAGATAAATCATCATTCATACCAGTATCAACCCATCCAGGAGCAACTGCATTAACATTAATTACAGGTGAAAACTCTATAGCCAAATTCTTTGTCATATTTATAAGTCCTGCTTTAGAGGCATCATAATCTATACTATATGGATAAATTGTATCTATTCCATTAGTTGATGAAATATTAATAATTTTACCATACTGATTTTCTAACATATGTTTTCCAGCATATTTTGAAGTTAAAAAGACGCCAATTAAATTAGTATTAATTGTTTCTTGCCAATCTTTAACATGTCGATTTTGAAAATCATTATCAATTGCTATACCTGCATTATTTACAAGTATATCAATATGTCCATATCTTTCTATAATTGTATTAATCATTCTTTTTACATCTTTTTCCTTAGAAACGTCTGCTTGAATACACATACAATCACTAACATAACTAGAAATTATTTCTGTTATTGCTTTAGCCTCATTTTCATTACTTCGATAATTAATAATTACAGTAGCACCTTCTTTAGCAAATTTAACCGCAATACTTCTTCCTATCCCACGTGAAGATCCTGTTACTAAGACAACTTTTCCCTTAAAATTCATGCAAATCACTCTCACTCTTTATTTCAACACAATATTCTTTCAAAATATAATCAAAATATTTATTATATTCTTTAATAGTGCTTTCACTACAGTCAACATAGCCTAATGATAATTCATCATCATAAGTATCTTTATACACACAATCATTATAAATTATTATTCCATCCATTAATTTCAAAGCTAACTCATTATCATTTACCAATAATTTATTTTTATCAATTAAATAAACTTTATATGTAGAACATATATTTTTTATAAGCAATTTAAAGAAATAATTTTCTTCAAATTTTTTTAATTCCTCTTTACTACATACAAATATATCAACAATCTTTTTCCCACTTTTTATTTGTGTTAATTTTTCGGTTAAGTAATTAATTTCGCGTAGAGAGTCATCATATATTTTATCATTATAAAAATTAATTATTTTTCGAACAAAATTATTTGATAACTTTTTTTCCTTTTTTAATAGCCAACTATATGTGTCGTTAATAGAATCAAAATTAAAGATCCAATTATTAGGCATTGGTTTCAATTCTGTAAGATCATATATCATTTCATTATAATTATTAACATTTACTAATAGTTCATCAAGCTTTTCTAGAAAAACATGGTATATTCCCTTCTTACACAAATACTCCTTTTGAACATCTGTATAATCATTTTTATCATAAACTAAATTTGTAATAATATAATTAACGTTTGCCTTTGAATCAATAACTCTTTTTTTACCACTTACTACAATAAAAGACATGTTTTTATTATTAAAACAATCTTCAATACATTGTCCTTCATCTTCTTCAATATAAATAATTTTTTTTGCATCACATGTTTTTAACAATTTTTCTTGAACACTATATTCAATTTTTTCTGATTCCATATAATCTACTATTGCTTTTAACAGATTACTTTTATTAATAGCTTTAATTATTACTTTTTCATTCATAATTTTGATCCCTTTCATAATTTTTTATATTACGTCAATATAAAGCACTTTTTGTTTAACATAAACAAATTTAAATCTATAAATATTGTAACATAAATTTATGTATATTAAAACTCAAAGCATAAAAGCTCGAGTTTTCTTTCAATCTGGTGCCGATTAAAGGACTTGAACCTTCGACCTACTCGTTACGAGGGAGTTGCTCTACCAACTGAGCTAAATCGGCATACACCTACATTTTATCACAAAAAAACGTAAAACACTATCGTTTTACATTTTTTTTAGGAGTTGCCGGCTTATATTCACAAGCAAGAAATTTTCTTCCTTCTTCACCTAATTTAGTTTCAAACTCTTTAATCATAGAAGATAACTTATTAACCTCATCTTCTTCGACATCTCGAATTATCTCGGCTTTTGAAACATTTACTCGTAATCCACAATCCGCATACTCAAATTTACTGCTTTTACAAAAACTTTGTCCAACATAAACACCATCAATTGTACCAACAACAACTTGTCTTGCCACTCTTTCATCGTTAGGAGCTACTTTCATAAAATTAATATCTCCATTTTCATATAACTGTCCAAAAATAAGACTATAATCACTAACAGTTCTATGATCTCTAACTATACCTTCAAAATAATTATCGCTTCCTAATAATAACTTACCAGTATATCCTTTATCTAAACTAAAAACTCCACCACGTGTAGTTTCAATTACCTGTATATCCATTAATTCTTTCATGTTCTCTCTCCTTTGGCTGATATATTATATCACATCTTTTTAAATTTTTCAATTATATTCACTCATTTTTTGCAACAGCATACCTTAAAATAGTTAAATTATGTTAACATA
>CAZTRE010000004.1:0-64022 GCA_964616405.1 uncultured Mycoplasma sp. | reverse complement strand
TTGAACACAATGAAACGCCACTCCAAGCACTAAAAAGAGAACTTCAAGAAGAAGCAGGAGTAGAAGTTATAAATCAGGAATTATTAGATGCAACCGCTGTAACATTTAAATGGCAAATGTCTGATAATATGATTGAAGATTTACATCACATTGGAATACTATACAATGTGACTCCAAGAGAATTCATTTTAAAGGAAGAACCAGACGGAATAGACTCAAATGGTTGTTCATGGTATGAAATAAAAAATCTTACCCAAGATGAACTATCACCATTTACAAAGTATGCATTAGAATACCTTGGATATAAACTAAAATAAATATCTTGTATAAATTAGAAAAATACGATAAGATAGAGATGTAATTAATTTACAAAGAGGCAGTACCCATCTAAGATATAATAAAAAAATTATCTAAGATTGTTTTTGCCTCTTTTGTATTTTATATATAGTAAACAATCGATACGTAAGGGGGAAAATTAATAAAATGAAAATTTATGATATTGATGTTGAGAAATTCCTAAAAGGAACAATGAAAGTTAACAGAGAAAAAAGTAATAAAAATGCAAATAAGAAGCCATCCTATCTAAAAAAACATGTGAAAAGTCCAAAAAAAGTAGCAGCAGCGCTTACTGATTTAGAAAAAAATCATAATTGGTCATGGATAGAAGAACTGAAATATAGAAATAAAAATAATCTTGATAAAGAGGCTATTTTTTATAGAGGAAATTCAATATCAGCAAGAGATATGTTTCGTAATGCCGAAAAAATTGCTATCTCACTAGATAAAATAGGAATTAAAAAAGGCGACGAGATTCTTGCTTGCATGTCAAATACGCCCGAAGCGGTATATTTGCTAGAAGCGGCTGCCATGTGTGGAGCTGTAGTTCACTTTATTGGTTCTGGATTTGAACAAGACTATTTAGAGGAGATAGTTAATAGTAAGAATAGGAAAATATTTTTCGGAACAGATGATGAATATGAGAAAATAGAAGCTGTAATTGGCAACTCACCAATTGAGAAAAAAGTGTTAGTTTCTTTAACAGATTCTTTACCAAATGGTGAAGACCCGTATGCTTATTATGATGAAGAATTCTATAAATTTGAAAATAAAGTGCCAAAATTTAAGAAAAGAGATCCTAGCATAATGACCATTAAAGATTTTATGGAGTTAGGAAAAGGACACATTCCACAATTTGCAGACGTAAATATGGATGATGAATTTACAATTACATACACAAGTGGATCAACTAAAGTAGGCCGCCCAAAAGCAATAAGTCATGCTCATAGAACTTATATGTCCATTGGAAGATCACATGATCCGGATATTTCAAGAATGCCGGCTATGCGTAATATGAGGGGGCTTGCTCATATTCCACTTCATTCTAATACTGATATATCATCATCGATTTCAGATCCATTAATGCAAACATGTGCAGTAGCTTGTGAACCGATATATAATGAGAGGTTTTTAACGCGTAGTTTATTAATCAATGAAACAGCCTTTGTGCCGGCAACTAGAAGTCATTGGATACGTTCTGCAAAGGATTATCACTCCGATTCAAAAGTGGCAGGAAGAAAGTTACCATTTTTAGTAAATGCAGTCTCAGTAGGAGAGGGGACAAATAAAAATGAAGAAGAGTTTATAAACAATTGGTTTAAAGAAATAGATGCTGGATGTAAGGCCTTACCAAAGCCCCTTTCTCCAATAAGATTGTCATTAGGTGGAGGAAATTGCGAACATGGTGGACTTTTCTTTACCTTATTCCATGACTTGCGCCAAAGAATTGCTTTGACAAAAGATGGACGAAAGGATTATGGATTAACACCATTCCAAATTGTTGATATGGCTGTTTTAAGAGAAGATGGTACAGAGTGTGACTATGATGAGTATGGAAAATTAGTTGCAAACTCACCATGTACTATGAAAGAATATAAAAATAATCCAGAGGCAACCCAAAAGTTTTATTATAAGGATGCAACTGGTAAGGTATGGGGCGATTGTAATGTATGGGCCTATATTGGAAAGAATGGTAATGTTAGAATTAAAGGAAGATATAATGATAGTCTACCTTTATCAACAGGGCAGCGGATTCCTACATTCTTAGTAAATGAAACTATAGGTGCTGATATGGAAAATATATTATCAACGGAAACAGTCGTTGTCGATTCAGAAACGGGACCAGTTTTAGTTTCACACATAGAATTATTACCAGATTGTACCGCACCAGTTGATGAAGTTTTAGCAAACGCCAACGAAAGATGCTTTAATAGATTTCAACCTGAACTTGCAGAAAAAGTTTTATTTAAAATAAGAGGAAATGATGAATCATTCCCATTAACAGGAAGTTTAAAAAGAAGTGCTAAAGCTTTAGAAGGTGAAGGTTTAGAAAAGACTGTAAAGCCAATCGGAAAAGGAAAGAATTGCTCATTAATTGATGGAGAAACATATACAAAAAAACCGGATACAAATTATAAAATAAAAGAGAAATGCGACAAATTGAACTAGTCAAGAAAAAGTAGACAGTTTAAAAAGACACTTAAAATCCTGATTCGATTTTATATTGAATTGGGGTTTTATAATTTAAAGCGTAGCTTGGTCTTTCATTATTATAGTAATTAATATATAATTTAATTAGATTTGGAACATCTTCGCAATGTTTTAAATCAAAATCAATAAACAATTCTTCTTTAATCCATCCGTTTAGTGATTCATTAACGGGATTGTCTGTAGGAGTTCCAGCTCTAGACATGGATCTTTGAATATTAAATTCATTTAGAAGATTGTTGTAACTAACGGAAGAATAAACAGCACCTTGATCTGTGTGTAAGATTATAGGAGTTTCAATTTGTTCTTCTTTTATTTTGCTTAAAACTTGATTTAAACCATCATAATATGATTTAGTATTGCCTTTACGAGAAACTAGTCCATACCCAATTATTTCTTTGTTCCAAGCATCAAAATACAAAGTAAGCTCATAATAAACACCTTTAACTTTAAAGGCAGTCATATCAGATACAATTACTTCATATGGTCTACTTAAATATTTCCATCCATTCCATACAAGATTATTAAATTTTTCATG
The DNA here is from genome assembly GCA_964616405.1 of uncultured Mycoplasma sp. Classification (GTDB taxonomy): domain Bacteria; phylum Bacillota_I; class Bacilli_A; order RF39; family UBA660; genus JAEDES01. The sequence goes on along the minus strand of CAZTRE010000004.1, from coordinate 60,940 downwards.
TTCCTCATCAGGTTTCTTCCATTGATAATGTTTACCTTGAGATTTAATATTTTCATACTTACAACATAAATGAACATGATTATCAGACCAAATTACGCCATATTTGTTTCTAGCATAGGCATTTATCCATCTATAACCATGAGAGGGATGCTTTTTATATATCTCTTTTATTAAATCTATATCTGATTTCCTTGATATCATTTTCATTGTTGGATGTTCTTGCCTATATTTCCACTTATAATAACCAGATCTACTTACTGACATATATTCGCATAAAGAAATAATTGAATATTTATTTTTATATTCATCTATTATTTTGTATTCTTGTTGAATGTAGTAACGAATTCCTTTTCTTGGCCAACTCCTTTCACGTTGTAACCTTTTTTTAATCGAGCTATCTCAATATCTTTCTTCATTAATTCTATTTCTAATTCTTCTTCTCTTGATTTAGGGTTTCTTAAATATAACCCCATATTTTTATGGCGTTTAGATGCTTTACCAGTATTTGATATTAGTCCATCTAATCCTTTCTCTTCGTAATCTTTTACCCAATAATAAATTCTTCTTCTAGAAACATTAAATTCGTCTGCCAATCTTGTAGTTGATTCACCATTTAAATATCGTTTTACAATGATTTCTTTTTCTTCTGGTGTCTTCATATTATTCTTACTCATAAAATATCCTCCTTTTTTATTTATGATAACAAAAAAATGTAGACTATGTCTTTTTTGACTGTCTACATTTATTTTATCACTTCAAATAGTCGCTCTTTTTTATGTACAATATTAAAATGATTTGTTAAAATATGTATAGTAGGTGATAGTATGACAATAGGATTAATTTTACCAACATGTTGTTTAATATTCAGTATATTTTTAAATGTGGTTTATTTTACGAAAGAAAGAGTTGATAACTACGAAAATAAAATATATAAATGTATCATAGTTATAAATTTAGTATCTCTTATATTAGAATTTCCCTGTACATATTTTGCATTTAATAATATTTCAATAGTTAGCAATATGGTTATTAAGTTTTATCTAATAATATTATTAGCATATATTCAGCTTTTAACTTTATATATTTCAATAATTTCTAAATCGCAGTCATTTTTAGTAACAAATGAGAAAAAGCTTATTACAGGATACGCCATATTTTTTCTAGTATTAACTATAGGCGTAATATTTGGTAATGTTGAATTTGTTAATTCAAAATATGGTGCTGGAGCTATTGGTTCGAGCACCACCATACTAGTTATTCAAAGTATAATTTGTGCCATACTATGGGTAATTAATATTGCCAAAGCACAGAATGAACATGTTAACAAGAAAAAATTTATACCATTCGTTATATATTTAGTTTGTTCTTTAGGTGCGTCTGCTATTCAAATGAACAATCCAGGCTTATTACTTGTTACACCAGCCGAAATGTTTGTAACGATGGTTATGTACTTCACCATCGAAAACCCCGACGTAAAAATGATTGAAGCTCTTCAAACAGCCCGTGATCAAGCGGACAAAGCTAATCAAGCAAAAACAGATTTCTTATCAAGTATGTCTCATGAAATAAGAACTCCATTGAATGCAATTGTTGGATTTAGTGATTATATTTTAACAACTGAAACCTTAGATGAAGCAAAAGAAAATGCAAAAGATATTGTAAATGCTTCAAATACTCTACTTGAAATAGTTAATGGAATTCTAGATATATCTAAAATTGAAGCAGGTAAGTTAGAAATAGTTAATTCCAAATATTCTGCTAGAAATACTTTCGAAGGTCTAGCTAAACTAATAACTCCGAAAATGAATGAAAAGGGGTTAGACTTCTCATATTATATTGCCCCAGATATTCCAGAAACATTATTTGGAGATCATGCTAATATCAAAAAGGTCGTTACTAATCTTTTGAGTAATGCATACAAATATACTGACAAAGGTTTTGTGCGATACGAAGTAAATTGTATTAATAGCCCTAATATTACTAAATTAATTATTACTGTTGAAGATTCAGGTCGTGGAATTAAACAAAAGAACATTGACAAATTATTTACCAAGTTCCAACGTCTTGATGAAGATAAAAATACAACTATAGAAGGGACCGGATTAGGTCTGGCTATAACAAAACAATTAGTTGAACTAATGGGTGGCAAAATACTAGTCCATACCATATATGGAGAAGGCTCTAAATTTACAATTGTTTTAAATCAACGAATTGAATACACTCCAGTTGAAGAAACCAAGCGTGAAGTAAAAACGACCTTAGATCTAAAAGATAAGAGAATCTTAATTGTTGATGATAATGCCTTAAATATAAAAGTCGCCACAAAGATCTTAGAAAGATATAATGCTAATAATATAAAATCATTTGATAATGGATTTAGTTGTATTGATGATATTAAATCCGGCTCAAAATATGACATTATCTTAATGGATGATATGATGCCAAAAATGAATGGAGTAGAAACCTTCAAAAAATTAAAACAAATTACTGATTTTAATATGCCGGTTGTAATTTTAACAGCTAATGCCATCACTGGTATGAAAGAAAAATATATGAGTGAAGGCTTTGATGAATACTTAGCTAAACCAATCGAAAAAGATGAATTAATTCGCGTATTCAATACTATTTTCGATAAATATAACATTAATACACCTGAAGAAGTTGAACAATTAGAAGCAACAGAAGAGCTTGAAATAATAGGAGAGGATACCACTGAAGAATCTAATACAGAGGAAACTTCTCCAGAGACTTATTTAAGAAATCATGAAATTGACTTGGACAAAGCCTTAGAATTCCTAGGTGACATGGAAATGTATAATATGACCATTAACGACTTTTTAACCGAAGTCGAAGAAAAGTGGCAACGAATTACTTCATATAAAACTACAAATGATATGCCAAACTATGCAATTGAGGTTCATTCTCTAAAAAGTGATGCTAAATACTTAGGCTTTATGTTCTTAGCTGATATTGCTTATCAACACGAACTAAAGAGCAAAGAAAATGATTCTAAATTTGTAGACATTCACTTCCAAGAATTAAGCGATGCATATAGTAAAGCATTAACTATAGCAAAGACATATAAAAATATGATAAAATAAGACTTCAGATTTATTCTGAGGTCTTTATATATTCATAATATAAATCAAAAATGATAGAATAACTGCAAATATACTAATCATAATATATGGAATCAGATATTTACTACACTTAGGTTTTAAATTGTATAATTCATTTACTAAAAACAAAGTACTAAGTAACGTTCCTATACAACTGATAAATCCTAAGAAATTACTTTTTAGTCCAAAGAAAACTAAAATAAAACTTTGATTGAACAAATAATTAATAAGTAAAATAATTTTAAAAGTTGTAGGTAATGCTTTAATTTTATATGATTCTAATAAACATACCATACTACAGGCAATTAAAATATAAATAATTGTCCAACTAATACTATAAAATATAGTAGGTGGAGCAAACCAAGGTAGTTTAATAGTACTGTAATAATTATAATCAACAGGAATTATATTAACTAAAAACCAAGGTAATAAAAAAATGATAAATGTAAAGATTTTTTTCATGATAAGTATTCTCCTCTTTTCTTATTTTATGTTTTATATTATAATAATATTAGCATTTTAGGAGGTAACGTATGGAAGACGTAATGTTTGATGATAAAAATATAATGGTAATGAAACTTCTTCATTATTTCATCACAGAAAAAAACTATAATCCTATAATCCTACAAGGGGTCGAAAATGAAATCTGGTTAGAAAATTTAAATGAAGATTATCAGGTGATTCGTATTGTCTCTGGATATATCCACAATAATGAGCAATTTGATTTTGATAAATTTAAGACTAAAAGGATTATGAGAAAAATCAAAAGAAAAACAATGTCATTATTCAATATGAATGTTGCAAGTTTCTTCTTAAACTTAAATGATAATGTAGACTTAAAAGAAGAAAATACAACAAATAATCTATATATTAAAGTAACTGAGGAAAGTGATATCAATAAAAATGAAATGATTACTAAAATTTTCCCAGACTTAACTAAAAAACTAAAGTTTACAGAAAAAGGGGCTGAATTATTTATGAAGATAACAGGTGACATTAATAAGCACAATCAAGAAGATGCTAAAAAAATCGAAAAAGTATTTAAAGCAAAATTCCCAATGATAACTTATCTTTTAATTGCTTTTAATTTGATTATGTACTTTGTTCCATATTTATTTGGAGAATCTCAAGGTATGATTTTAGATTTTTGTGTTCATGGTCCGAGTGTAAGAGCTGGTCAATATTATCGTTTAATAACTGGAGCTTTTCTACATTCCGGTCTAATGCATTTAGCTTTTAACTGTTATGCTTTATATATAATTGGTAGTCAGTTAGAAAGCTTCTTAGGAAAATTTAAATTTACTATAATCTATTTTATTAGTGCTTTATTTGGAAGTTTATTTTCCATTACTTTCTATGGTAATGCAGCTTCCGTTGGGGCATCAGGAGCTATCTTTGGTTTGATGGGTTCACTTCTATATTTTGGATATCACTATCGTGTTTATCTCGGAAATGTCTTAAAAAGCCAAATTATCCCATTAATTATAGTCAACTTAGTTTTAGGTTTTGTAGTACAAGGCGTTGATAATGCAGCGCATATTGGTGGATTAATTGGTGGTGCTTTAGTAACAATGGCCTTAGGTGTTAAAAATAAAAGTAGTTGGTTTGAAAGACTTAATGGTTGGATAATAACCTTAATATTCTTAGGTTTTACAATTTATATGGCTTTTGTCGTTGCGGCCTAAATATATTTATTGTATTTTAAAGTAAATAATGGTAAAATTAAAATATAAGTATTATAGTGAGGTGATTATATGTCACAAGAACATACGAGTCTTTTTAAAGTTCAAGAACTTGATGCTGAAATAACTCGTTTAACACTTAAAGAAGTATATGAAGCGTTAGAAGAACGAGGCTATGATCCAGTAAATCAAATTGTTGGATATTTAATAAGTGGAGATCCTGGATATATTTCAAGTTATAAAAATGCAAGAAATAAAATTCAAGAAATTGATCGTGCTAAAATAATAGAAATATTATTAGTGGAGTTCAATAAAAAAAGCTAATGAAATATTTAGGATTAGATTTAGGAAGCAGAACTTTAGGCATAGCCGTAAGTGATGCTACTGGAACCATTGCTTCTACTTATAAAACAATAAGACATGAAGAGGAATATGATCGTTTACTAAATGAAGTAAAACAAATAGTAGAAGAACTAAACATTGGTGCCATAGTATTAGGTTTTCCAAAAAACATGAATAATACTATTGGTCCTAAAGGACAGTTAAGTTTAGAGTTCAAAGAAAAACTAGAAAAACTTGTCTCAATTCCAGTATATCTTCAAGACGAAAGATTGACTACGAAGAGTGCAACCGACATGCTTATTATGGGAAATGTATCTCGTAAAAACAGAAAAAAGGTTGTTGATAGCGTAGCGGCAACTATAATATTACAATCATATCTAGATAGGAAAGGAAATTAAAGATGCAAAAAAATACATTTACTTTGTTAGATGAGAATGGACAAGAAGTAGTATATGACGTACTATTTACATTCGAAAGTGACAAAACAAACAAAAACTACATTGCTTATACAGATAACTCAAGAGATGAAGAAGGAAACGTTGAAGTATATGCTTCCGTTTATTATCCAGATGATGAAAATGGACGTTTAGAAGCCATTGAAACTGATGAAGAATGGAAATTAATTGAAACGATTCTTACAACATTACAAGAAGAAATTCAAAAAGGTGAAAATAAAGAAGAAACAGAAAATAACGAGCAATAATAGCTCTTTATTTTTTCTCGGAGGTTTTTAATGGTAGTAAAGAAGAAAAGAAAGGCTAAGCCGTTATTAATTTTATTAATAATTGGCTCTGTGATATTATTTAGTTTTGCTATAGGATGGATGATACTTTGCGGTCCAGTTAATAAAAAAAGTCAGGAAAATATTGAAGTAGTAATACCTTCAGGTGCTAACGCATACCAAATAGGATCTATTTTAAAGAATAAGAAATTAATTAAGAATGAATTATTCTTTACCGCTTATGTAAAAATAAATAGAGTAGGTACAATGAAAGCATCAACCTATACCTTTAGTCAATCAATGTCTTTAGATGATATCGTTTCGTCTTTAGTAACTGGTAATAGTTATAATCCTGATGTAATTAAAATAACGTTTAAAGAGGGTCAAAGAATTACAGATTACGCAACGGCTATCTCAGAAAAAACTAATCATTCTTATGATGATGTTATTGCGGTTATGAAAGACAAAACTTATATGCAAGAATTAATTAATAAGTACTGGTTCCTAACAGATGAAATCCTAAACCCAAGTATTTATTATCCATTAGAAGGATATCTTGCTCCCAATACATATAATTTTAAAAATAAAGATGTGAGTATTCAGTCAATCATTGAAACATTGCTTGATCAAACAGACAAAATCCTATCAAAAAATAAAACTATAATTGAAACTAAACCTCATTACTATATGACGATGGCTTCAATTGTTGAAATAGAAGGAACAAATACCGAAAATAGAAAGTTAATTGTTAGCGTTTTCGAAAACAGACTAAAAAATGGCGACAATCTAGGCAGTGATCCAACTAGTTATTATGCACTTCAATTACCAATGACTAAGGATTTAACAACCCAACAATTCGCGACAGTAAATCCATATAACACTCGTTCAACATCCTTAAGAGGGAAAATGCCTGTTGGGCCAATCAGTAATCCATCAAGTTCCAGTATTGAAGCAAGTATAGAGCCAACCCCTAGTACATATTTATACTTTGTAGCTGATAAATATGGTAAAATATATTTTACGAAAACTTTAAAAGAACACGAAGCAAAAGTTAAAGAAATAAAAGATTCAGGAGGATGGATATGGTAATGGATTATTACTCAGCTATAAAAGATATAAAAACATATGCCGAGGAAAATAATGTGCCAATAATGACAAATGAAGGGATAACGTTCCTAACGGACTATATAAGAAAAAATAGTATCAAAAGAATCCTTGAGATAGGAACAGCCATTGGTTATTCTGCTATAATAATGGCTTTAACCGATGAAAAGCTTGAAATAACCACTATCGAAAGAGATGAAAAAAGATATCTAGAAGCGATAAAAAATGTAAAGGAATTTAAATTAGAAAATAGAATTAACTTGATTTATAAAGATGCTTTAGAAGTTGACTTAGATGGAGAATATGATTTAATTTTTATAGACGCTGCGAAAGCTCAGAATATTAAATTCTTTGAAAAATTCTCGAAGAATCTTAGTTCCAACGGAACTATTATTACAGATAATATGCATTTTCATGGTTTAGTCGATAAAGATCCAAGTGAGATTACAAGTCGAAATTTACGTGCCTTAGTCAAAAAGATTAAAGCATATCATGACTACCTTCAAGAAAATCCTAAATTTAAAACTACATTTTATAATATTGGTGATGGTATTGCTGTTTCAAAACCAATTGATTAAGTACTTAAGAAATTAAGTATTTTTTTCTTTGTAATTATTAAATGTCTAAAAAGAAAGCATCTCTTTCTTTTTATTATTTATTAGTATATAATATGTACGAGGTGGAGTATGAAATTAATAATAGAACCCAGTAATAAAAATAATTTATATTTAGATAACGTAGATGGTCTAATTTTATCTCTACAAGATTATGCAATACAAAGTCCCGTTTATTATACACTTGCTGAAATAAAAGACTTAACTAAATCAACTGATAAAGAGATTTATATAAATATCAATAAGAATATCTTTAATGATGATATTGAACCACTAAAAGAAATATTAAAAGAATTAGATACATTAAACATCAAGGGAATTTTCTTTTACGATATAGCCATATTAAAATTAAAAAAGGATTTAGGTTTAAAAATAGATCTAATTTGGAGTCAAACTCACATGGTTAATAACTATAAAACCTGTAATTATTATTATGATAAAGGTGTAAAATATGCTCTTCTAAGTAAAGAGATAACTTTAGAAGAAATTATTGAAATAATAAAAAATGCTAAGTTGACCCCAATGGTAGAAGTTTTATCATTACCAAGTGTAGCTTTTTCTAAGAGAAAATTAATTACTAATTACTACAAAGATCTAAATAAAGAGACTAAGAAATCCGTAGATGTTATTGAAAAAGTAACCAATACTACTTATCAATTAACAGAGGAAAAAGAGGGAACTAGTTTCTTCCTAAAAGATATTATGAATGGAACTGGTGTTATAAAAGACTTATTCAATGCTGGTGGAAAATACATTATTATGAGAGGGTATGGTTTAGAAGAGAAAACTTTTAAAGAAGTATTAATTGATACTTACAAATATATTAAAAATTCATGTCAAGATGAGGAATATGTTGAAAAATATAAAAAACTAGGGTCTAAAACAAACTTCTTTTTTAAAAAAACCATATATCAGGTGAAGAAAAATGTCTAAAATAGAATTATTATCTCCCGCAGGAGACTTAGAGCGATTAAAAGTAACCCTTTCCTATGGCGCAGATGCGGTCTACTTTGGTGGACAAAAGTATAGTCTTCGTGCTAATGCTACTAACTTTTCTCTTTCAGAAATCAAAGAAGGCTGTGATTTTGCCCACTCCCTAGGTAAAAAGGTCTATCTAACTTTAAATATTGTTTTTCATAATGAAGATATGGATGGAGTAGAAGAGTATATAAAAGAAGTAGTAGCCGCAGGAATTGACGCCCTTATTGTCAGCGATCCATTTATTATTTCTCATATCAAAACAAATTACCCTAATGTAGAAATTCACTTATCAACTCAAAACTCTACCAGTAATTATGCTGCGGTAGAATATTTTAAAGAAGAAGGCGTTGATCGTGTAGTTTTAGCCCGTGAATTATCAAAAACAGAAATAAAAGAAATAATTGATAAAACCAAAGTTGATATTGAAGTTTTTATGCATGGAGCAATGTGTACTTGCTTTAGTGGAAGATGTGCTTTATCAAATTATGTTACCAATCGTGATGCTAATCGTGGTGGCTGTTCACAAGTATGTCGCTTTGCTTTTGAAACAGGTGAAGAGAAGAAGTTTACTATGGCCACCAAAGATTTAAATATGGCTCGTTATATAAAAGATCTAATTGATATTAATGTTAAAAGCCTAAAAGTTGAAGGCCGTATGCGTTCACTATATTATCTCGCCACTGTTATAGGTACCTATCGTGAATTAATTGATTCAATCTATGCTAATACTTTAACAGAAGAAAAGTTCAAACTACTAGAATATCGTCTAAGCCGTGTTGCTAATCGCGAAGTCTCAACTCATTACTTTGAAAAAGAAGCGGATGAAACTGATCAATATTATACCGGTCGCCAAGAAATATCTAATCAAGATTATCTAGGGTTAATAACTGGTTATGATAAAGAAAATAAATGTGTTATATTAGTTGAAAGAAACTACTTTGAACCACTGGATGAAATAGAATTCTTTACCCCAAATGGTGAAGTATACCAATATACAGTAGAAAATATTTATGATGAAAACATGAATGAGTTAGAAGTTGCTCGTCATCCAGAACAAGTATTAAAATTAAAGTTTGATCATGAACTACCACCATATTCGATGGCTAGATTAATAAAAAAACATGATTAGTGGGAGGAGTCTATGTCTTATTTAGAAGAAGCAAGAAAAAATTTTTTAAAGAAAGAAGAAACATTAAGCGAATTTGCTACTAAAAGTGCATCCGCCATTCGCTTAGAAGAATTAACTGATTTTGATATTCGTCCCAGTTTCTTTAGAGATATTGATAGAATAATTCATTCTCTAAGTTATACTCGTTATATAGACAAAACACAAGTTTTTCCTTTCAAAGAAAATGATCATATCTCTAAACGTATGCTTCATGTTCAATTAGTTAGTAAAGTTGCTAGAACTATTGGTAGAGCTCTAAATTTAAATGAAGATTTAATTGAAGCAATCGCTCTAGGACATGACATTGGACATACTCCCTTAGGTCATGAAGGAGAATATCTTTTAGATGAAATTTCTAAACGTGAGCTAGGTGAGAGCTTTGCTCATAATATTCAAAGTGTAAGAGAAGCTATGCTTGTTGAAAACAATGGCCAAGGTTTAAATTTATCCATTCAAGTCTTAGATGGTATAATGTGTCATAATGGTGAAATGCTTTCTAATAAATATGTTCCAATGAATAAAACTAAAGATGAATTTTTAGAACAATTTACCTCATCCTATACAGACGTTAATATCTCTAAAAAAATACGTCCTATGACACTAGAAGGATGCGTTGTCAGAATCAGTGATATTGTTGGTTATATTGGACGTGATATCGAAGATGCAATAATTTTAGGAAAAATAAAGAGAGAAGATATACCTGAAAATATTAGTAAAATTTTAGGCACAACTAACAGAGAAATAATTAATACCATAATTTTAAATATTATCAAAGAAAGTTTAGGCAAACCATATATTAAGATGAGTCAAGATGTTTATCAGGCTTTATTTGATTTAAAACGTTTTAACACCGAGCAAATTTATTCTAAAAGTATGCCCTCTGATGATAAAGAATATTATCGTAAGGGAATGAATATACTATTTAATGATTATCTTCTAGATATAAAAAATAATAACAAAGATAGTATAATTTATAAAATATTTTTAAATGGTCAGGTTGATAAGTATTTAGATAATACTAGCCCCAAAAGAATGGTAATTGATTTTATAGCTGGAATGACAGATGATTTATTTCTTCAGGAACTTCATAATCATTTAGATTAGTAATGAAAATCATTTGCATTCTTTAACTAGAAATGATATAATTGGTTCAATTTTATAAGGAAATGCCAATTTTTTATTGAGCAGGAGGTAAGAAATTATGAAAAATTATGAATCAGCAAATGATAGAAAAAATAGAGTAAACCGTAATGATATACTTTCAGTAAAACAAAGTACAGATGGTACACTAGATATTCTTTTTGCTGATGGCACAATATTTACAGGGGTTGAAAACAGTGAAGAACAATTACAAAAAATAGAAGAAAGACAAGATCTACAATTAAAGGTTGGGTTAGCAAATTTACCAAAAATAAAAGCTAAATTAAAAAGAAAAAAAATAGCAGGTGTAATATTAGGAATAACAACTGTAGCACCATTGATTACAGCTACTTTAATAGAGTGTGGAATTGTAGATGTGCCATGTTCTTCAACTATCGTTAACTTAATAGCAATGCCTTTTGGCTTTAGAACTGGTATTGAAATTGCAGGCTCTATGGAACTTGCAGATATAGTTAAAGAACTAGAAAAGCTACAATTTCGAAATAAACATCGTGACTACTTAGATAAGATATCTCTTTATCCAAATTCTTTAGCAAATCTAAAATCAAAGAAAGCCGCCAGAATAAACAGAATTATTTCGAACCAACAGGATCCATTTAGTAATACCCGTGTTAACAATTTTAGCCAAAACGACTTAGAAACCATTGTTGAAAATATTAAGAGGGAAGAAGGATATCAATTTTCATATAAAACACCTAATCAAGATAATAATGCAGAAAAAGGCGAACAATCATCTGGTGAAAAAGGGATTCAATTTGTTAAAAAGCCTAATCCTTTAAATAAGTAAAAATTGCTTGCATTTTTCCTTGAAAAATGATATAATAAGCACAATTTTAAACATGAAGGACCATATGTTTTTTAAGAAGGAGTATTGATTATGAGATGTTATCGACTAAATGGAGAAGATAATAAATTTGATATCATTGATGTAATAGAGAATGACGATCGTACATTAAAGGTTTCTTTTGCAGATGGTACGAGTTTTGATCATGTTGTGAAAACACCGGAAACAATAGAAAAAATAAACTGCAGATTAGAAGAACAATTAAGTGATGGACTTAATAATTTGCCAAAATTTAAAGCAAAGTTAATAAGGAGAAGAATTGCAGGACTTGCTTATGGATTATCAGGCGTAGCCGCTATTGCGACTTCGATATGTTTAGCAGATAATCCAGCTGTACCATTATGTATTTCAGCATCTTTGCTTGTTGGCGGCAGTTGTCTTGGCTATAATGCTAAACTAGTTTCTGATACTGTTAAAGAATTGGAAAAACTAGATTATCGTAATCAACACCGCAATCTTTTACGTAAAACTAGCCAATATCGGATGGAGTTGCTTGATTTACCAATTAATGAATATGATAGAATACAAGCGGCCGAATCAGAAGGAATTGATCCATTTGGTAATATTTGTGCCGATGAATTTAGTAAAAAGGACTTAGAAATGACTGTTAACATCTTAGAAAAAGCAGAAATGTTTAACTTTCCGCGTACTGAAATTTCGGCTTCTACGGAAAAGGGTACTCAATATACTAAAAAGTCAAATGCAAAAAGATAAAAATAAAGTTAATAATAATCTTGTAAAAGATTTTAATATATGTTATACTATCGCAAGTTGAGTCTAGAGAACAACTAGCCACTAAAACCCAAATAATATAATGAGGTGACAAGAATGGGAAATAAAAATACAGTGTATTTAACACAACAAGGATTAGATGATTTAAAGAAAGAATTAGATAATCTAATAAATGTAAGACGTCCTGAAAATATCATTGCTATAAAAGAAGCAAGAGCATTAGGAGATTTATCAGAAAATGCAGAATATGACGCTGCACGAAATGAACAAGCTCAAATCGAAGCTAGAATTAAACAATTAGAAAAAATTATTGAGAATGCCTCAATTATTTCAGAAGTATCTAATGATGTTGTTGGAATTGGTAATACCGTAGCCATCAAATACGTAGATGATGATGAAGAGGATGAATATAAAATTGTCGGCTCACAAGAAGCTGATCCATTTGAAAGCAAAATTTCTAATGAATCACCAATTGCTAGAGCCCTATTCGATCACAAAGTTGGTGACGTTGTAACTGTAGAAAGTCCAAATGGAACATATGAAATTGAAATAATAGAAATAAAATAGATAATCACGAAGATTATCTTTTTTTTTTACCAAAATATGATATACTTAAAAAGAATAAGATAGGGAGCGTAGAAATTAATGATCATTAGAAAACCATACGCCTTTTTAATTAGGCACTTTAGAAAAATTCATATTTTATTATTAATACTTTGCGGTTATATATACTATAAGAATATGGAACTAACTTCATTTATTGCTGAATTCATGGAACTACAAACATATGATGCCTATACCGAACCAATCAGCAAATATGTTTCTGCATTTGCCTTATTAACAATGATTTTAATTATCGTAGGTAGCTTATTGCTTTTAATATTATTACGCCATAAGAAAAAACCATGGAAATTATATTTATTACCAATTGCAGAATATATCCTTGTTTTTGCAACATTCATAGCGGCTAGAGGCTTTTTTAACGATTATACAGGTAACTTAGAGACGGCATCCATTCGTGCCATTCGCGACTTTATGGTCATTGGTACCTTCTTTCAATACCCAACCATGCTTATCTTTTTAATCCGTATTTTTGGTGTTGACTTAAATAAGTTTAACTTTCAAATGGATCAAGAGTATTTAGAAATGAGTCAAGAAGATCGAGAAGAACTAGAGATCAATGTTGAATTTGATAAAAATAGTTTAAAACGAGGAGTAAAGAGACTAAAACGAAATTTAAATTATTTTTATCAAGAACATAAACTATTAGTTAATTCTATATTTACAGTTATACTTATTTTATTTATATATAGTAGTTATAAATTTATCTTTGTAACTAATAAATCTTATAAAGAAGGGCAAAGCCTAAATGCTAATGCTTATACAATTACTTTAAATAATAGCTATTATACTGATAAAGATTATACTGGTAATACAATTTCTGATTTAAATTCATTTGTTATACTTGATTTAACAATAAAAAACAATTCTTCAATGCGTGAAATAGATTTAAATAAATTTCATGTTATGAATGGTATTAATAATTATGTGACCACGGCTAAGACTTATGGTTCTGAATTTGCTGATTATGGAACAACCTATGAAAAGAAAGAATTAAAAAGTAATGAACAATTCAATCTAATAATGGTTTTTAGAGTGGATAAAAAACTATCATCAAAAAGATTTGTTTTATATTACCAAGAGTTTAATAATAAAGGAGAGCCTCACTTAAGAAAAATTAAATTAAATTTAAAAGATGTCTCAAAAATACAAGATCAAAAAGATTTATCCTTAGGAGAACAATTTGACTTTACACTAAAAAAGAAACAAGAACAAGTAATATTTGATGAGTATCAGTTTTTAGATGAGGTTGATTATACCTATCGTGTTTGTAATAGTTCAACATGTACTTCACAAACAGAAAAATATACTGCCAAAAAAGGATATAAAATCTTGAAAGTATCCTTTGCTTCAAACAATTTTGAGGGCAAAGATATGATTGACTTTTCAATCAAATATGGTAAAATTAATTATATAAATAATGAAGATAAAGAAAGTATAGTTGAGTTCAAAAATCCGTTCAATCGAGTATACTATGGAAAGTACTTATATACACTAGTTCCTGAAAAAATGGTAGATGCTAAATCTATAAAATTAATATATACAATTAGAAATAAAAGATATTCGTATAAGATTAAATAAGGAGAGCCTATGAAGAAGGAGAATATAAAATATTTAAAAATATTTGTAACAGTAGTAATAGTCGTTTTAGTAGCTTGGTTTTTAATCTTAAAGCCAGCTCGTTCATTTAAAAGTTATGAAAAAGAACTAGAAACGGCTGCTAAGAGATATTATGATTTAAATCAAACACAACTTCCTACAGGAGATAGACTAGCAACTGTTTCAATGCAAACACTATATCATAAATCATATTTAAAAGAAGATTTTTATATTCCATATACTAAAGAGCCATGTAATATGAAAGATTCTTGGGTTAAAGTAAAAAGAGTAAAAGGAGAATATAAATACTACACTTATTTAAAATGTGGAGCTCTTCAATCATCTGTTGATAATAAAGGGCCAGAAATAAAGTTAAACGGATCTGAAGAAATGACTATTAACTTAGGCTCAAAATATAAAGAACCAGGTGTTAAAAGTGTTGCTGATAAAACTGATGGCAAAATAAATACAAAAAATGTAATTATAAAAGCAAGTAATGTAGATACCTCTAAAGTAGGAACTTATGAAGTTACTTATACAGCTTACGATAGCCTAAAAAATAAAACTACTGTAACCCGCACAGTAAAGGTAGTCTCAAAATTAAAAAATGCTGTAGAAATAGCTACTAATAAAAAAGGTTATTATACAGGTTTATCTCCTAATAATTACATAACTTTATCAGGTATGATGTATCGAATCATCGGAATAGATGGCAATAATGTAAAAATAGTTGCTCAAGATGATGTTGCAAATGTTGATTATGCCGGAATAAGTTCATGGTTAGATTATTACATGGAACATATTACACCAGAAGCCAAAAAATATTTAGTAAAAAATAAGTATTGTAATATGCCATTAACCAATGAAGCATTATATACTACAGAATGCAGTAGTAAAACAAAATCTACTTATGCATATATCCCTTCAATTGATGAAATAAATCGTTCCAGAAATGAAGAAGGTTCTTTCTTAGAACCACACACCTTATCGTGGACAGCTAATCTTAGCGGAGATAAAGCTGCTTACGCTGTTCGTGACTTTATGATGGGAGTAGGCGTTAATCCATACTATTATTCAGATGATATAATTAATAACTACGGAGTAAGACCGGTATTAACTATTAAGGGTAGTTCCTTATTAAAAGGTGGTGCTGGCACTGCTGAAAACCCATATACATTTGGAGAAACTGCTCCAGGACGTGCAGATGATCCTATTAATTCTAGATATCCCGGAGAATATATTTCTTATGGAGGATTACTATGGAGGATTGTAGAGACAAATGATGATGGTACTACCAAAGTTGTTTCAGTAAAAAATGTTATTCACAATGGTGAGGTAATTAAAACAAGATATGACACTGATTCTTCAAAGAAAATATATAATCCAACTCAAAAAGGTAATATAGGCTATTTTATTAATAATAAAGTAAGTGAATATATTGATACTTCATATTTTGTCAATAAAGACGTTGAAGTACCTATTTACAAAGATGATATACTTTATGGTAAAGAAACAAGTACAAAAAAATATAAAGTTAAATTATCTGCACCAAATACTTATGAGATGTTCAGTGCAAGACCTCTTGCTGAGGCTGATGTAAAATCATACTGGTTAATTAATTCTTCAAACAAACAATTTTATAAAGGTGTCGCAACAGACATTGGTGTTGTTATGAGTGGAGTAGTAAGTGATATGGAATATTATGGAGTAAGAGTTACTGGAAACTTACACAAAGGTGTAATGATTACTAAAGGCAAAGGGACTTACGAATATCCATACAATATAACAAAGTAGGTAGGTGTTAAGTATGAAGGATCAAAGCCGAAAAAAGAATAATAAAAGCAATCAGAGGATCAAAGCTTTATTAATAACAGCAGGTCTTCTGATTTGTTGTTGTATAGTATTGGTATTATTAATAAACCTAACAAACAACGAAATATATAAAATAGATAGTCGAGTAAAGGCAGTAGCCAAAGAAAAGAAAAAAGATAATAGTTCATTATATGAGACAATAGCTTGGTTAAAAATTCAAGGAACAACCATTGATACACCAATAATTAGTTATAAAAATATTAATGCTTTTGATAAGATTGATAAAGAAGACTATTTATGGAATAACAATGCTAAAGAAAAACTATATAATCAAGTAAATATCTCTGGACATAACTTGTTAAATTTATCATCAAATCCAGAAATTGGGTTAGATTATTTTTCTAGATTTGATGATTTAATGAGTTTTGTTTATGATGACTTTGCTAAAGAAAATAAATATATTCAATATACAATTGATGGTAAGGATTATGTATATAAAATATTTGGTGTTTTCTTTGAGAAAGATTATAAATTAGATTTATTTTATAAAGAAAACTATACAAAGAAGGAATTAAATAATTATATAAAAATGGTTAAGTCTTCATCTATATATGACTATGATGTTGATATAAATGATAGTGATAGTGTAATAACACTTGTAACTTGTACAAGAATGTTTGGACCAGGAGATGGCAGACAATTTGTAGTAGTTGGAAGATTATTAAGAGAAGATGAAAAGATGAGCAATTACGAAATGACAGTAAATGCAAAATACAAAGAAATTAAAAAAATAATGAAAGGAGATGAACAAGATGACAAAAAACAAGAAATATAGAAGATTAGGGGTTTTATTTGTGCTAGTAATGCTTTTGTCAGCTGGAATGATTATTCCTACCTATGCTGAAAATTTAAATCAAAATACTGAAACGGTAACAGAGTTAACATGTGAAACACTAGCAGAAAAATATGGACTATATATTGTTAGTAATTCAACTCCTGGTGAGTTCACCTTAATTAGAGATGAAGCTGTTGCTAGTCAATGTGCAAATAATAAAGAGCCAAAAGATGACTTGAAATTAATTAAAATTAATGGTGTTAACCAAGGTGGAAATCAAGTTATTTCAAATTCCAATAGAGAAATTAACTTTAAAGCTCAATTTCTTCGTGAAGGTAATATGGAAAGAATAATAGTTACATTACAAAGTGTAAAAGATCCTAATGTTACATTAGATGTAACTTATGAAGTTGAAGATGAAGCTTCAAAAATAAATGGATTAGGTGAAGAACCAAATATAAATTATAATGACGAAGATACCTGTAAAAAATTTAGAACAGAAGTTGCTCAAATGTCTCAGGATGCTCAGAAATTTATGAAAGATTCAGTAGCTTATTGCTGGAAAGCAAATGTTCCAACAGGAACAAATTATGACAAAAAAGAAATCACAGCAAAAATAAATAGTGCTAAAGCAAGTTGGAAAGCATTTAATGCTGAAAATGAATCACAAACTCCAACTTTTAAACAAGCATTTAATAGTATTAAAGCCAATGCTGGGAAAGTACCAGGTCATTCAATTACAATTACCAATAACCCAACATTTTCAGCAAAATGTAGGTATGATTATTTGAAAATGCCAGGTGCACAATATACAAATGCCTATGGTGAAGTAATAAATTCTGATACTGATTATTATCTAAATAAAGATTACTATTTAGGAACACAAACCACATATTCTGGTGCCGATTATGAATATATTTATCACTATGCTCCAGGAAATACTCAAACAAAATCATTAAATGGTGGAAATCCAACATGTACAAGAACATGTGAGGAAGCTGTTAAATTAGAATATGGTCCACCGATTGCTTCAAAAGCCGGACTATGCTTTGAATACAAAGTAAAAGTCACAAGCTACGTTACATGTAAATCAACGTTTACTGCAACACCACCACAATCAACTACAAATTATTGTAATCCAGCCCCTCGTTGTGTGTCTTTATCAGGAGTAGAAAGAAAGAAACCACAAGCTGGACCAAATGAAGAATTTGATTCATGTATTGCAGAGTGCGATGGTGGAAAATATACTCAGGCTTGTAGTAAGAAGTGCTACAATAAAGTATATGCTGGTAAAAATGGAATTAACGAATTAGCCTTAAATTATGAAACAGCTAAAGCAGAAAAATTAGCCAACAATGACTATTCATTACAACAATGTTTAAATGATAATTCAGATGGATGTTATTACTATAATGGTAATACTATCGACTGGAAAGAGAAGGGCGAGCATAACAATTATGCGGCCGCTTCATTAGGACGTTGGTATGTTGAAGCTCATAAAACTGGTTATGATATAACGCTATGTTCCAAAGATGGCGTTAATAACTGCTTTATTGCTGATACACATGGTTTTAAACGTAAAAGATATTCAAGTGGTAATTTGTGTACAGATAATTGTAGTTGGAAAACAGATTGTGGTAAAGATGTATATCTAAATCCAGGTACAGCTGCAAAAGATTATAAAGAAAATGAAAAAATTTATGAAGCAGCTAGAAATGCTTGTTCTGCAGGCGTAACATGTTCATCAAAAACAGCAGATATTACAATTTCTATTAATTATGATGAAACTAGTGATTCAGGTAGTACCAAGAAAACAAAAATTGAATTTCCATACACTTCTGAAAAGAAAGATTCAATTTCATCAAAAGGTAAAGGAAACGCTGGCAAAGATACCACAAATAATAGTTTCTCAACAATATTAGATCATAATGGCTGTTATACAAATGCCGATTCTAAGAATTGGTACTTAGCAGAATGGAGTTTCCCAGGAACTTATATCCATAACAAAACCGGTGAAATTACATTTAAAGTACCAGATGATACTTCTGGTTGGTATTATGAAGATCAAAAATTCTGTATGCCACTAAATGCTCAAAGTGTTAATACAAAATGGTGGGAATGGTATCAAATATCAAATGCCGATTTTGCCAAGAGCTGTTATACAAAACAAGATATTGAAACAGAATTAGCAACAAAAAATAATACATCAAATGGTTATAACATTAATGCATCCGCAGTAAACTTTGGATATTTCGGATGGAACTTAAATGTTGATTGTTTCTATGCATTAAGAAATGAAATTTGTAAAGTTGATGATGAATCAACAAAGAGATGCTGCTCCAAGAATGCAAACGCATCAGGTGATGCCACTAAAGGTTTAGAAAACTATGTGGTTAGAACCATTGATAGATCAGATATGTTCCCTAATAGAACTATAACTGGTGTAGTATCAGAAAACACAAGACCTATTGGTTTTAACTGGACAGAATCAGCAAAAATATTAGAAATGAAAAATCCAGATTATAATGTAGACCCAATCGCCTTAATTCAAAAAATTGAAGGAACTGCAGATTCTCTACATTCAGATGATACATATTTGGATTATCAGTTCCATTTAACACCAACAACCTTAAGAAAAATAAGAGCCTATAATAATAAATATTCATATGGAACATGGAATGGAAAAGTTGTTAAGAAAAATGGAGTATACGTATATTTAAGTAATTTGTGGAATTCAGCAGAAGGTTCAATTGAAAGCAATATCGATTTAAAATCAATCACAGGAGCCGTATTAAAGACTGGAGATCCTGGAGTAAATAATGAATAGGGAGGTCGATGAAATAAATGAATAAAGGAATGTTAACAGTAGGTGTTATCCTATTAAGTGTAATTGCATTATTACTAATTAATGTAATTAGTAACTACTCAACAGGTGGAGAATTAGACTACTACCTTGTAAAAGAAACAACAGAAGCTGCAATGGAAGATGCCGTTGATGTAGAATATTATCGACTTAACTCATTAATAAGAATTGACAAAGAGAAGTTCGTTGAGAGCTTCCTTCGTCGATTTGCCGATAATGTAGATAATACTCGTACATATGATATTAGTTTTTATGATATTAACGAGGTACCTCCAAAGGTAAGTGTTAAAGTTGATTCATTAACCGTATTAAGCTTTTCTGGAGAAGCAGCAAATATTTCCACAAATGTTGATGCTATTATCGAAACAGATTATACAGATGATGAATTTACTAAAAATGCTTTGGCAGATCCTAATAATGATTTAGGTAAATCAATAGATGAAAGAAGCAACAAAAAGAAATAGTAATTAATAGAAAAGGAGAGAATGAAAAGGTGACAGGATTAAAGAAATTTTTTCAAAATAAAAATACAGTAACCGTAATTGGAATAATTGCCGCTATTATAATCTTATATGTTGCATATAACATGAGAGTACAATCTGCAATAAATCCAGTAAATGTTCCATATGCTAAAGTGCAAATCAATCCAGGAACACAAATAACAGCCGATATGGTTGGTACCCGAGCAGTTCCACCTTCAATGTTAGAAGGAAATGTTTTAACAGCTCAAAATCAAGTAATTGATAAATATTCAAGTGCTGATACAGTTATACCAGCAGGAAGTTTATTTTATCAACGAACAGTTGTAGAAAAGGAACAATTACCAGCCAATATTATTCTTACTTATCCAAAAGGATACGTTTTATACAATATGTCTGTTACTACAGCTACTACATATGGTAATTCAATCTACCCAGGTAATTATATTGATATTTACTTAAAAGCGGTAAATAGATTATCCGAAGGCGAACAAGCAACAGCTGATGCTGATAAGATTATGTTAGGTAAATTATTATCTAATGTTAAAGTACTTGCTGTAAAAGATGCAAGTGGTCAACCAGTTTTTGCAAATCTTGATGAGCAAAGAACTCCAGCTATGATCGTATTTGCTGTACCTGAAGAGTATTATGTTTTATTAAAGAAAGCAGAATATTTAAGAACATATGAATCAACATTAATACCAGTTCCAACAAATGAAAGCTTAAAAGATGAACCAGGAGATCTTGAAATTAGTAGTGAACAATTAAAAGACTGGATTAACAGAGTTACCGTTTGGACCGAACAATAAAAAAGAAAAAGATAAAAAGAAAATAAAAGGGATGTGAGTTAGATGAATGAGAATATCTTCGATAAATTAGACTTTGGACCATTCCGTCCACTACTAGATAATGATGATATAACAGATATTTCGTATGATAATGGAGGCCAAATTTGGATACGTTCACTAACTCAAGGTTCTCTACGAGTTGAAGTAGAAGGAGCTAATCAAGAGTTTGTTGAAAAATTGGCTTTTCAATGTTCTAACGTAATGGGAACCACTTTTAATAATGCTAAGCCTTTCCTAGATGCAGAATCTGCAGAATTACGTCTTAATTTCGTTCATCAATCCGTTGCCACTAATGGCATTGCTTTAGTTATACGTAAAACACCTGCTAAAATTCGTCTAGAAAAAGATAAACTTATTAAAGATGAATATTTTACCCAAGATGTTCATGACTTATTAATTAAATGTGTTCAAGGACATTGTAATATCATGGTTTCTGGAGAAACCGGCTCTGGTAAAACTGAATTTGTAAAATATCTAGCTAGCCATACTAAAACAAGCGAAAAAATAATTACAATTGAAGATACATTAGAGCTTCACTTAGATAAAATCTTTCCTCAAAGAGATATTGTTGCGATGAAGACAAACAATGTCGCAAGTTATACAGATGTATTAGTAACTTGTATGCGTCAGAATCCAAAATGGATTCTACTTTCTGAAGTACGTAGTGCTGAAGCAGTATCAGCCGTACGTAACTCAATTTCATCAGGACACAATATTCTTTCTACAATTCATGCGGATAAAGCCTCAGCTATTCCATATCGTCTTTACAGTTTGATGGAAACTGACTTAGATGTTGCTCAGTTTTTAACAACTATTTATCGTTATATTCAAATAGGCGTTCACATCAAAGCTTACTATAGTAAGGAACGTGGAAAATTTCATCGTGAATTAGATGAAGTATGTGAATTTTATGTTGATGAAAATAACGTTCCACAATCGCGAATTATCTATCAAAAATTATTTGGTAGAGAGCCAATGATGAGAAAACCAAGTGCTCATTTATTACAATATTTAGAAAATCAAAATATTGATGTTCAAAGTATTATTGATAAATTGCCTGAGGAAATGACTATAACACAACAAGCCGATTTTAGTAAAGGGGATACAACAGAAGAAACCATACCAGGTATACAAATAAATGGTGCAACTTCTAACGAAAAGCAAGTTGAGCAGCCAAGTGTTATATCTAATACTCAACCAAATGCTCCATTAACTACACAAGTAGCAGCTCAACCAGTAATTACTCCATTAGAAACACAGCCAGCACCAACCATTCAACCGACTCCTACATTGCAAGCACCAAAAGAGCAATTAATGTCATCTCCTCCAATTCAAATTGTTGAAAAAAATCAAACTGCACCGCAAATCCCTGTTTCAACAATTAATGAAAGTTTACAAGCGTAGAAAGGAGTATTTATGTATTTTGAAGAATTATTAATAATCATAGTAATTATTGTTGGTATTTTTCTATATAGAAACTATAAAGGTCAAAATATCGGTAAATTTATAACTAATCAAGTTCAAACTATATACGATAAATACGCACCCTTCTCCTTTAAAATAGTAAGAGAAAAAGCCAAACAATTAGGTCAAGAATATACAACTAAACAATATATTATGCAAATAATAATATTTGCTGGTTTTGCCGGAGGTGTAACATACTTATATTTCTATAATATTGTTATTAGTATTTTTTATGCTTGTGTAGCAATAGCCTTTGTACCATACCTAGCTTATTTAAGATGTAAAAGAGTATATTCTGAATTTATTTTTGAGCAAATTCAAGTATATACATCTAATGTTATTATGGAGTTTGCCACAACTCAATCATTTGTAAAATCTCTTGAAGGTGTAAGAAATTCTGGAATCTTAGAAGATCCCGTATTAAGTGATGTTAATCGAATGATTGAAATGTCCTATGAAAATGGTACAATTGATGAAGCCTTAGAATATATGAGTGGACTATATCCATACTATATAGTTAAAAATATGCATCAATTATTTTTACAAATTACCAAAGAAGGTGCTAGAAACTCAGCTGATTCGCTTGATAATATGCAACTAGATATTGATATGTTAATTGAAAGCGTATATCGAGATAGAATAGAAAGAGCATCCTTCCATAAAAATTTCTTATCATTTGGTATTACATTATACTTGCTTGTAATGTTAGTACAATTTTTATTAGGAGATGAAACATATCTTATTCTTCTAGAAAAATGGTATATTCAAGTATTATTACACTTTATTATAATATGTAATACTTATTTCCTTTTAAGAGGAGAAAAATATTATAACGAGAATGTAGGTGCTGAATAATGGAAATAGTATTAATAGGAGTTATTTTAATATTTGTATTCGTATATAACAATACCATTGATAAGAATAAATTTTTTGCTGATAACGAAAAGTACTTAGAAGCACTAAAAGAAAAAGATTATGAATTCTTAGTATATGCCAAATATGGAGAAAGTGTAGATGTAAAGCAATTATATATGAAGAGAGTAACCTATGGGATTTTAACTTTCTTTATGGTCTTAGCTTTTGCTTTAAGTGGAGGAGATTCTGCTGGAGGTTTTAGTTCTAAAATTTTCTTATATATTGCTTTAGCAGCCGTAGTTGCTTTTGTAGTATTTAAATCATCATATACCCAACTAAAATCATATTATAAAAAACATTTACATGAAATTGATATAATGTTGCCATACTATTTAAAGAGTTTAGAAATTTTAATTCAACATTATACTGTACCAGTTGCATTAGGTAAATCAATTGATGATGCCCCTGATATTTTTAAGCCAGGATTAAGAAAATTAATTGATCGTATTAATGCCGGTGATGCAACAATTGATCCATATATGGAATTTGCTAATACCTATCCAGTAAGAGATTCAATGCGTATGATGCGTTTACTATATCGTTTAGGTTTAGGTTCTCAAGAGAAAAAGCAAGAACGTTTAATGATGTTTTCAAAAACAGTATCTGCATTACAGAATAAAGCTAGAGAAACTAAATATAAAGAACGTCTAAGCTTCATGGAATCACAGACAATGGTTATGTTAGTGGTAACTGGTGTCGGTGTTATGTTAGTAATATTAATTGCAATGATGATGATGTTCAGTATGTAAAGTTAATTAAAAAAAGTTGTTTAACAAATATAATTTTGCTATAATAAATTTAGAATAATGAAAGGATGTGTAATGTAAATGAAAGATGCGACAGGTGAATTAAACTTAACTGTTATTACATTGATAGCAATTGCTGCAGTAATTGGATTCTTCTGGGTTATGTGGCCAAATATTCAAAATGCATTAAATGCTCAATGGAATAATATCAGTGGTGGATCGCCAACTGGTGTTATCATTGTAGAAAAATAAGAGAAAGATAAAAGAAGGTGTATTTAAATGCGTGATGCTTTTGGTGGAGTAGCAAACTTGGTAATTATTGTTGTTTTCTTAGTTTTAGTTTCAGGCTATTTAGCTTTTAATGTTAACTATACGAAAGCATTCAGAGTTAAAAATAAAATAATTTCAACATTTGAGCAATATGAGGGACAATGTGAAATTAATGCTGCCAACAAATGTCATTCTCAAATTCTTGAGTATATGAAGCAACTTGGTTACGATGCCCCAGATTTTGATTTAACAGAAGAAGGCTATACTTGTGGTAATGGCTATTGCTTTAAAAAAGTTGAAATTGCTAAACCAAGCAATTCTAGTACATCAGATACAAAGCAAAAAGCTTATTTTAAAATCGTTACGCAAATAAATATTGATATACCTATTATTAATAAGATATTACCAGGACTTAAAATCTTTCAAGTATCTGGTGATACTAAACCAATAGTTATAGGATGGTGATTGTAAGTGAATGTAATTATTGCTAATGAGCAACAAGCACTAATCGCCACACTAGACATTGATGTCATAAAAAGTATAACAGGATCATTTGGAGCAAATGAAATAGTTGAAATGTTTAAAAACTTTTTCTATAATAAAATGGTCTTGGATGTTACAGCTATCAAAGGTTATACAGATGTAAAAATGTTTAAGATTTTAGCGGAAGGCTTAGATTCTGATAAAACTATTTTCTTTATTCCAGAAGGAAATAGTATTTGTACTCCTAATTTCTTATCTCAATTAGTAACAATGGGTATTTACAATTTTACTACTAATCTTGAAGGTGTAAAATACTTATTAACAAAATCAAACTCGTATGAAGATGTTGCTCATATTC
Organism: uncultured Mycoplasma sp.; assembly: GCA_964616405.1. Taxonomy (GTDB): domain Bacteria; phylum Bacillota_I; class Bacilli_A; order RF39; family UBA660; genus JAEDES01. The sequence continues at coordinate 35,179 of CAZTRE010000004.1, read as the reverse complement.
TTAAAATGGGTGGAGGTAATATACCATCACCACCACGACCAATTGAGAACATTAACGAATCGATAAATGAAACTGGTGCGGTTCAAATTCAAATACCTGAAGATGATGTTCAAACAACCATTGAAGCATCACAAAGTATCATGAATAAAACAATCAAAATAGGATTAAGATCAGTAACAGACCATGCCGGTTCTACTAGTTTGATTTATATGTTAAAAAAAGAATTAGCATCAATATTTGGAGAAAATAAAGTAATTGCTATAGAAGTTAATAAAAATGAATTTCAATTTTTTAACGACAAAGCAATGATATCTACAAATATGAATAATTTAAGGGGAGTTATTGGAAAATATAATGGTATGTCTATTATTTTAATTGATTTAAACGATTATGATGACAATACTATTTGTGATGAAGTTCTATATTTATTAGAATCAAGTACATTAAGATTAAATAAATTAATAAGAAGAAATAGAAATATTTTTGCAAAACTAAAAAACCAAAAAATAATATTAAATCAATCGTTACTAACAGCTAAAGAGGTTAGTGAATTAGAGTATGAAGCAGGTATTAAGTTCTTCTATACATTGCCACCTTTGAACGATCGTAAAAAGAATGAAGCAATTACCGGTTTGTTATCTAAATTAGGGCTTGTACAGGTTGGAATAAGTAATAGTAAAATATTTGGTTTGTTTAGACGCTAGATAATTGACAAAAAAATATAAATAATGTATTATATACATTGAAGGAGAGGTTTGTATGTTAAATTTGATTCAATTAGCTGATATTGATGCATGTGGAGGATTATTACCATTAGTAAGACTTATTAAAAATGGAGTTTTACCAGTTGTATATATAGTTATTCCAATCGTATTAATCATATTTGCATTTGTTGATTTCGGTAAAGCTGTTATTGCAAGCGATGAAAAAGAAGTTAAAGCAGCACAAAGTAGATTAATTAAACGTTGTATCTATGCAGCATTAATTTTCTTCGTAGTATATTTAGTTCAAGCTATCATGGATATTGTAGCTAAAGGTGGAACTGGAAATACTGAAGGATGGAAAGCTTGCTGGGAAGCAGCAAAATAACATAGAAAAAAACAAAAAATAGTAAATAAATTGCTATTTTTTTTTTCATTTGTTATACTTAATATGATATAATATTTTTGGAGTGATCTTATGAAAACAAAGCAAACAATCTTTTTAATTGTCTTCGCACTTTTTGCTTTATTTATACCTAGCAATGTTTTAGCTAAAGAAATATCAAGTGAGAAAACAATTCTTTCATATCAATATACAAATACAGCCCTTGTTTATAGATCTTTTGAAGATGCACCAACCACTGAAAAAGACATGGATGAGTGGCTAGATGAATATAATAAAAATCAAAATTGTGGAGAAAATGGTTTACTAGGAAATGTTAATGATGAAGATTCAGTAGCCTGGCTACTACAAAAAATCTTAAATTATTTAAAGATAATAGGACCATTTATTGTTGTAGTAATGAGTGGAGTTGATTTTGCTAAAGTCATTATTACAAGTGATGATGAAGGAATGAAAAAAGCTCAAAAAAAATTAATAACAAGATTATTATTAGCGGTAAGTTTATTCTTCCTGCCACAATTAGTTATGGCATTACTTGATATCTTTGGAATAACATCAAATGCCACTTGTGGATTACACTAAAATAGCAAAGTAAAAGAGGTGAAATTTAATGACAGACTTCATGAATGCTAATACTATTAATGATCTATTTAGATCTCTTTTTGCATTGATAGACCGTGTTGCTTATGGGTTATTAGGTATAATGTATGAAATCCTATTTAATGTTGCCAGTGCTGATATTTTCTCAAATGAAACAGTTAGAAACATGTATGGTCGTATTCAATTAATACTTGGTGTATTTATGATTTTTAAATTAGCTATAACCATTATTCAGGGAATCTTAAATCCAGATACATTTACAGATAAGAAGAATGGTTTCGGTAATATCATAACTAGGGTTATTACTGCACTTGTTTTACTAGCAGTATTAACGCCAATTAATATCCCTGCAGCTCGTACAGAATATGAAATTCAACTTAATAATAACGGATTATTATTTGGTACATTATATTCCTTACAAACAAGAATCTTAGAAAACAATACTTTAGGGCGTCTTATATTAGGAACCACCGAGAATACTGCCGGCGGGACCTCGACTAACGATAGTACTTTAACAGGTGCCGATAAACAAAATGCTAAACTCAAGCAGTCATCTAATATTTTTACTTCGACTGTTCTAAAAGGCTTTGTTAGAATTAATGTAAAATCAGATGGTGACAAGGATGAAACAAATCCCGATTCACGTGTCTGTGAATATATTGATGAAGATACTTTGAATATTTACACCGCATATGATGCTAGTCCAAATGAAATTTTGGCTTTAATTAATGCCAGTTGTGAAGCACCGGAAGGTGGTGCACTAGATAAAGTTATGGCTACATACAAAAGATTATCTGGTAGGGATAAATATGTCTTTGCTTATATGCCGATAATTTCAACTATTGTCGCTGTTGTCTTTGTATGGATTTTATTAGGAGAAATCATTACAATTGCTATGCGTTCCATTAAATTGGCTGTTTTAAGAATAATTGCGCCAATACCAATTATAAGTAACATTCAACCTAGTAAGGATGGTGGAGCACTTGGAGCATGGACAAAATCTTTAACAACAACCTACTTAGAACTATTTTTACATCTAGCAGTCATATATTTTATATTATTCTTAATCCAAGATATGATTGTAAATGGAGTTGTTATTAATAATGCTAAAGGTCTAGTTGGAATCCTTTCAATGATCTTTATTTGGATAGGAATGTTCTTCTTTATTAAAATTGCACCAAAGTTCATTATGAATGCGTTTGGTATTAAAAGTACTGGTTCAAATTTAGGTATGGCTGCCATAATGGGTGGAACAGCTATGGCTATAGGTGGCGGTGGACTAAAAGGTCTAGCTGCTGGAGCTCTTAATGGTGTTAATAGTACACTTGCTGCAGAAAAACAAGGAAAAGCCTTTGGCTGGGGTGATTCATGGAGTCATAACAGAGATCAGATAGCTCAAATCAGAACTGGTGATAAAAATGCTCATGGCGGTTTCTTAGGAAAGATGACAGATCGTATGGCTTTTGAGACTTCAGAAAAGCAAGCTGAAAAAATGGGAATCGCTAGAAATCAAATTGCCACTCTTAAACAAGAGGCCGATGTTCTACAGGCAGAAGCTGGTAAAGCTGAAAGAGCTATGAAGCTTAAAGAGGCTCTTTTCCACAAAAATCCTACAGATGCAGCAGCTGAGCGAGAATATCTACAGGCATTTGACACTTACCAAGAAGCTCAAACTAAGTATGCTAAGGCTAACAGTGCTTATGAAAAAGCTGCCAAAAATCGAGAATTACTTGGTAATGGACAACGCCCTATTGATATTTATACAAAAACCTATCGTTCGCCTAGTAAGGTTATAACAGGTGTAATATCAAATCCTGATGGTACTACAGACGAATTACCTATTGATGAAACTGGAGCTCCAATTAGAGATGTTCAAAATGCAACTTCTCGTGGCAAATATAGATTTGAAACTGACGTAAAAGATTTCAAATCCAAAGGAGACGTCACTAACAAACGTACATAAGACTTTGTTTTTAAAAAGAATAATAGAAGACTAAAAGGAGTGTGATACATAGTGCACAACTATTTAATTCCTGCAAATACGAAAAAAGGAAAATTAATTATGGGTATGTTTAAACCCTTTGATTTGGTATTATTTGGGACAGGAATATTAATTACTTTTACATTTTTAGCAATTATGCCACTTAGCTCAACATTTGTAACAATAATGGTGTTGAGCCCAGCGGTTATTACGGGATTCTTAGTGTTCCCATTACCTTATTATCATAATGTATTAAATGTACTAATAGAAATGTATGAGTTTTTAACTAATACTCAAACTTATATATGGAAGGGTTGGTGTTATAAAAGTGGCAACAAAAAAAAGTAGTGGATATGGTTCCACAGAAGCATGGTTACCAGTTAGAGGTATCCAAAATAGTATGATTATCACAACTGATAATTTTAAAATTACTGGAGTTAAAATTTCTCCAAAAAACATTTTTATCTTAGATCCTATTGCTCAAGATAATATGTTAATAAGTTTAAAAAACTTCTATAATACAATTGATTTTGAATTCTGGTTAGTAGTAGCTGATCGACCTGTAGATATTTCTGTTTACATGTCTCAATTACAACTACTTTATAATGATGCTGGTTCACCAGCAATTAGAAAATTAATTGCACAAGACATTGAAAAAGGACAAACTTTCATCAATAATAATATTGTTGATACAGAATATTATTTCTTATTTAAGTCTAAAGACCCTGATATTTTAGCCAAAAGAGTAAGAATGATAATTAATGGTTTAGCAACGTGTGGATTAACTGCTGCACAAGCAAGTAATTCAGATTTAAGAATAGTTTTAGATAACTTCCTAAATGGTGGAAGTACAACTGAGTTTGGAGTAGTGATGCCAGTATGAGTACAGGAATAAGAGGTCAATTAGCTCCTAAAGGGCTACATTTTTCACCAAGTGAATTTTTCATTAGTGATAAATATGCGACAATTTTAACAGTTGTTTCATTTCCAAAATATATTACACCAGGTTATTTAGCTTCTCTAACAAATATGGCTGGAATCAAAATTGTTATTAAACATATTCCAGTTCCATATCAAGATATGGTTAAGATGTTAAATAAAGAAATAGCCGACTTAAAAGAAAAATATAGTAATGAAAGAGACCAAACTTTACGTGAAAGATATCGTCAAGATGCGGAAAGTTTGGAATACTTTACTTCAATGGTTGCTGGAAGCCAAGCTAAAAACTTTGATTTCCAAATGCACATAATGGTATCGGCTGATACAAAAGAAATGTTAGAATTAAAGAAAATGAATGTTAAAAACTATCTTGATGCAATGGAATTAAAAGCCATTTCTCTACGTTTTGAGCAAGAAAAAGTATTGAAATCAATGCTACCAATTTTCCCATCTCAAGATATTGAACAAAGAATTGGTACCCCAATTCCATCTGTAACAGTGGCAGCTATGTATCCGTTTATTTTCGATAGTATAAAAGATCCAGGATTATCAACATTACTTGGAGTTGACTTCTCTGGAGGAGTTATCCTATTTAACCAATTTTTATATAAAATAAGAAAAGAACATAATAGAAACAATGCTAATATGATTATGCTTGGTACATCAGGTTCAGGTAAATCAACTGCAGCCAAGCTATTGTTAAGAACTCATATTAGAAATGGTTGTCAAATAGTTATTATCGATCCAGAAGATGAATTTAGAGATATTACTAAATCTTTTGGTGGAGATACAATTGATATTGGTAAAGGTGGAGATTTTGGTTTAATTAATCCACTTGAAGTAGTATTTGATGCTGACGAAGAAGAAATTAAAAATGGAATGGGTTATACAGTTTTAAATAGAACTTTACAATTCTTAAAAGGATTTATGAAATACTATAATCCAACCATTGAAAATGATGTTTTAGCTATGTTTAGTGATGTAGTTCAAGATACATATAAACGTTTTGGAATTGATTTTGAAACAGATTTTTCACATTTTACATCAGCAGATTTCCCAATTTTCTCAGATGTTTACGCAACTATTAAAGGCCGTTTATTATCAATGACTGATCAAACAAAAGAGCGTGACATTATGGAAAGACTAGAATTAGAAGTTAGACCAATCGTTAAAGAACTAAGATTTTACTTTGATGGTCATACAACATTAAGAAGAAATAGTGATTTCATGGTATTTAATATTAAAGAGTTAATGAATAGTGATAGTAATATTAGAAATGCCTTGTTATTCAACGTCTTAAAATACGCATGGGGATTATGTTTAGATTCTAGTGTTGATACAGTAATGCTAGTAGATGAAGCTCATGTTTTACTAGGCGATAAAAACCAACAAGGTGCAGAATTCTTAGCTCAAGTACAAAGACGTGCTCGTAAGTATAACACAGGTACTATCATTATTACTCAACAACCTAGCGATTTCGCAGCGCCTGCAGTAATTACTGAAGGTAAAGCAATCTTTGATAATGCTTCTTACTATCTTGTAATGGGATTAAAGAAACAAGCAGTAGAAGATTTATCATTATTGATTGATTTAAATGAAAATGAAAAAGAAAGTATTAAACGTTATTCGCAAGGAGAAGCCTTGTTTGTATGTGGTAGTAGAAGAATGAGAATAAATATCGCAGTAACAAAAGAAGAGTTAGAATCATTTGGTTCAGGTGGAGGATTCTAATTTAGTATAGAAGTAAGGTGGTGGTACATTGGCATATGAAGCAAAAAGAGGCAACGACCAAATGTCTCAAAAAGAACGTAATAATGTAAACAATACAAATACAGTTAAAAATGCAGCCGATGTTGCCATGGCCTCAAAGAATCCTTATGCTATGGCAGCCGGAGCCGCAGTAAAAGCTGCAGATAAAGTTACCAAGGGAAAAAGCTCTGAAGCTTTAGGAAAAGCCTTAGGCAGAACAGCCAAGACAATGCCAAATGGTAATCAATTACAAAAAAAGATTAACCAGATGAATGAAAGTGGAATGACAGATAAGTTGGGCAAAGCCGCTGCAGCATATAATAAAGCCTCAGGCACTCCATCTGCAACGGATGCTTCTCAGTCAACTAATGCTTTGGGTGGACTTGGTAATTTAGGAGGATTTGGAGGTAATAATAAGCCTTCAAGTTTTTTTGGTGATATAAACGAAGAAGTTGAACCAGAAGATAATCAAGAGTTCGACATTCAAGCTATGTTAAAGGGAACATTTGATACTAAAAAAGTATTAACGATCGTTGTACCAGTTGTGGGAATATTATTTCTATTTATGGCAATTATAACATCCATAGGTGGTGGCGTAAGTGAATTTAATGATGCTTTAGGTGCTAGTTCAATTTCCGGTAATGAAACAGGAGAAATTATCTTTGATGCCAGCAGTGAAGACGCAGCTAAATTTTATCAAAGAATTAATGAAGTAAAACTATCTTTCCAAGCCAATGGAAAAACAGTAGATGCTTTAAAAATAGCCGCAGTATATCATGTAATGAATACTCATAATAATGATTATGATTATAATTTTATGAAAAAATCAGTTATTGAGTATATTGCTAACGCTATGTTTAATGGAAATATGTATAGTGAACAAACATTTAAAGACAATTTGACTAATAAAATTTTCTTAAGATATTTCCCACTTTATTCAAAATCTTCCCGTGAACAATTAGTTGAAGATGTATTTGATTATATTGATAGATACTATAGTTTTATAGGTGGGGATTCATCACTTAATTGTGCAGCTAGTGGTTCATGTATGTATAATATTAAAGGTTTTTATATACCTGGAGCTGGAAATGTTTCCAAACCAATGCAAATATCTAATTTAATGGTTAGATTAATGGAATGTGGCTCTCCATATGGAAATGGAAGTTATAACAAACCGATTGACCAAGATATGGTAGCTTTTGAAGAGTATGTTGCCGGAGTCGCTAATGCTGAAATTGGTTCATATGCACCAACGGAGGCCTTAAAAGCTCAGATGGTAGCAGCCAGAAGCTTTGCTTTAGCTAGACCAACAGCTATGGGCAATAGTGCCGGAAAAAAATTAGAACAAGAAGGAACTCAATGGGTTTTACAAATCTCCTCATGTGTAGCTGATCAAGCCTTTTGTAATATTAATGAAGGATGTTCCTACATGGGCGGTGGAGATGGTCAAGGTGGTTTTATTCGAAGTGGCCGTGTTAATGGAGCGGTAAGAACTAGAGATGCCTTAGCAGCTGATCACCAATTACGTACAGCAGCTGCAGCTACCGAAGGAGAAGTATTAGTTAACTCCGAAGGATATATTATTTCAGCAGGTTATTTATCAACTGAATCTAATAAATTTACAAATTATGCCAATTCTGGAATGAATTATAAACAAATACTATTAGAAGTATATAATTCTTCATCTAGGCCTTATGGTGCTGCAGATATCCAGAAAATGGCTTGTAATACATCTGGTTCAGCTTCCTGTGGAAATGCCTCAACTGGACCATTTGCTACTTGGAAACAATATGAAGGCCCATGGATAGGAGTATATTTAGGAAATAGTGGTAAAACGATTAAACAAATTGGTTGTCTTGCAACATCAGTATCTATTTTAATTGCTAAGAGTGGAGTAGAAACTGTTATTCCAGATTTTAACCCAGGAACATTCGTTGAATATTTAAGTAACCATGGTGGATTCGTTAGTGGAGGAAATTTTGTCTGGGCATCAGCCTCACTTGCTGCCCCAAGATTTAAATATCAGATGTCCTATAATGTTTCTGGTTATGGAAGACAACAAAAATTAAATGCCGTTACGGAACTTATAAATAATGGTTGCTACGTAACTGCTGAAGTTAAAGGTAATACTGGTCAACACTGGGTTGCCGTTGATACAATATCTGGTTCATCTATTATAATGATGGATCCTGGTAGTACTGCAACTGATATGTGGGCCGAGTATCCTTGGCAAAATACTAGTAGATTTGCATGCTTTAAAGTGGAGAAATAATATATGAAAAAGAAAACAAGATATTACGTGCTATTAATAATTTTAATAGTTTTTACAATAGGAATGTATTTTGCTTTTGGAAAAGATAATCTTGCTAAAAGCAAAGACTCAACTACAATTATAGTTGGAAATAGTACTATTTGGAACTATTCAGATAAACAATGGCTAAATATCACAAATCCCAAAACAATTGATAGTATAAATTGGTTAGATTATAAAGTGTTTTTAGATGGTAAAGAATTTGGAGAAGTTTATCTTTGGAATGATGGTAGCAAATGGTATATGTTTGATGAGAATAAAAAAGCTATAAATAAAGATGGTAGTATCTTAGCTTTCCGTTCCAATTATGATATAAAAGTCAGCTCTTTTCAATTAAAAGATATTAGAAATTACTATCATGTAAATAAAGTACTTCAAGAAAATGGCATAAGTACATCATCAAAATACACAGTATCACAAGAAGTATCAATTGATATTGATAAAGATGGCAAAAAAGAGACATTATATTTTGTAAGTAATGCCTTTGCCTTAGACTTTACACCAGATAAAGTATTTACCTTTGTCTTTATGGTAAAAGATAATAAGATATACAAAATTTATACAGATGTTGATAAAAACTTTGGTACAAATGGTTGTAAACCATACTTAAGTGCTATTATGGATATAGATACAGATAATACATATGAATTAGTTGTCAGCTGTGGAAGGTATAGTGTTAACAAACCAATAGATATGTTGTACAAGTTTAATGGTAATGAATTTAATTTACTGATTTCAAATCAATAATGACTTTTTTAAAAAGTTAGGTTATAATAAAAAAAGAAAGGAAGTAGTAATATGAAATTTAAATTACGTGCAGACAAAGAAGATTGGTTAATATTTGGACTTTTTGCCTTAGCCTTACTTTACATAGTTGCTATTGCTGTTGTTAATTTATCGACATTCGCTTCAGAAGGAACTTTTTCTGGATTAAATCCATTTCCTGCTTTTGGACCTGATTATATTTTCCCAACAATGGTATTCTATATATTCGCACTAGGTGGTTTATTTGTTAGTGTCAGTTCATACTTTTTTGAAAGAGAAAAAGGTTTCGGAATAGCAACAGATAAAAAAGATAAAGGGTACTCTCGTTGGGCCAAAGAAAAGGAAATTAAGGAAGAACTTGAACGAGTAGAAATCCAACAACGTTCCTCTAAAGCTGCTGGAATACCAATAATCTTAAACGATAAAGAAATGTGGGTAGATAATAGTGAATATCACTCATTGGTAATCGGAGCCACTGGTTCCGGAAAAACTCAAGGAATAGTACTTCCACAGGTTCATAGTTTAGCAAAAGCAAAAGAATCCATGATTATTGCCGACCCTAAAGGTGAAATCTATGAAACAACTAGTAATATGTTACGTGCTCGTGGCTATCAAATATTACTATTGAACTTCCGTGATCCTCAAAATGGTAACGCTTGGAATCCAATGTCTTTACCATATAAAATGTATAAATCTGGCCAACAAGATAAGGCCATAGAGTTATTAGACGACTTAGCATTAAATATCTTGTATGACGAATCAAATAAAAATGCTGATCCATTCTGGGAAAAAACATCTGCTGACTACTTCTCAGGTGTGGCATTAGGTTTATTTGAAGATGCTAAAGAAGAAGAAATTAATATTAATAGTATTTCATTAGCTACAACAGTTGGAGAGGAAAAGTTTGGTGGCTCTACTTATATTAAAGAATACTTTTCTGGAAAAGATCCTGCTAGCGCAGCAGCTATCAATGCATCTTCAACCATTATGGCCCCAACAGAAACAAAGGGAAGTATTTTATCCGTATTTAAACAAAAAGTTAAGTTATTTGCCTCTCGTGATAATTTAAGTGAAATGTTATCTTATAGTGATATTGACTTAGAAAGTATTGGTAAAAAACCTACAGCTGTTTTCATCGTAATCCAAGATGAAAAAAAGACATATCACTCATTAGTAACTATTCTTTTAAAACAGATTTATGAAACATTAATTTCAGTTGCTCAAAGACACGGTGGGAAATTACCAGTTCGTACAAATTTCATTCTTGATGAGTTTGCCAATATGCCACCTCTAAAAGATGTAACTACAATGATCACCGCTGCTCGTTCACGTGGAATTAGATTTACAATGATTATTCAGAACTTTGCCCAACTAGATTCAGTGTATGGTAAAGAAGATGCCGAAACTATTCGTGGTAACTGTGGTAACATTATTTATCTTATTACAACGGAACTTAAAGCGTTAGAAGAAATATCCAAAATGTGTGGGGAAGTAAAATCTAAAAAGGATGACAAAACAGCGTCAACTCCACTAGTAACTGTATCAGACTTACAACGTATGAAGCTTTACGAAACAATAATTCTTCGTATGCGTAAGCAACCATTTAAAACAAAACTTATACCAAATCATCAATTAGATTGGGGAAAGAAGTATCCAACTGCCAAATACCCAACTCGTAAAAAGCGTTCGGTTGCAACTTTTGATATTAAAGAATTTGTAAAAGAACAAAAGAAGAAAAAGTTACTTGAAATGATGAATAGTTCAAATCAAGAACCGGCAAAGAAAGATTCTGTTCCAAATATGAATCCAACCGATTTCATGAGAAAACCTCCATTGCCATTTGATAGACCGGCAGAAAGTCAAATGCGTTATCCTGATTTTCTAACTCGTGACCCATACGCTCGCGAAGAAAGAAGAGTAATGGGTGGTGCACCAAGAATGGAAGGGCCATCTCGTGGAAAAACCGCACATACTGAATCATATAATGAATTTCCACCTATGCAAATGTTCCCTCCTCACTCACCAATGCAACCACCAAAACCACAACCTAAGCCTGAGGATGATGATTTAGGATTTGATGTTGACGAATTAGTTAAGAAAATTGATGCTAAAATTGCTGAACTTGAGGAAGAGGAAAGAAAAGCAAAAGATAAGTCAGAGCCAGCAACACCAAAACCAGTTGCGACACCAAAACCAGTTGCGACACCAAAACAACCAACTAAACCTTTAGAAGAAAAGATAGAAAATGTAACTAAAGAAGTACCAAAAACCACAACTAATTTAACTTTAACAGATGATGATAATGATGATGACTTCTTTGATGATTTTTTCGATAATTAATAAAAGGAGATATACATATGGATAAGATGAATTTTAATGTAGATAAAAATACAGGAAAAGAAATCATTACTGAAGAAATGAATGATCTTGAAGAAGAATATGATACAGATAATTCTTTTTCAAGTGATTCTGGTAGTAATAAAAGTAGTGGTTCAAATAGGGAAAAAGACAAAGCTAAATTAATAAAAATAATGTTTACCGTAATCATAGTCATTATTATAGGTATATTGTTAATAGTCTTTATTACTTCACTTTTTGGTGGTAAAAAAACTTATGAAGAAATAGAAACGATTATGGCAAATGCAGCTGAATCTTACTTTGCAGATCACAAAGAGAGTCTTCCTAAAAATGATGGAAATTCTCAAACAGTAGATGTCTCAGTTTTAGTTGCCGAAGGAAAAATGAAAGATCTTTCAAAGTATACTAATTCATTATGTACTGGATCTGTAAGAGTTCAAAAGGCTGGTTCAAACTATATCTATATTCCAAAATTAGATTGTGGTGAATCATATTCCTCTAAAGCTTTATATAAAGTAGTTAGAGATGATAATAAAATTGTAAGTTCTGGTTATGGGTTATACAATAAAGATGGAAATTATGTTTTCCGTGGAGAACAAGTTAATAATTATGTTCAATTAGATAGTGCTCTATGGAGAATTGTAAAAATAAATTCCTCTAATAATTTAGTTCTTGTTATGGCAGAGCCATTAAATATTTTAGTTCCATGGGACGATAGATTTAATCAAGATACTAATTATAGTGCTGGTATAAATAATTATTCTTCAAGTAGAATTAGGGAAAAATTATCAGAACTATATAGTACAAAAGATGAAACTATTACTAAGAATTTACTAAGTGATAAAGATAAGGGTAGAATTGTTTCTCATAATACGTGTGTTGCTAAACGTGGACTTACTCAATCTGGAGCAGAACAAGCTGTTGAATGTAAAGAAGTCATGAGAAACCAACAAATTAGTTTACTAACAGTGGCTGATTTTATGAATGCTAGTATTGACCAAAATTGTACTAACCCATCAAGCCCATCATGTCAAAATTACAATTACTTAATATCAAATTATAGTTGGTGGACAGCTACCGCTGTTGCTTCTACTTCATCAGATGCATATATGGTTGATGCTGGCAATGGTCTTATTGATAAAAAAGCTATGATGTATGCTAGAGTTAGACCAGTAGTTTATTTAAACTCAGAAGTTATGTACAAGAGTGGTACCGGTACTGAAGAAGATCCATACTTAGTTAAATAAGAATCTATAACCTAGATTCTTTTTTTTCATCTAATATACTGGAGGTGAAAAAATGAAGAGCATAGAGATTGAAGAATTACTAAATATGTTATATTCTAATAAACCTTTAAATATATTAGATATTAGAACGAACTATGAATATCAGTTAAATCGAATTCCAACAGCTAAAAATATTTCCCCAACATTACTTAGAATATCCCCTGAAAAATATTTAGATAAAAATCAAATATACTATATTTACTGTCAATCAGGAACATCAAGTCAAAACTTAGTAAATCGCTTAAATGCTCAAGGATATAAAACTGTAAACATTACTGGTGGATTTAATAATTACTTGTTAAGGAAATAGAATTATACTATAATAAAACAAGAAGGTGATTGTATGGCAACACTAAGCGAATTAATTGAAACAGCAACTTCTTTAATCGCAAATGGTGGTTGGCTAGTAGGATTTTTTCTAATATTAGTAGAATCATTTCTTCCAATTCTTCCCCTAGGGGCCTTCGTTACTCTAAACGTAAATGCCTTTGGATTCCTCCCAGGTATATTACTATCTTGGATAGCCACAATTCTAGGCAGCAGCCTAACATACTTATTTTTTTATTATCTTTCAAATAACTTAGTATTTAAAATCGTTCAAGAAAAAACTAAAGATAAAATATTAAAAAAGACTGCAAATTTTAAAAAAATACCAATAACCAATCTCGTATTACTAATAACATTACCATTTACGCCATCTTGTTTTATAAATTTACTTGCTGGTGTAACAGGAATATCCAAGAAAAAATATCTTACTGCCTTATTAATAGGAAAGATATTTATGGTCACATTTTGGGCCTATATTGGTAAAAGCTTTATTGAAAGCCTAACTAATTTTAAGGCCATAATTTTTATTACTATTATATTAATAATAGCGTATTATATCACTAAATTTATATCTAAAGAATTCAAAATAGAATAGAAAGAGAAGGTGTATACAATGGATTACATAATTATAATTTTATTAATATTAATACTTATTATAGGTGTGCTTTCTTTATTTAAAAATATCAATGAAAGCAATATAACTGAACGATTAGGAAAACTTGAGGTGAGTATTACAAAAGAAATGGGAGATTTTAAAGCAGATTTAAGTCGAAACATAAATAAAGATTTCCAAGATTTAAATGAACAGTTAGAAAAACGATTACTTGCTATCAACGAGAAAGTAAATACCCGTCTAGATGAGAACTTTGAAAAAACCAATAAAACATTCATGAGTGTTATTGAAAGATTATCTAAAATTGATGAAGCTCAAAAGAAAATAGAGACTCTATCAACTGATATCGTCAGTCTTCAAAGTATTTTAACAGATAAAAAGACTAGAGGTATTTTTGGAGAAGTAAATTTAAAACATATTTTAACTAGTGTCTTTGGAGAGAAAAATGATAACATCTTCAAACTACAATACACCCTGTCAACTGGTGTAATTGCTGATTCTGTAGTTTTTGCTCCAGAACCTTTAGGAACTATTGCCATTGATTCTAAGTTTCCATTAGAACATTATCAGTTAATGGTTGATAAAAAATTATCACCAGATATGCGTGATAACTATGAAAAAATGTTTAAACAAGATATGAAAAAACACATAGATGCTATTAGTAGTAAATACATTATTCCAGGAGAAACAGCTGATCAAGCCATTCTTTTTCTACCAGCAGAAGCAATATTTGCTGAAGTAAACGCATATCATCAAGATATCATAAACTATGCATATAGAAAACGTGTTTGGATCACTTCTCCAACGACTCTAATTTCCACATTAACAGTCGTAGAAATGATTATCAAAAATATGGAACGAGATAAATATACATCAATAATCCATGAAGAATTAAATAAACTTGGTTTAGAATTTGCAAGATATAAAGAACGTTGGGATAAACTTGCGAAAAGTATTCAAACAGTTAATAAAGATGTTGAAAATGTAACCATTACAACTGATAAAATAACTAAAAAATTTGAAGCTATCAACAAAGTAGACGTCGAAGTAGTCAAACAAATAGATAGTAATTAATAGAAAGTCAAATTAAGACTTTCTTTTTTGTATATAAAATTGTTAAAGTACATAAAGTAAATTATGATAATAAAACTATTATTTTTAATAATTGGCTATATTTTAATGGTTTATGGACTGATTTATACAATCGTATACATTAATTTATTTTCTTTTGGTTATACTATTAAAGAATATTTAATATTTCTATTTACATATGGTGGAGGATATCTTCTCCCTCTCGGAATATTACTAGTAATAATTGGATTGGTAATTAGAAAGGAAAAACTAAAATGACATATATTTATGATGTATTATTAAATTTTACTGATGAAGAAAGATTAATTGAATTCTTTGAATGGGATGATAAAGATTATCCTGAACACGTTAAAAGAATTCCTTTATTAAGAGTATCTACTAAAACTTTAAATGATTTACTAAATAAAAAAGTTTGCGTATCAAGTGACTTACTAGAAAAAATAAAAGGAGAAACATCTCTATATAAAAAAACAAAAAATTTAGAGTATGCCACCCTTGTATCGGACTTAAACAAGGTTATTGCCTTAGAATTTAATAGTACTGGCAAAATAATTGGCAAGAGTTCCTTGCTTTTAGATGAAGAAGAAGATTTATTAGAAGAGGCAAGTGATTTGAATGAAGAAACCATTGAATATAAAGTATTAAGTAAATATTCAATAGAACAATTCTTAACTAGACAAGAAATAAAAAAGAAACGCTACTTATTGAAAGAAATGGACAACATATATGAAGAAAACAATATTGATAAATTAACATTTCTTTATGAAGAGCTTTTCAAGAAGGATGATTTGTCATTTTATGAGAAATATATGAAAATTAAAAATGATATTGAAAAAAACTATTCCGAAAAGCACAATAAACTTTATGACATTGTAAGATTAACGTATATAAAAAAATAGGCTACACTAGTAGTCTATTTTCATTGCTTTTTTAACTTCAATCATTTTTTCTTGTGCTTTAATTCTCGCTTGTTTTGTACCTTCCTCAAGGATTCTTTTTACCTCATCAGGATTATCTTCATAGAATTTACGTCTTTCTTGAATTGGTCTTAAAAATTCATGCATAGCTTCAATTAATTCTTTTTTACATTGAACACAACCGCGAGAACCATTTTTACATTCACTACATACAGTTTTCAAATTATCTTTATTAACTAAATTGTGATAATAGTAGACCATACATACATCAGGATTTGCTGGATCATCCTTTTTAATTTTATTAGGATCGGTAACAGCTCCCATAACTTTTTTCTTGATTGTCTCATAGTCATCAACTAAGTAAATTGCATTTCCTAGGCTTTTTCCCATTTTATCATTTCCATCTAATCCCTTAACACGAGTAGCATCACTTAAAACTTGTTGTGGTTCTTTCAATACTTCTCCATAAATAGAATTAAACTTTCTAACAATCTCACGGCATTGTTCAAGTAATGGTAATTGATCATCTCCAACAGGGACAACTTCACCATCAAAAGCGGTAATATCAGCCGCTTGGCTAACAGGGTATCCTAAGAAACCATAAGTAATGCTTTCTCCATTAGCTCCAAATAACTCTTTCTTTTGAGCCATTTCACTTTTTACAGTCGGATTTCTTTGAAGTCTTGCTACAGTCACTAGGTTAGAATAAAAAACTGTCAATTCTGCAATCTCTGGTATTTTTGATTGAATAAAGAAATGAACTTTTTTAGGATCCATTCCAATCGCCAATAAATCCTTTGTTATTTCATAAACATTAATTCTTACTTTATCTGGATTATCAAAATTATCGGTTAAAGCTTGTACATCAGCAATTTCTAAATAAAAGTCATATGAATCTTGTAATTTTAAATAATTACTACAAGCTCCAAAATAATGTCCTAAATGTAAATTACCAGTTGGCCGTAATCCCGTTAATATAGTTTTTTGCATATTTATCACTTCCTAAACATTATTTTAACATGAAATGTATAAATTTTCTTAATAAATTACATTTAAATTGTAAAAAAACAATAATATGTTATAATAAAAAATAATTTTAAACGAATTCGTTGTAAGAGGTACTAAACATGATACAAAGTGATTATAAAAAATTTAAAGATTATAATATAGCACAATTAATTGCATTAAGATATAGAATATTAAACGCATCAAGCCAAGAAGAATTAATAGATGAAATAAATAGTGCTTTAGCCGCTAAAGAAGCAGCTAAAAAAACTTTGAATTATCGTTTTCCAATTGATTGGATGAATGTAGATCAGGAGTATAAAGAACTTTTACATCGTCATGATATTGAAAATTTACATCAGTTATTGGAAATTGATGATTTAAAAAGATTACCAGGAATAACAGAAGAAGGCATACAACAGTTATCTTGGGCCAGAGACTTTTTTGATATGACGCCTTTTGAAGGAATGACAGTAAATACTGAAGAAGAGAAATTTACCGCGGTAAAAATAATTGTTAAACAAGCGCAACAAGTTTCAAATAAAAATAATGGCAAAATGACTAATTAATAGTTATTTTTATTTTTCTATGGCCTGTAAATAAACTGTCAAAATATATAGTTATTAACTAAATAATTTTAATATCGCCCAAATGTTAGAAAAAAGTAAAAAATTTTGATATTATAATAAGTAGGGATTTACATTTAAACATAATTATAAAAAGGAGGAATACTAATGAAAAAATATTATAAAATACCAATGACTGAAAGAGCTTTATCAATAAGTGATAAAAGAATTATCGATATATTACAGGATAACTATCCAGAGTTATATAATAGAGAAGTTAATCGAGTAGAGTTAACCTATGGTAATTCAAAAACTACTCCTTTAATTGAGCAAGGTACAGATATTGAAAGCTATAATAGAGAAACTGATGCGTTATATAAGCAAATGGGCGTTCCTAGCCATATAATCGCTTATTCCGATGAGGCTGATGGTGTATTTGAATATGCAACGAGTGAAAAAATCCAAGCACCAAAGAGTGATACAATATTTAAAATGCGTATAGTTAGTAAGCAAGCAGCTACCGAATTTTTAACTCAGGAAAAAAACTATTTTGAAGTAGTAAGCAGAATGTTTATAAAAAAAGGAGGTCCAAAGTCACTATTAAAATCAAATAAAGCCTCAGCTGATAGTAAATAACATTATTGTTAAAAGTTGTTGTTTTAGTAGAGATTATAATGTATAATATAGACGTTGGAGGGAATACAAATGGCAAAAACAAAAGAAGTAAAAGAAACAAAAGAAGAAATTAAAGAAACAAAAAAGACAAAGAAAAACGTTCATGACGTTGTTATTAAAATTGAGGGAGCTGATTGGACTAAAGCTTTAGATAAAGCTTTTGCTAAAAAACAAAAGACAGCTAAAGTTGATGGATTTCGTGTAGGAAAAGTTCCAAGAGATATTTATGAAAAAAACTTTGGAAAAGAATCATTATTCTTAGATGCTGCAGATCTTGTATTACAAGATGCATATGTTAAAGCAATGGATGAGTCAAAATTAATTCCAGTTGTTCAACCTGCTGTTGATTTAAAAAGTATTAATGAAAATGGTGTTGAATTTTCGTTTAAAATTATAACAAAGCCAGAAGTTAAAGTTAACAAATATAAAGGCTTAAATATTAAACCAGAAACTGTAGAAGTTACTGATGAAGAAATTAATCATGAAATGGGACATTTATTAGAAAGATATACTGAATTAACAACTAAAGAAGAAGGTGTTGTTGAAGAAGGCGACGTTGCAGTAATCGACTTTGAAGGATTCAAAGAGGGTGTAGCATTTGAAGGTGGAAAAGGAGAAAACTATTCTTTAGAAATTGGTTCAAATACATTTATTCCAGGCTTTGAAGAAAAAGTAAAAGGTATGAAAACTGGCGAAGAAAAAGATCTTGATTTAGAATTTCCAAAAGACTATGGAGCTGCTGAATTAGCAGGAGCTAAAGTAGTATTTAAGGTTAAAGTAAATGAAATCAAACAAAAAATTGCAAGAGAATTAGATGAAGATTTCTTTGAAGATTTAGGTATGGAAGGTGTAAACTCTGAAGAAACACTTAAAGCAGCTATTAAAGATTCTATTAAGGCACAAAAAGATGTTGATGCCGAAAATAAATACGTAGACAAAATCTTAGAAGAAGTTGCTAAAAACGTAGAAGTAGACATTCCAGAAGAAATGGTTGATGAAGAAGTTGAAAGATTACTTGGAAGATTTTCTGAACAAATGAAAATGCAAGGGATCTCATTAGATCTTTATTACCAATTTACAGGAAGTACTGAAAAGGACTTAAAAGCTCAACTAGAAAAAGAAGCTTATTCAAATGTATTATATCGTTTAATGTTAGAAGAAATCATGACTATTGAAAAGATCGAAGTAACAACAGAAGAAGCTGAAAAAGAAGCTAGTGATTTAGCAGACAAATACCAAATGAAAAAAGAAGAATTCTTAGATCAATTTGGTGGACTAGAAATGATTCAATACGATTTAGAAATGCGTAAAGTAGTAGAACTATTAAAAGAGTTAAATAAATAATAAAATTAAGAGTAGCCAAGCGGCTACTTTTTTCTTTTGTAATTGCAGCTTTAAAAAATAAAAAATGTAAAAAACAATCAAAAAGATTGAAAAAAAATTTATTTATTATATAATAGTAAGCAGTACTAAAATTTGGAGGTGGGTAATCGATGACAGAAGAAAAACTTCTAGTTCTAATAATTAATGATATGGTTATCTTTCCAAACAACGAGGTCAGAATTGAATATGATAATACATTCGATCAAGCGATGATAAATATAATAGATAAACTTGAAAATGATTTAATGTTAATTGTAAATCCAATTGAGGAAAACTTAGATACCGATGTAACCAACTTACCAAATTATGGAACTTTAGGAAGATTAAAATTTAAAATGGTTGTGCCTAATGGTAAAACCCGCGTTGTAATTGAGGGATTAAAGAGAGTTGAAATATCTAATTACGTTAAGGAAGAAGATTTTTTCTATGCTAATTACAAGGAAATAAATGAGCTACCAAAAGAAACAGAAAGAGATTATTTTAACATCCTAGTCAAGTCACTTGAGCAATATATTGAAAAAGTCCCATATATGAGTAATGCGGTTATTACTCAATTAAATAAAGTAAATAATTTAAATGAACTTTGTGATTTGGCCGGAGCATTTTTAACTTTAGATTATCAAAAGAAAAAGAAATATATTACCTTAGTTGATCCGATTGAACGATGCAAACAACTTATCGAAGATATGAATGAGGATATTAAACTAATTGAACTTGAACAAAAGATAGAGGAACAAGTAGAAAGAGAATTAACCGAATCTCAAAAGGAATATTTTTTACGCGAAAAAATAAAATTAATGCAACAGGAACTAGGTGAAGTAAATAGCAAAGATGATGAAGTTTTAAAATTAAAAAGTCGCCTTGCCAAATTAAAATGTTCACCTAAAATAAAAGAGCGAATTAAAAGAGAAATTGCTCGTTATGAATCAATTAATAGTAATTCTCCTGAACTAGGAATTGTAAGGGAATATCTAGATTGGATGTTAAATCTTCCATGGAACCATTGTACCAAAGACAACAATGATTTATCAAAAGTAAAATCTATTTTAGATTCATCGCATTATGCTTTAGACGACGTCAAGGAGCGTATTTTAGAATACTTAGCGGTTAAACAAAATACTAATAGTTTACGTAGCCCAATTTTATGTTTAGTAGGTCCCCCAGGAGTAGGTAAAACATCTCTTGCGCAAAGTATTGCCCAAAGTCTAGGGCGGAAGGTAGCCAAGATAAGTGTGGGTGGAATTAATGATGAGGCTGAAATTATTGGTCATCGTCGAACTTATATTGGAGCAAATCCTGGACGTATAATTCAAGGAATAAGAAGAGCCGGTACCTCAAACCCTGTCTTTATCATTGATGAAATAGATAAAATGACTAAAGATATAAAAGGAGATCCTGCCAGTAGTTTACTTGAAGTACTGGATCCAGAACAAAACAGCAAATTCTCAGATCACTTCATAGAAGAAGAGTTCGATTTATCGAAGGTTTTATTTATCGCAACAGCTAATTACATTGAGCAAATTCCTTATGAATTAAGGGATCGTTTAGAGATAATTAACATTTCAAGCTATACAGAATATGAAAAACTAGATATTTCGAAGAATCATTTAGTACCTAAAGAACTGGAAGAACATGGCCTTACTTCATTGCAAGTTCAAATATCAGATGAAGCTTTGATGCTGATAATAAGAAATTATACTAAAGAGGCCGGAGTTAGAGAATTAGAACGAATGATTGCTACTTTATTTAGAAAGATTGTTAAAAAGATCTTATTAGAAAAGGATATGCCTTTTTACAACATTGATACTAAAATTGTTGAAGAATTTTTAGGTAAGAAAAAGTATTATTATACCGAAATGTCCGAAAAAAATGAAATAGGCGTAGTAAATGGTATGGCTTATACAGTTTTTGGAGGAGATATATTACCAATTGAATCCACCATATACAAAGGAAAAGGCGATTTAACAATTACTGGTTCACTAGGTGAAGTAATGCAAGAATCTTGTCGTATTGCCCTAAGTTATATAAAAGCTAATATAGAGCAATTTAATTTAGATGAAAAAATATTTGATGATCATGATTTACACATTCATGTTCCAGAAGGCGCAGTTAATAAAGATGGTCCTTCTGCTGGTGTAACTCTCACAACATCCTTGATTAGTCTTTTATCAAATCAAGCAGTCGATAAAAATATAGCTATGACCGGAGAGATTACTTTAAGAGGTCGTGTTTTAGGTATTGGTGGTTTAAAAGAAAAAGTCATTGGTGCCCATAGGGCTGGTATTACTAAAATATTTATTCCAAAAGAAAATAGCAAAGATTTAGATGAAATACCAGAAGATATAAAGAATAAAATTAACTTTATTTTTGTAAAAAATTACAAAGAAATTTACAATGAAATATTTAACGGAGATAGAAATAATGACAACAAACAAAAATGATATTTTAGAAACAATGTTAAAGTATGAAGATATTATGATATTAAAAGGAGTAGTAATTGATAAAAAAATAACCGATTCATTTCTAGAACTTGAAGATCCCGCCTTCTATTATCGTTTTATTAACGCCTTAGATAATGCCTTGTCAAATGAAAAACCATTTTTCTTGATGAATGAAGAATTTTTAGATAATACACAAACAATTTTAGAGAGTCAGCGCTCCCTATTTCAATCATTTCCAGGGTGCGCCGATACTATTAACAGTATTATAAGAAAAATTAATGAAATTCGTTCCATGCCTATGGAAGCTATAGCCCAAAACGTAAGAGGATATGTAGCCTGGAATTTAGAAACAAGGAAATTACCTCTTTTTACTACTCCACAGCAATTATACACCAGCATGGCTGCTGATGTGGTAGTTATATCAATGCTTCAAAGTGGAGAAATTCCGACAATTGGGGAGAAAGAATTTATAGCCAGTACTAATTATATTGCTGAAGTAATTCCAGAATTTTACAAATTTTATCCAGAAGCTAGAAATATTACTATGAACTTTTTAGATGAAGTAGCTAGTAAAAAAGGCTTTAAGAATAGACATGGTAGAAAAAAGGCTATAACAGCGGTTAAGAAATTAGAAAAAATCAAAGCAAAAGAAGAATAAACGTTCTTCTTTTTTCATACTATTTTTTAGGAGGAATATATGAAAAAAATAATATCTTTTGAGAAGAGAATAGAATTCCCATCAATGATCGGTGAGATAACATCTATTTCCCTAGAACATAATTTAAAATTCGTAGACTGCAATAGTGTAGAAGGTGAATTACTTGTCAGTGGTAGTTATAAATTAACTGAGGCTTCGCGAATAGAAGAAAGCTTTTCATATCAATTGCCGACCGATATCCTTTTAACTGAAAGTCTTGATTTAGATACAACGCATATTGATATTGATGATTTTTACTATGAAATAGAAAATGATTATACTTTAGTTTGTTATATTGATATAAAAGTTGAAGGAGTAGAAATCGTTAATATAGAAGAGGATAGAACCGAAGAAAAAGAAGAAGTTGATATTATTGAAAAGTTAGATGATATAGAAACATTACCAGAATTACATGATGAACCTCAAAAAATAGAAACTATTGAAGTCGAAAAAGATACCCGTGAATGTGATGGCGATTTAGAAAATTCACAAGAAGAGACAGAAGAAATGGAGATACAAGAAATGAAAATAGAAGAAAGTAACAATTCAAATGAAACCCCAATTGTAAGCTCATTATTTGAAAATATAAGTGAAAGTGAAGAAACCTATGCTACCTATTCAGTTTATATTTTAAGAGAAGAAGAAACTATTAATTCATTAATTGAAAAATACAAAACCACCAAAGAAGAACTAGAAAGTTATAATGATTTATCAACTCTTTCAATTGGCTCAAAAATTATAATTCCATATCATGCACAAGATAATTAATTATAAAAACAAAGCTAAAATAGTAGAAGAAGGCAACGAAAAATATCTTTGCAAGATCAGAAAAAAAGAAAACAATGATACCTATAATTATCTACGTTTAAAAGGGTTTACCAACTTTTTACCCCCAACTACAACCACTAATAAGTATGAGTTTTATCCCTATATCGAAGAATTAGAGATTCCTGCATCTGATAAAGCCATTGAATTAATTAATACTCTTCTTTTTTTGCACATCAAAACAACAACATATCAAGAAATTGATCAAGAAAAAACAAAAGATTTATATAATAACGTAAAAGAAAACATTACATATTTACGAAATTACTATCTAGATCTACAAGACTTTTTAGAAACTAGAGAATTTATGGCACCTGCTGAATATCTACTAATGTTGAATATTTCTAAATTTTATAAAGCACTAAATTATTCTGAAAGAGAAATAGATAGCTGGTATGATCAAAAATTAAAACTTACTCGCGAGAGAACTGTCCAATTACATAATAATATTTCACTAGATCATTTTTTAATTGGCGATAAGCCATACTTTATAAACTGGAATAATTCTACTAGAGATTCAGTTATTTATGATTTTCTAAATTTCTATCATCAAGAATTTAAATCAGTAGAAATGACATCTCTTTATGATTTATATCAAGCAAAATATGCGTATACTAAAGATGAAGAAAGTCTTTTTCATGCCTTAATTGCCATTCCACCCAAAATAGTTTTTAAAAATTCTACTATTGTTAATTTAATAAATGTTAGGGATACAGTGGACTACGTTGATAAAACAAATATTTTCTTATCAAAATATTATGAAAAAAATCAACAGACCGATAAATAAAAACTCAAAAAGTAAAATAATTGCATTTATTTTAGTCGTGATAAAAATAAGTAGCAGTAACTGATAAAAACTAATAATCAAAAATATTAGTATTAAAGAAAGATAGAAGGCACTACTTCTTCTTTTTTGTTTACAGAAGTTACACCTACAAAAGAATGGATGTCTATTTTTCAAACATATCACCTATAGTAATTTATGCAGGTATCATAAACAAGTTCTTATGAAAAGGATATTTCTGTTTCCAAATCTTCATCAAATATCGCAATGTATAAAATAATTATTCCCGCAATTACAATTAATAAAGATGCGATAA
The DNA here is from genome assembly GCA_964616405.1 of uncultured Mycoplasma sp. Taxonomy (GTDB): domain Bacteria; phylum Bacillota_I; class Bacilli_A; order RF39; family UBA660; genus JAEDES01. The sequence goes on along the minus strand of CAZTRE010000004.1, from coordinate 10,445 downwards.
AATTCAATTCATTAAACTTTATTTTTGTAGGAGAGTCACAGCAGTTTAGGTTTTTCACTGTTTCATAGTTACCTTTGAAAAAATAAAAATAGATAATTAGTGCCACTCCGAAGACAAATATATTTAGTATCCGGTAACGTTTTTTTGCTTCCTCGTTATTGTATATAAAATATTCTTTTTCATAATGATTTGCTAAAAAAGAAATACCAATAATAAGTAAGTATACAATTCATATAAAATTTTCAGTCTCAATTTCTTTTAATCTTTTATAATTATCATTCATAGTAAAATATATTACTAATTCTAGATATTAGAAGGCAAATTATTACTACTTCTATCATTTACATTTAATTGAAAATACAAAAGCATTATAGAACCGAGTAAAATAAAGGTGCTTGCCGCTAATCTAATCCAATATAAATCATTACAATATTTTTTGTAATCTGTATAATTTCTATATAAAAAATAAACATAAATTAAAATTGAAATTAATGACACAAATAAAAATAGATTCTCTGCCTTTTCTTGAGAGCTTTTATCGTGCCTTAAAATTCCTCTTTTTATTAATTCATCTCCATAAATATCTAAGGCTGAGACAACAATAAATGTTACCCAAATCAAATTTTCAAAATTAAGTCTTTCAATTGTCTCTTCTTGTTCCATCATAATAAAATATATGTAATAGCTATGCCATATCAGTCAATTTTATGGTATAATCGATATACAAAAAGAGGTGAGGTAAATGATTAAACCTGAATTACTTGTTCCAGCAGGTGACATGGCCAGTCTCTATCAAGCAGTAGCAAACGGAGCCGATGCTGTTTATTTAGGTTGTAAATGCTTTGGTGCTAGAAAGTTTGCTAAAAACTTTGACAATGTAGAAATATTAGAGGCTTTAAAGTATGCTCATCTTTATGGTGTAAAAGTATACGTAACTATGAACACTTTAATAAAAGATGATGAAGTACCTGCGTTCATAGAACAAGTTGAATTCCTTCATAGACATAAAGTAGATGCCGTTTTAATTCAAGATTTTGGTATGCTTTGCTTAGTTCGTGAAAAGTATCCCGACTTAGAAATTCATGCCTCCACACAAGCAAATATTTCATCAAAAGATACTGCAGAATTGTTTTATAAATTGGGAGTGAAGAGAGTTGTTTTGGCTAGAGAGATGACTTTGGAAGAGATAAATGCCATTGATGTACCTATTGAAAAAGAGGTTTTTATTCACGGAGCTTTATGTATTAGTTATTCAGGATGCTGCCTCATGAGTAGTATGCTTGGAACTAGAAGTGGCAATCGTGGTGAATGTGCTGGAAGTTGTCGCCTACCATATACCTTAAAAAAATCTTCAGAAACAATATCTAAGCAACAGTATCTTTTAAGTACAAAAGAATTGAATTCTGCTCCGCATATTTTGGATTTACTAAAATCAGATATCACAAGTTTTAAGTTAGAAGGTAGAATGAAAAGTCCTGAATACGTTGGCTTTATTACAAAATACTATCGTAATTTAATTGACGGAAAAACTATTGACTTAAAAGCAGAAACAGATAAATTAAAGACCATTTTTAACCGAGATTTTACCTCAGGCAATCTTTTTTCAGTTGAACCTAAAGACTTAATGAATCCAAAAACACCTAATCATATTGGATTAGACATTGGTAAAGTTATTGGTATAACTAAAGATAAAATTAAAATAAAACTAACTAAACCTCTTTATCAGCATGATGGAATTAGATTTCTCAATAGTGGTAAGGGATTTATTGTAAATTATTTATATGATGAAAAAGATAATTTGATAAATTATGCTGATGATATTTGTTATGTTGATAATAAAATTAATTTAGATATTATGGATACTGTTTGTAAAACTCAAGATCATAATTTACTTAATACTTTAAGTGCTCTTCCTGAAAGAAAAATTCCTATTTCAATTAAAGTTACTGCTCATTTAAGTAATAATTTAGTTATAGAGATTACCGATGGAGCTAATACTTTTCAAGAAACCGGTGGCATTGTAGCGGCATCTATTAATGCCCCAATATCAAAAGAGCGGATAAAAGATCAAATAGAAAAACTTGGCACCACCCCATTTATTAGCCAAAAAACCACCATATCGGCTGATGAAAATATATTCATTTCCATTAGAGAGCTTAATGATATTCGTCGTCAACTTGTAGAAAAATTAATTGCTAAAAGAACCGAACTAGAACAAGATATAATTATAAATGAAGTTAAGTTTAAACCAGTAGCCTTTACAGAAGAAAAAAGTTTAACTGCAACAGTTCGGACTAAAGAACAATTATTAACTTGTCTAGAACTAAATTTTAAATACATCTATGTTTGTGATAAAAAACTTTATGAAGAATATAAAGATAATGAGAAAATTTATTATAAAATTCCTCGTTGTATTAGGCATGTTCAAGAAAATAGTTGTACAAAAAATGTTTTATCAGACTACTATTTGCCATCAAAAGAAAGATGTTACCGAGGGGATTATCCACTAAATGTTTATAATATTTATACAGTCTATTATCTACATAAATTACATATTAATTCAGTGATGTTATCCGTTGAACTATCAGAGACCGAGAAGTTAGATCTAATTAAGAATTATCGATCTAAATTTTTATCCATCCCTAATATTGAATTATTTGCTTATGGTCGAATTGAAAACATGCTTATAAAAGGTAATATCCTTAGGATAGATAAGAATATGAATAATTACACTTTAGTGGATTTAAAAAATAGAGTTTTCCCAGTCTTCTATGATGGAGTAAATACTCATATATTAAACTATGAGAACTATCAGTCGACTAACCCAAAGAAATTAATAGGCAAGTTTAGTTTACACTTTAGTTTTTACGATGAAGACGCAAAGACAATCAAAAAAATTGTCAATAACTATCAATAATTTATTTTGTAGTGCAAAATTTACAATCTTTGTGTTAAAATGTTAATAGATAAGGAAGTGATTTTGTGAAAACAAAAGAAAAGCAGACTGAAAGAAAAATAAGTATTAAAAATTATTTAATATTAGCTTTAATATTTTTGGTTGCAACAGCAATAACCTTATATTTATGCAATGTTTATAATGTATATCAAGATATGAAATTAGAAATACCCGTTATTAGAGGAACTTTATCAGAAATAACTAGCGAAGAGTTAGAACACTATGTATCGGAAAATCCAACGAATCTTATATACATATGTACCGCCAATGATGAAAGGTGCCGTAACTATGAAAAAGGGTTAAAAAAACTTATTAACAATGAAGAACTTCAAAACGAGATAGTTTATTTAAATATATCAGCTGAAGAGAAAGTCAATTTCGTAAAATCCTATAATGAAAAGTATACATCTAGAGTTAAACTAACGGAACAATTCCCAGCGCTTGTTGCTTTAGAAGAAGGAAAAACAGTTCATATCCTTCAACCCAAAAACAACGAAAAATTAACAATTTCAAAGACACATCAATTTATTGATTTGCACAGACTAGGAGAGTAATCTCCTTTTATATTAGGAGGAAGTATGAATAATATCGTTTTATATCAACCAGAAATCCCACAAAATACTGGGAACATTATGCGAACATGCGTCGCTACAAATACCAAATTGCATTTGATTAAGCCCCTTGGCTTTTCTATTGATGATGCCCATTTAAAAAGAAGCGGTGTAAATTACATCGATAAACTAGATATGGAAGTTTATGAAGACTTTGAAGAATTCAAAGAAAAAAATCCTGGTGAATACTATTTTTTTACCCGTTATGGTCACAAACCACATACCAGTTTTGATTTTTCTAATAAAGAAAACAAACAAATATATTTAATTTTTGGAAAAGAGTCCACTGGAATTCCTAAAGAAATATTAAAAAATCATTTAGATCGATGTATGAGAATACCTATGACATCAAATGTCCGAGCTTTAAATGTTTCTAATAGTGCAGCTATCGCCATCTATGAAGTTTTACGTCAACAAGATTATAATGACCTATTACGTGAAGAGCCCCACAAAGGTACCGATTATTTAGAACGAGATTAGTAGGTGATAATATGTTAAACGAAAAACAAGAAATAGAACGTAGTATAATTACAAAATTTCGTAAAACTATTTGGAGACCATTCACTAAAGCTATCAGAGATTATAATCTTATTCAAGAAAATGATAAAATAGCAGTTTGTATATCTGGGGGAAAAGATTCAATTTTACTTGCTAAATGTATGGAAGAAATAAAAAAACACGGAAAGATTAAGTTTGATTTAGTCTTTTTAGTAATGAATCCGGGTTATAATGATGAAAATCTTCAAAAAATAATTAGCAATGCTAAACAGCTAGGAATTGATATTCAGATATTTAATTCTGATATTTTTAATGTCATTAATAAGCACGCTAGTGATTCTCCTTGTTATTTATGTGCTAGAATGCGTCGTGGATTTTTATATGACCATGCTAAAGCTCTAGGTTGTAATAAAATTGCCTTAGGTCACCATTTTGATGATGTAATTGAAACTATAATGCTTTCAATTCTTTATGGCGGAGAATATAAAAGTATGATGCCTAAGCTTAAAAGTACTAATTTTGAAGGCATGGAATTAATTAGACCCCTTTATTTAGTTCGCGAAGATGATATAATTGCCTGGAAAAATTACAATCATTTAGAATTTATCAATTGTGCCTGTAAATTTACTGAAAAAGACTCTTTAAAAGATTCTAAACGTTTAGAAATTAAAATGCTAATAAAAGAATTAGAAAAAAACAATCCAAATGTTGCTTATAATATATTCAAATCAAGTGAAAACGTTAATGTAGATACAGTCTTAGCAACCAAAAAGAATGGCCAAAAAAGCTTTTTTCTAGAAAAATATGACGAATAAATAGATATTTATGAATAAAAATTAATCTCTCCAACCACTATTGAGGTAAGGAGAGATTTTTTATGGCAAGATATAAAGTAGAAATAAGTGGCATTAATACCAATGACATAATAGTTTTAAAACAAGATGAGATGAATGAATTATTTAAAAAGATGCAGCAAGGCGATGAATTTGCTAGGGACTTATTAGTCCAAGGTAATTTAAAATTAGTTTTATCAATATTAAAAAAGTTTATGAATAAAACCGAAAATATGGATGATTTATTTCAAATAGGCTGCATAGGACTTTTAAAAGCAATTGATAATTTTGATTTATCACATGAAGTAAAGTTTTCAACGTATGCAGTTCCAATGATCTTAGGTGAGGTAAAACGCTATATTCGTGATAATACAAGTAGCATTCGCATAAGTCGTTCCCTAAAAGATTTAGCTTATAAAGCTCTAAAGTTAAAAGAGGAATACCACAATGACCACAGTAAAGAAATTCCAATAGAAGAATTGGCTTCAAAATTAGAAGCAGAACCATATGATGTAGTAACGGCGTTAGATTCATTAAAAGATCCAATAAGCATGTATGAACCGATCTATAATGATGGAGGGGATACAATATACTTATGCGATCAAATAGAAGACAAAAGGGCTAATAGTAACGAATTATCAACAAAACTTGCAATATCAACCGCAATTGATGATTTAGATGAACGCGAGAAATACATTTTGGACCAACGTTTCATTATTGGAAAAACTCAAATGGAAATTGCTAAAGAGTTAAGTATAAGTCAAGCCCAGGTATCTAGATTAGAAAAGGGAGCTATAAAGCAGCTAAAGAAAACACTTCAATAGAATAAATTGGCCCTAGAATCATATATTTAATTAGGTGATAGTATGCGACTTTCTGAACTTCAATCAAAAAAAATAATAAATATTACAGATGGAAAGAACGTGGGCTCTATAATTGATGTTAATATTTTAGAGGATGGTTCGGTGGAATCCCTTATTCTCGAATCATCACGCAAAATGTTTTCTTTAAACAAGGAGCTTGATTCACAAATTATGTGGAAAGACATTACTAAAATAGGAGAAGATGTAATTTTAGTACAGACCAAATTATATGAATAGATACCAAAAATTTATTATAATATTTGTCTTCGCTTTAATGACATCTTTTTTTTTAATTGGTAAAACCGGAAAATCCCTTAATCAACAGCTATACAATTACGCAAATAATGAATCAACAAGAATTGTCTCTAACATTGTAAATAGTACAATACATCAAATTTTAGAGGGCACTGATTTGAGCAAACTCTTTATAATAGAAAAAACAACCAATGGAGAAATAGAATTACTTGACTACAATACCCAAGAGGTAAATCACTTATTAAGAATCATATATGATAAAATATATAATGATTTACTTACTTTAGAAGAAGGAAATATAGAAAAATTTAATATATCGACAGATTTAAAATTTGGCAGATTCAAAAAAGTTCAAAATGGAGTAATCTGTGAAGTACCATTTGGGGCACTTAAAAATAATTCTTTCTATGCCAATTATGGCCCATACATACCTTTAAAACTTGCTTTTAAGGGAGAATTAACTACTAAACTAAAGACTAAAATGGAGTCCTATGGTTTCAATAGTATAGTAATCGAAACCTTTATTGTAGTAGAAATATCAGAACAAATAAGTCTTCCTGTATCATCAAAAAATAATAAAATAAAAATAGAAGCTCCACTCACTTTAAAACTGATAAAAGGATTAATTCCACAGGAATACTATGAGAAACAATTGGAAAAGGCATATCCTCAATCGGAATCATAATATTGAAAATAAATATCTGTAATCGAGTCTTAATATGATATAATGACTATGAGGTGTAGAATGAAGAAAATAGAAATAAATGGAATTAATTATGAAATAGTAAGAGATGATAATAATTGTATTAATAAAGAAGAACTATCAGAGAAGATAACTGAATATTTTGATGAATTCGATTATATATTTGGCGACTTTTCTTATGAGAAAGTAAGGTTAAAGGGATATAAAGATAGCAATAATAAAAAAGTAACAAAAATAAATGATATTAAATATTTAGATGATTATATAAAAAATTATTGTAGTTATGGTGCTAAGGTATTTCTCTTAAAAAAAATAAGGTAAGCCCTTGAAATTATTCAAAAATATGTTAGAATTATAATATATGAATAATAAGGGAGGATTACTTATATGCAAGAAAATCAAGGATTAGAAAAGAAAATGATGTCCATTGTCGCAGAAGATGGTTCAATCGAAGAAGTTGAAATAATTTTGGCTTTTGAATTTAAGGATACAAAAAAAGAATATGTCATTTATACAAAAAATGAAAAGGACGAAAATGATAATATTACAGTATATGTTTCACATGTTGATCGTTCATCTGGCGAAGCTAAACTTCTAGGTGTAGAAGATGAAGAAGAGTGGAGCAAAGTAAAAGATGTATTAAGAGAATTATCAAAGGCAGAATAATAAAAAAAGGGAGGTATAGTGTATGTCAAGTGTCGAATTAGTAGATAGAGAATTTGGACAAATCGGAATTTCACTATTCAGAAAAATCAAATTCAAACAAGTATCATTCACAAATATATCAAACCGTTTCACTGAATTTAGATCGAATCTAGCAAAAAAAGAATTTACTTTAGATAATAAAGGATTAGTTTCTATGGAATTCCAAAGTGATCAACTAGTACCAGAAAATTCCCATACAATAGTAGAAGAGAAGGTTTTAAAGAGCACAATGGCGATTGCAAACTTAGAATCGAGAATTAAATTTTTAGAAATTAGTAATTATGTAACCGAAGAGTTTATCGATTCCCGCGCAATAAAATTAAAAGATACAATGATGAAAAATTTGGGATATAATATAGAAGCCCTTTATGGAACTGATACTGAAGTCAAAGATACAGTTATGGGCACTCAAGGGTTAATTACTCCAGAAAACTTTGCAGTGTCTACAGACGATATAGTAGGAGAAAGCGATGCTGAAGAACAAGCAGTTGGAATAGATCAAGAAGAAACTGAAAAACCAATTGATGCTGATGAACTTGCACTAGCGATTAATGAGGAATTAGAAAAAATAAAAGTCAGTCAAAATGAAAGTACACCTGCAAAAGTACAGAAGTTTACAAAGGAAGATGAAACTGCTCCTTTTAAGGGAGAAAGTATTGCTGATGATTACCGAGTTACAGGAATAAATAGGGATGCATTCGAACAGATGTTTTCTCAACAAGCGGAACAAACTGAAATTCCTGAAATAACTCCATTTGAAAATGTTACAAGGAATGCACCAAGTATGAACTCGCCTAGAAAGTCTATAACTCCATTGGATGAAGTGAAGAAATATGAATTTCCGCCAATTTCATTACCGAAAGTAAAAGATTCATTCTATAATGAAATTTCAGGAGAAGAGACAATAGAGAGGGAAACAATAGCAATCGCACCAGAAAGGAATGCAATTAATTTGGAAAATAAAAAAACACAGGGTGAAAATTTAGCTAATCCTGAATTAAGTGAAGATGTTCAAGCTTATTTTAATAAGGTAACAGTATTAACCAAAGATTTAGGAAAAATACAAACAGAATATGCAAACGAAGCAGATGATGCACAAGAAACAACCGCTCGCTACAATGAGACTATTAATCAATTTGCCGGTTACGCTAATGAACTAGAAACAAAATGTAATGAAACTTATCAAGCTTTACAACAAATGCGTCGTGATAAAAATAAACAAGAAGAACAAATTAGCATGATGATAAGTTTGATGGCACAAGGAATTGGACAATAAAAAATATGAAGTAAGATATAAGAAGTTCTTGCTTCTTTTTTTTTTGCATATATATAAATAAGTGATGAATTATGAAACAATTTTTAAAATATAATTACAATTTGCAAACACCCACTATTTATAAAGTAAAAAACGATATAAAAATAAAAGATGGAAATAATAGATATTTATTATGCCCAGTAATTAATACCACCGAGGTAGAAGAATTGTATCGGTTATTAAATTACGAAAAAATTAGTAACCTCTTTTTTTCAATTAATAAGAATAAAAATGGAAAATTATATAGTAATTATAACGGAATAAATTACGTACTTTTGACTTGCATAAATAATAAAGAAATGGAAAAAAGGCTCCTGTTTTTATCGAAAAACATCTCTGGTGAGATTGTTAAAACAAATTGGAAACAGCTATGGATCAAAAAAAAAGACTATTATGAAAAAGTTATTACAAGTTCCCATCAAAATGAATATGATCAAATCCTGTTTGATTATTATAATGCGATGGCAGAAACAGCAATCCTATATATAACAGGCAAAGAATTTCCAAATAAGCGACAAATATTAACATTTAGAGTATTGGAAAAAGAGGAGATTAGGAATCCATTAAACTTAGTAGTAGATATTGAAGAAAGAGAAATAAGTGAAATATTGAGACAAAAAATTATAAATAATGAGCTTAATTCAGATGTTATCAAAGATATTCTCTCCCAATATTCACATGAAATAGACTTTGAGTTAGTTTTTGCACGTTTATTATTTCCAAATTATTACTATAATGGACTATTAAAAAGCGCTATAAACAAAACACAATTTAACATATTAATTCAAGAAATAAATCATTATGAGAAGAGTTTAAAGTTACTATATGAAGAGTTTAGAAAAATGCAACAAATAAAAAAAGTAGACTGGTTATAAAAACTAATCTACATTTCTAACTTCTTTTACTTCAGGGATTTCACTTACAATAATCTCTTCAATACCTTCTTTTAACGTAATATCCATCATAGCACAATCCTTACAAGCCCCAAGTAGTCTAACATAAACAATATTATCCTCATATTTGACAAATTCTAGATTGCCACCATCATTAATTAAAAAAGGCTTAAGCTTATCAATAAGTAAAATAATCTTGTTAATAATATCTGAGTTCTTCATAAAATCACCAAGTGAATTATATCATACAATCATAATGCATAGCAAATATATTTCTTGTTATAATCTATAAATAATGATATAATGTACGAGGAAGGTGTAACATATGGGCATGTATAAAAAAGGCGATATAGTAAAGGGATATGTAACAGGAATAGAAAAATATGGTATTTTTATAAATATTGATGATCAAAATTTTGGCTTAATTCACATATCAGAGATTAGTGACGGTTTTGTAAGAAACATTCATGATTATGTAAAAATGGGAGAACTTATTCAAGCGAAGGTTTTAGAAAATGAGAAGAATGGACAAATAAAACTAACAATCAAAAATATGGACTATAGGATAACCAAAAAGAAAAGTACGAAAATATTAGAAACTAAAAGCGGATTTTTAACGCTTACTGAAATGTTAAATAAGTGGGTAGAAGAAAAAACGATGAAATTAAAGTAAAAAACGAAAAAAATTAAAAAAAGCAAAAAAATCGTTGACAAAGAAATAAATAATTGATATATTTAATTACGTCAACTGATTTGTTTGGGCGATTAGCTCAGTTGGTTAGAGCACCTGCCTTACAAGCAGGGGGTCACAGG
>CAZTRE010000003.1:0-67530 GCA_964616405.1 uncultured Mycoplasma sp. | reverse complement strand
CAATTAGGGTTCAAATAATTTCTTTTTACTGTCTACTTTTTATTGACAAGTTCAAAGTACTTTGAATTTTAGTTCTTTTTGTATAATTAAAATATTTTTCTTCATACTAATGTTAGGTGAAGAGTATGTTTTATAAATATGAAATTAAAAACAATGGAACAGAAGATGTTTTATACTTATATTTGTCTTTGGCTTATGAGTTTTCTAGAGAATTGGCCCTTGAGTCAAGTGATAAAGAATTATCTAGGAGAACAAGGAATTTTATAAGAAATCATGGTATTAATTATGAGGGGTCAAAGGTTTATTTAGTTATAGATGGTATTGTGGTAAAGAGTCTAGATATTAGTAATACTAGTAATCCGATTGAAATATTAAAAGAAAGTTTATATTACTCAAATGAATATTATTTGGTCACAGTACGTTTAAATGATGATGCAGTAATTGAGTTACCATTGAAAGAGTATTTATTAGGTGCTTTGGCTACTAATATTGATCCTTTATGTCATAGTGAGGTATTAAAGGCGATTAGTATTTTGTACAGAACCTATGTTTTTAATAAGATGACTAATGATAAAGAAATAAGTGCTTTTAATGATTATGTAGTTTTTAAACCGATTTCTTATTATAAATTAGTATGGACAACAGATTATGAAGATAACGTTAGAAAGTTGGAAGAGGCTATTAAGGATACTGATTGTTTATTCTTATCTTATAATAAACGTTATATTTTACCTTTTATTCATTTTTCGAATACTGGAAAAACTTTTAGTAATAATGAATATCCTTATTTAAGTTCCGTTAGAAGCTTATGGGATTTAGCTTCACCATATTATATAGAGGTGAAGGATTACTCCTATGATGTTCTTAGTAGAATCTTGGGAGTTAATATCGATAGTAAGACGGAATTTAGTATTTTGGATGTCGATGATAGAGAATATATTAAGAGGATGAGAATTGGAAAGAGGGTTTTTGCGGGGGAAGAATTTAGACAATTGTTAGGACTAAAATCTTTGAATTTAAATATCATTATTAATGTTGAAGGAATACGGATTATTACTAAAGGTTTTGGTAATGGTTATGGGCTTAGTATTTATGGAGCTAATGAACTGGCAAAGAATGGTTGTAGTTTCTCTAATATTTTAAAATATTATTTCCCAGGAGTAATAATTAATAAATATATAAAAGAGCTTTCTTAATGAAAGCTCTTATTTTTTGAAATGGGCTAATACCTCATCTGCATCTTTATATAATTCAACAGTTGATTTTAAAAAAGTGGCATACCAAGTAACATTTGAGATAAAAGTTTGAAGTATATCAGCCCCCTGTTTTTTCGAAAGGTTTTCTATTACTTCAATATTTTCAGATAATTCTTTTGAAATTTGAAGAATTTGATCATATGTAAATGTGCCAATCATTCGCCTAAAACACCTACTTCCTCTGTTAGTGTTTCGGCTACTGGAGGTGTTAGATTAGCCGGATTTGGAGTAAGCGTCTCAGTTGGTTGAGGAGCTTCAGAACTAACAGGTTGAGTAGTATCTGGATTAGCTGGAGCAGTAGAGATCATTTGAGTATTGAATAGCTTAGCCGCTTCAACTACTGTCGTCTTAGATTCCTCAATACTATCGGCAATATTTAAATTATCATTATCTTTCCAACCTTGTTTCAACTTAGCAGTTATTTCAAATATTTTATTTACTGCTAAAACAAATTGATTATAATCTGACATAGTTACCTCCTATATTAGAATGATTCTGGAACCGTTTTTTAAATCGGTTTCACGAACTGCTCGATTAACGTCATATATTTGACCAGTTTCTTTACTATAAAAGTTTGTTTCAGGTTTTATCTCATAAGCATTATCAGTTAGATCAACTAAAGATTCTTCAATCAGTTTTTTTACTGTTCCTACTTTCTTATTAATAGGAATATATAAGTCATATTTTTTTTCAATTAAAGGGATTTCTAATTCAATTAATATTTTATTTTTATTCATATATCTTCCCCCTCTTATTCATTAGAAATGAATTTAATAAGTGTAGCTTTACCTTTCTTGATAATATAACCAAATTTAGGATCAATTTCAGCACGAAGAACTCTAGCATTTGTAGTAACTTTTAAAGTAAATTGGTTGGCTATACCATTTCCAATCCAGATACCTTCTGATAAATCAACATTAGACTTATACCATACTTCATATGCTACTGATTTAATATTATCAATAGTATCAACCATAATAAATTTTAGTGTACCTAAATTAGCTGAATTTTGAATTAGCATTGTTAAATTACCTTTTTCAATACTACTCATTTTTTGGAATAAGGTATTCATACCAACAATCATACAGACAATTTCATCTGGCGTATTATTAGCCTTCTTTGCTTCAACTAATTCTGTTAATTTTGCAATCATAGTTTCACATTTACCACTGTCATAATGAATGGCTTCATCACTAATAGTTTCTGAACTTAATGCACTTAAAGCGTCTAAAATTATACACTGGGTATTTGGTACCTTAATAACTGCTCTGGCAACTCCGTGTAGGAACCCTGGAAGTGAGGTAATATCTTCACCAGTAATATTGTAAATATAAGAATCTTTTAAGTTTAATGTCGCAATCTCTAATGATTCTTTTTCAATACCTACTGGGATAGTTCTCATACTACCTAATGCAGACTCGACAGATTCTTGATTAACAACTTCTGGTAAGATTGGTACCTTTTTAGCCTTTGTCTCACAAATATCTGATAACTTATTACAAATTACTTTGATATAGTCGATTAACTTTTCTTCTTTATATGGATAAGCAGTTTGGAACTCGTAAATTCCACTTAGATCGATCATACCACGACCATATACTTTTGATGGTTCTTTCTTTCTAACTCCAGGTAATACACTGGCATAATCTGATGGGTCATTAAATTGTAAAACAATATTTTGACTGAAGTTTTGTCTAATACGATATCTAATTGTATTTGGACCATTTGTAGAGAAGATGAAACATACTCCATATTTTAAACAGTCACGAGTAATTTGTCCAAGAAGTTCCTCATAATCAGTAAACGTCTCTAGGAAAGCTTCAACATTATTAATCATAACAATGATTAATGGGATCTGTTTGCCTCCATGATTAATGTAGAAATCATATGAACCATTGTAGTCAACAAATAATTTTTTACGATCTTCGATTGTTTTCGCAACCATTTTAAATAAATTCTCAATTTTTTCGTTATCTGTTGCGAGTAAAACTTCACCTACATGTGGAGCATTTCTAAACATTGTCATTGTTTCAGCACCAAAGTCTAGGATATAGAAATTTACTTCTGAAGCATCATGGGTGGTAATCGTAGAATAAACGATATTTTGAAGCATAAGCTCTTTTCCACTTCCACCGGATCCAAAGACAATTGTATTTCCATCGGTTGAAATTGGTAGGGTTAAAATATTTTGTTGTTGGTTGTCTGGATCATCATATTCACCAATTACTGGATTAATTACATTCTTCTTAATCTCATAGTTGTATTTTTTCTTTAATTCTTCAACAAAAATCTTATCGGGAATTTTATCTAACCATAACTGTTCTATAGCAATATTTTCTCGTTTTGCTTCATCAACAATATATTTAATTATACTTGTAATTTCTTCTCCTTTAGCTTCTACTTTAACTTCATCATTTTTAGTATCTAGAGATTTTACTACATTACCGACATTATCAATAATACTAATTGATTGATCTACTTTCTTTTTACGTTTTTCAGTTGGATAATACTTAGCTCCAGCCCAAGCTGCTTGACCCATAGCGAATAATTCATTATAACCAACTTGTAAGTAGAAACGACCTGTTTCTTTTAAATCAGCAGCATCTGGACGTTTAATCATATCGTTACTGTCTGTTTTATCTTGTACTTTTAAGCAGACACGAAATTTTGTATTTGACCAGATTTGTTCATTAACAACTCCGGCTGGTTTTTGGGTAGCAAGAATAAGGTGAACTCCTAAGGAACGACCAATACGCGCAGTTGAAATTAATTGATCCATAAACTCTGGTCGTTGAGATTTAAGCTCAGCAAACTCATCACTAATAATAAACAAGTGAGAAATTGGTTTTGAAACTAATCCTTTACGGTAAAGGCCTTGATATTTATATATATCGATAGTACTCTCGTTTAGTTTATCCCTAGCTTCATTAAACATGCGCTGACGTTTACGAAGTTCTGATTGAATTGACGCTAAGGAACGATTCATTTCATTGGTATCTAAGTTGGTAATTGTTCCAGCAAGATGTGGTAATTTCATGCCAGTCTCTTTATTCTCAAAAGCTCCGGTCAAACCTCCACCTTTGTAGTCAATAAGGACGAATGATACTTCGTATGGATGATAGTTTAGAGCCATTGAAATAATATAACTAATAATAAATTCTGATTTACCAGAACCAGTCATACCGGCGATAAGGCCATGGGGTCCATGAAATTTTTCATGTAAATCTAGTTTAAACAATTCCCTAGTTTTATCTACTCCAATTGGTGCTTGAAGCGATTTAGTTGGATCATTTTGTTTCCATCTATTTAAGATATTTAATTGTTCAACCATACCTACATTATACATTTCTAGGAACGTTAAAGAGGTTGGCAATTGTTGATTTTCTTTACCAATATCAATCGGAATGTTAGCTAATACTTTACAGCATTCATACATATTTAAAGTTGGATCAAAATCAGCTAGAAATTCTTTTTGTTTGTTTGAAACTAATTCATTTTCAAATACTCCAGATTTTTTATCACCAATACTGATGAAAGTTTTACATTCATTGGGAATATTTATTAATCTTGGACTTAAGACAATCATACTGAAACCAACATTGAATGATGTAGCGGCAACATCTTTAATAATCTCAATATCTCTTACACCCTTATAATCATCAGTAAAAATTACATAATATGGCTTATAGTGTCTATAATCTAAATTATTTAGTTCCATTTTACCATTGTTATCTTTGAATTTTCGGGATTGAAGTTCCTTTTCTAGAACTAATGAGATTTCTTTAGCCTCATCTAGGTTTGTGGCAAAATATCTAACACTTTTATCATTACTCCAAACATGAGGAGCAACTTTTAAGTATTCCCAATATGGAGCATTCTTTTCATTTGTAAAAACAACTATTCTTAAATCTTCATAACTGTGGTATGCAAGCATTTGAAGGATTAATCCATCCACAAATTGACGTTTATTAGCTGTTGTTCCAATTATTGCGGAAATATTCTTTTGAACAAATGATAATGAGATTGGTACATTTTCAAGCATTCTTGATTCTTTGCCTAATTTATATACTTCCTTTAATAAATCATCTGTTTCTAAGGAAAAATGTTCTTCTGGAAAACTTACATTACCAAATAATGGTGTTGAACCAATACCAAGACGTAAATCCAAGAAGTCTTCTTGTTCTATTTCTCTTTCCCATAGGTTTCTCTTCTTAGAAAGAATAATTTCTTTTGTTGAGGAAAGTGGTAAATAATTATCAATTAAAATTTGACGCTGAATCTTCATTTCCGCTTGGATATTCTCGCGTTTTGATTCAACATATTCGTTATACTTCTTTAAGCGTAAAGTCTCTCTTTTTTTACGTTGCGCTTTTTGATATTTTTGTGATAATAGAGGCCAAATAATCATTGTACATAACATGGCTCCTGAAGTTAAAAGGGTTGAAGAAACATCTTTTACATCTACTGTTCCATTTAAAACATTCATAAAAGCACTAAGTCCTGTTGATAAAGACATCATTGCCATAGTCATCATTGGGCCTAAAGTCATAATTAGTGGTGTCTTATCCTCAGCTTCTTTACCAGGAGGAGGATCAATTCCTATATTAACCTCTTCAATGCGGGTTTTAAAACGAGGAGCACGATAAAAATAATCCTCTTCTTTAAAAAACTCGATTCCTTCTTCGTCTGGATTGTCTTCTTCTGTTTGATTTTGAACTAATGGTCTTTCAGTATCAAATAGTCCACGATCAAAATTAATATAATTACCAATACTATTAATTATTAAAGATTGTTCCATAACTATTATTTTTAAACCCATTATAAAGATAATATCACCATACTCTAAGGTTTGAGATGTTACTGCAACGTTATTAACGTAAGTACCATATTTACTATTTAAATCTTGGATTACCCACGTCCCATTATTATAAATGAGTTTTGCTTGTTGTTTTGATACTAGTGGGTAAGAATAACTAATTTGGGCATTTTGATCACTACCAATGATTAGTTCACCTTGGGATTTAAGGCGCAACTTAAGTGTATTTTTTTCGGTACTTGGTGAGCAATATAAAATAACATACTCATTATCAGTATTTATTTTTAAAAAGTATAGACTATATTCTTGAAGAATGGCCGAATCAATCTCTTGGTCACCATTCATAATCTTTGTTTCAAAGTCACTCTTAATTTTCCAATTTCCATTGTCTTCTTCAACGTTAATTAAATTCCTAACATTTCCAAGATAATCATTATCTGTGATCCAGTAATTTCCAGAAACTTTGGTAGGTAATGTGAAATTAAAAATTTTGCTTTTTTTGATTAATCTTACAATCACTAAGATCACCCCAGTTATTATTCCTATTCTATATGTAATTATAACTTTTTTTCAATGTTTTTACAACAATTATTTTCCTATCTTCCTTGAAATGTCCTATGAATTTAATTATTTTTTTAAAATTTTAGTTTTTGGTTTCTTTTTTTAGATATACTTTGTCATTTGGAGAAAGATAAATTCCGTATAATCCTTTGGTTTTACATGTATAAATTAGTGTTGGTGGTTCTTCTACTGGTTGGATTGGTTCCGGTGGCTTTTCTTCATCTGGTTGTTCTTCAGTGGGTGGTATTTCTGTAATTTTTTTGAAAGTAATTCCCTGATTATCAAGAATAGTGATTGAATCATCTATCCAAAGACACTCTTCCGGTTTTTTATTATTGTTTATTGAATAGTTGCCATTTTGATTTTTATACCAACCCGTTCCATAGAAACGTCCCTTGCCACATTCAATATGACAGTGGTTGCCGGTTGCTTGACCCTTGGTACCTTCGCTATAAAATGCTTCTCCTCTATTGATTCTTTGGCCGACAAATAAATTACTGGCATCGTTAGAATGAGCTAACATTATTGTCATATAATCAATGGTTCCATCTGGATAGGCAACTGGTTCTGTACTTTCTAACCACACTTCGTTAGCATCAGTCGTGTAAATCTTTTTAATTATTCCTGTAAATGGGGCAACTAAAGTTGATATTCCTTGATCAATGCCGGCCTCATCAATTGCATAACTATCATAATGACTACCAACTCCATAGGATTGTGTAATACGCATGTATTTACTTGGATATAGTGGTTTTTCCATTTGATGTTTCCTCCCTATTTATAATGTTCTCTTTAGGAATTGCAACTTTATTTCGATTAACGATATCCGTGTATGAAGCTAGTTTTCCTTCTAAAGATTTATATAGTGAATCAGCTCCAATAAATGAAAATAGTCCGACCCACAGACTTGTAGGAAATGAAATCTCAGTAAATGAAATACAGAATATTACTCCAATAGTCATATTTACTATAAACGAATAGATTGGTAAACATTTACTATTTTTAAATTGCTTTTTTGTTTTTTGAATAAAAGCACAAGTTATTGTACTTAATATAATAGAAATTACTAATAGTTCTCTTAAGAATTCAAAATTAAGCATAAATTACCTCCTATTAGTAATATATGTTAAAAATAAAAAAGCGTTAGAAAACGCTTTCTTTTACTTATTTATATTTCTATTTAAAAATAGTTCTTTATTACAATGATATTCTTTTGCATCTAGTATGTTATTATCATCAAAGTATGTGGATTTTGATGTTTTAATATACTCAAAACCAAGTTTCTCCATAATTTTCCATGATGCGGGATTTATTTTTGCAGCTGATGTGTTAATATCCGTAATCTCTATAACATTAAACATAAAGTCTAGAACCGCTGATGCTGCTTCTGTTGCGTAACCATTGCCTTGATAATAGGGAGCTATATACCATCCTACATCTCTAATATTTTCTGGTTGTCTATCCTTAGGTTGACAGGTAATTTGGCCAATTACATTATCTGTATCTTTTAGAAAAATACTCCAAGTAAATTTTTGACTATCTTCTTGTAGTTTAATACTTTCTATCTTTTTTTCATAAAATGGTTCTTGTCTTTCCCAATCGGATAATTGCTTTATAAAAATTTCTCTAGCTTTTTTTAAATCATCTAGGTTTTCTTTATTAAGATTGTTACTTACAAAAATCCTATTAGGGGTTGGAAAATAATATTTATTAACATCTTCATCAATAAGAAGTTCCCATAACCTGTGTTGTTCTTTCATAGTTGGAATTTTTAAATCCAACCTAGTTGTACTTAAATTTATTGAATTCATCTTCTTCACTTCTATCACATCCATATTCATAATATCATACAAACTTTTAATTTGTATAATGGTTCTCATTAAAAGACTTTTAAATTTTTTTCGAATATTGAGATTGCGAATCATCTAATTCAACTATATCATAATCATGCACATATTCTATTAATTGTCCATTAACAGATATATATGAATCCCATTTTTTAGGTTCAACGGCAATCTTCATAGAAATATCTTTGTTTATTCGACTTCCTACTAAACTATTTATTACTTTAGTTGAAGAAAGCGCTATATCTTTTTGTTTATCTATTATTATTCCAAAATATGAATCATTATTTATAGATGTTGTTAAATCACTGATAAACATATCAAAGGGTAGAAATGGTAAGCGAACCTCATTTATAGATGCGGATTCTATTTCTTTTTTATAATAGTCTATATAGTATTTTTGGTAAAATTCTTTTGATTGTATTAACGTCTGAATTAAGTCATCACAATCTTCTATTGAGTAATAATATTTGTTAATACTACCATTATTTAAATTATCAATCAACTTTCTTAGTCTTTCATTAAGTAGATCTATATCGTTTGCCTTTTTGGCTGTTAAAAGAATGGCGCTAGCAATGGAAAAATTTAAAAATATTTAATTCTATTAGTTTTTACAACCAATAGTAGATTACTTAAATTAATTACAAATGCCTTTATGATTTCTTGATTATTTTAATTATTTATTGAGCATTTACGATTAACTCTCCTTAGTGCCACCATCTTTAAATTCTTGTGTGTGTTGATATACTGATTTTAAATCAACTATAAATTTCCCAATCAATTCAGAATCTAATTCAAGACTATCTAATTTTTTCTCAGCTATAAATCTATCAATATGAGAGCGTAGTATTTTACCATACATCATATTAGGGATTTCTTCTTCGATATCACGAATTGTAGCAACATACATTTCAGGACAATTATCCTGATATTGCAAGTATTCTTTTATTCGTTCTTTTGAACCTTCTCTAGATAAAACAATACAATTATGTGGAGCATAGCATTCATAATATGATTCTTTATCCCATATCAATCCTTGAGTGGTATCAAAAACAATATCATCTTTTTCTACCCAAGAATGGCCCTTATCATCACCAGGAATAGTTGGTATCTCTCCTTCAACCCTGTTTGACCCTTCCATAAAATATGCCAACACATCAGAATTCAAATGACAGTAAGTGTCCGTCTTTCTTAAATCAAGTAAATAAAAACTTAATGGAACTCCACATATTCTTATGTTAAACATTTTTTCTATTAATTCCATATCATATGCCGAATAATCTACTCCATATTGATATTTTTCCATATTTATCCCCTACTTATAGTTTTGTATTATAACACACATTTAATAATTTACAAAGTTCATTTTATGTATAACTTATTAAAAAGCAAATGGAATGGTTTATAAAGTTTTTTGCATTCTGCGGTCTCAAAAAATTTTTTTACTAAATTCAGAATAACAAAAAGCCCATAAATACAGACCTTGTAATATCGTAACTTGTATATTACCGCTATTTAAATTAACTTTCTTTTATTTATATTGTTGCATGGAGATTTGTAGTTTATGAAATATATCTCATACAATCTTAGTAATATTTTAGTAATTTTTTACATTCCATCTAACATTATAGCTCATTGTATCTGAATCACTTTGTAACTTCCGTTCATACCAATAATCGTCTAGTTTAGGCATATATATTTTTAGTCTTTTAATTGTGTTTTTCATTTCAAATTAATACCATCCTATCTGTTTAAATTATATCGCAAAACACTAAGCCGGTTCTGCTAGTTTAAAATACATAAAGAGATTTTACAATACTTTGTAGCCTACGGCTTAAAAGTTAGCTAATTATTATATTTCTGATAAGCAAAAAAGCCCGTAAAAACGAGCTTTTGAAATATTGAAACTTTTGTAGATTAACGTTTTGAGAATTGTGGTGCACGACGTGCTTTTTTAAGACCTGGTTTTTTACGTTCTTTCTTACGAGAATCTCTTGTAATGAATCCAGCAACTTTTAATGTTTTTCTGAAACTATTTTCAGAATCAGCTGGAGTTGTCTTATCATAATCTAATAATGCTCTTGTAATAGCGTGACGGATAGCACCAGTTTGACCTGAGAATCCTCCACCTTTTACTTTTGCATCTACATCAAACATTTCTCTGGTATTTGTAATATCAAGTGGTTGACATAAATCCATTACTAGTACTTCGAAAGGTAAATAATCATGAACATCTTGACCATTAACAGTAATCTTTCCTTTTCCTGGAGTTAATGTAACACGAGCTACACTAGTTTTTCTATGTCCAGTTCCAGTATAAACATTTTTCTTTTCTTTTGCCATAACTTAAACCCTCCTACTTTACTTCAAGCACTTCTGGTTTTTGTGCTTGTTGTTTGTGTTCATTTCCAGCATATACAAATAACTTTTTAGCCATTTGTCTTCCTAGTCTATTATGTGGAAGCATACCTTTAACAGCTCTCTCCATCATTTCAACAGGATATTCTTCTCTCATTACTTTAGCAGTTCTTTCTCTTAATCCACCTTGATACATTGAGTGATTATAGTACATTTTGTTTTCTAATTTGTTTCCAGTTAGATTAACTTTCTCCGCATTAATAATAACGATATTGTCTCCACAATCAATGTGTGGAGTATAA
Source organism: uncultured Mycoplasma sp. (assembly GCA_964616405.1). Classification (GTDB taxonomy): domain Bacteria; phylum Bacillota_I; class Bacilli_A; order RF39; family UBA660; genus JAEDES01. The sequence continues at coordinate 56,393 of CAZTRE010000003.1, read as the reverse complement.
GTTGGTTTGTGTTTTCCGCGTAAGTATGTAGCTGCTAAACTAGCAACACGACCTAAAGATTTTCCTTCAGCATCTATTACATACCATTTACGTTCTACAGTTTCTTTTTTTTGCATATAACTTGTCATATTTTTTCTCCTTTTACTTAAATCAGACTTTCCCACGGTCTAATTTATGTGGGGATATTTGAATGTACCGATTATGATTATACTAAAAAATGTTCTAAAATGCAATACCTTTTTTAGTATTATTGCTTATAATTGTTTTGTATAAGGCTTTTTAGCATAGCCGGATTCACTTATGGTATCTGTACCTCTCTCATCTAATAATGAAGCAGCATCTAGCATTTTGTCTAATTCTGCCACTCCCAATCTTAAGTCTTCTTCTGAGGCAACTTCAATAATTGCCATTTCACTTTGAACATTATTAATTACCCTTTGGTGATCCCAATCTTGAATTGTTGGAAGTGTTGTTATAGCAGACGATGCAACTATTCCTGTTCCTACTCTGGCTTTATTATTCACATAAGCAGTTCCATCTTCGTTAACACCTATTCCAGAGAATGTGGTACTTGTTGGTGTTGTTAGCATTGCTGTTTCAACTAATGTTGTTGTTGAATGTAAAAATCCCATAATTATTTTCCTCCTTTATGTTTTTGAATGACCGGTTCAACTGTGGTAGAGCCTTCGTTGACCATTTTTTCTATTTCTAAATTTGCTTTTAGTTCATTTTGGTCGCTTATTGTTTGTGTTTCTGGTACTTGAGGCGATGTTGTCACCGGACAATTTACTGCTTGTTCTGGATGTTCTTTATTATTTTTTTCTATTTTTTCTAAAAGCATCTGTCTTAATTGTCTAGCTTCTTCTGGTGTTGTAACATTATTTATCATATCTTGAATGCTTGGTAATTCCTTATTATTAGCAATACTTCTGGAATAAACGTTAGCTGCTTCTCCATAATTTTCTACTAATTTTTTACCTTTACGGATTTCTCTTTTTTTAAGGTTTTCTTCTATTAATTTATATCTATATATATGACTATTTTGAATATTAATACATTGAAAATTTATAAAAGCTGAAATTAATTCATAAACTAAGGCTGGTACCAAAACTATTGGCGTTAAACCTAAGGCTAAACCTAAAACTGTAGCTGAAAAAAGCAATCCATCTTTTATTAGTCCCTTTTGATGAACTTTTTTATTCCAATTTAGATAATTAATAAACTCTGTTGGTTTGTTTTCATCCATATGATAATTTCTATTCTGTTCTCTTTTTAACTCTTTTCGCCAATCGATAATTAACCGACGATAAATAGCTAATATTTTATCTTTTTCTGCTTGAGTCTTAGCTTTTTTTAAAGCCTTGTCACGTTTCTTACGGCAAAACTTTTCGTATCGTTTTGGTAGAGATGGAAAAATATCTTTTAGAACTTTGAACTTAAACTCTTCAAGCTTTAAAACATATGGTTGAAACTTTTTCGCACCTAGTTTATCACATCGAGCTATTTTCTTCTTTAGCTCTTCTCTTGATTCCATAAATTTTTCCCCCTCCATTCTCTTTGAATGGCACTTATTATAACATAAATTAGCTAAAAAAGCAACATTTATGGTTGCTTTGGAGTTTTGATTAGTACTTTCGTATCATTACATTCAGTATTTATGCTTTCATCGGATGAAGTTTCTATAGTTAAAAATTCAAGCCCTTTTTCATCTAAGTATTTTAGTCCTTGATCTATTTCTTCAATGGACATAGTTTCAATATATGCACTCATTTCGTTAGTTGTTTGAACTGTTTTAGCTTCTGGAACCTCAATACTGTTAAGAATAGTAGTTGTAGCTAAACCTACTGTTGTTGATGCAAGATCATCATCGTCAACAGTTTGAATTGTCGTATATGCACTAGCTGATATAGATGCAAATTCTAGACTGTTTTCTATAAGTGTGTCTAATAATGTCATTTTACCCTCCTATATGCGTTTTTTAGTTATTATATATTATTATTTCTTATTTATCAATATCTCCATATCTTTATAAGTTACATTTGTAAGATAAAGTCCTTCTGCTGGAGCGGTTTTTCCTGAGGTAGTTCGATCCCTACTTTCGAGAATTTTTTCCACATCTTCTGTGAATATTTTATTTTCTCCTACCTTAATTAATATACCGACCATATTTCTGACTTGATAGCGAAGAAATCCATCTCCTTTGAAGGTTATAATTAGTTTATCATTTTGTTGTTCTACTGTAGCTTCAGTTATGGTTCGAACACAGTTTTCTTTTTCTTTATTTTCTGTTACAAAAGCTCTGAAGTCATGAGTATCCTCAAAAACTTTAATAGCTTTCTGCATAGCTTTTGTATTTAAAGTGTAATTATATTGAAAAACATAATTTCTTTCTATTGGGTTATATTCACCTAAGTTTATATAATATTTGTATTCTTTAGAGGCAACATTATACCTTGCATGAAAGTCATCCGGTACAATATGGGTTTCAATGATATGAATATCATCAGGAAGATTACTATTCATCGCCCTTTTTAGTTTATATTCAGTTATGTCTACATCTAAATCAGCGTGGGCATATTGACATAAAGCATGAACACCTTTATCTGTACGACCAGTTGATGTAATTGAAGTTTTTTTGTTGTTGTTAATTATTCTTAAAGCCGTTTCTAAACGTTTTTGGATGGTATCTAAACCCGGTTGATATTGATAACCATTATAAGCTGAGCCATCGTAAGAAAATTTGATTAAAAATCGCATTATACATCTCCCCTTTTAAATATGCTTATAAATATCTTTTATAATATCCCTAACATCTTTATGGTAATCTATTCTGACACTCTTTTTCTTTTTGGCAAGATAGGTAAATTCCACAATATCGGGAATATCAAATTTATTTCTTTTTAAGAGATCGACTCTTAGATATACTTCGTTAGTGGGTCCAGTTAGAAAAACTGCATCATTTTTCATAAAAATCATTTCTGTTGTATATTTATACAAAATATTACTATCTGCTGATGCAATAACAATTGTCTTGTGAAATTGATCTTTTAATCTTTGAAGAAGCATTATTGCTTTCTTTTCATTATGTTTATCTAAATCCTTAAATGGCTCCTCTAAAATTAATAAACTAGGATTGGATAAAAGTGCGATAGCCAGTTGAAGAAGTTTTTTCTCAGATGCAGAAAGAAGATATATTTCTTTTGATAAAATATTTTCTGGAAGGTCTACTATTTTCAAAGAATCCCTTATTTTTTTTATGGGATCTTTAATTGATAAATTATGTGTTTTTATATGTGAGATCATTAAATCTAATACAATTGGTTCTGGGGTTAAAAGAATTTTATCTATTATGGAAATACGGCGCCTGTATTCAAAAATATTTTCCTTATTAATTTTTACGTTATCTACTAATACTTGGTTAGTATTTGGGTATTTTAGGGCTACTAAATCAACTATTTCATTTGTTTTGATACCTGTTATACCTGTGATTATCCCTTTATGAATTTTAAAATTAAGCTTTTTGTCCTTGTAAGCGTAATTTATAAACTTTAGTTCCATAAAATATCCGCCATCCTTTCCATATCAAGTTCTAATTGCTTGATTAGATCATAGTCACGTAACTTTACGGATAAGTCCACCATAAATGGTAATTCTAAACCCACTTTATTTAAAATATTATCTTTTTCTAAAACGCTTAGTGGCTCTCCCTCTAAAATAACTTCACTATTATTTATAACATAAATGTAATCTGTATTAATAGAACACTCAAGATTTGTAGTGGCCATTATAATTGTTAGCTTATCTTCTTTGCTAATAGTTTTTAAAGTGGAAATTATCTCTAATAAATCATTTTTATTAAAATACTTGTTTAAATCATCTAATAAAAGTATTTTTGGGGAGTTAATTATCGCTAAGGCTAACTGAACTCTAACTATTTCATCCATAGTAAGCTCTTTATGTTGTTTGTTTAATAACTTTGTTAACTTAAATCTTTTGATAATTAGTTTTAATCTTTTTTTCTTTTCTTCTGTTAAAAGATCTACAGATAGTTGATAATATAATTCATCTTCAATCCTAGATTGGGTAAAAGTTATCTCTAAAGGAATAACTGTTTTAATAATTGTATTTAATTCCGTTATTTTATAATCTTCTAATTTTTTTTCATAAACTACAATTGTATTATTAGTACTTAGTTTTCTATCAATAATTCTTAATAGTGTGGTCTTACCACAATTATTGGGACCTGTGATAGTTATAAATTTATTATTTTTAAAGCAGATACTAAAATTATTAAAAATATTTTGATAATTTAGATTTTTTATTTCGATACAATTATTATTCATAATCCTAATTTTCCCCCCTATTTAGATTACTTTGTTTTCTTTTTTTGAATACGATAAGTCATTCTTAATAAGAATTTATCTGATACGAATCTACCAAAGAATTTTGCACATTTCATAGTGAAGCCTGGTATAATTAACATTTTATTTTTAAACATTGAATCTATTGCATATTTAGCTACATAACTACTTTTTAGTGGTTTTACTCCAAATTTTACGCCTGCGACATTATTAAAGTTAGTATTTACAGGGCCTGGACATAGTACTGAAATATGTACATTAGAACTTTTTTTCTTTTGTTCATAATAAATAGCTTCTGTTAACTGATAAACATATGATTTTGTGGCATAGTAAGTAGCCATTAGTGGTCCTGGTTGGAACGCAGCAGAAGATGCAACATTTAAAATGTAACCAAAATTATTTTTTTCCATATCCTTTAAGAATGATTTTGTAAGTATATGTAGGGCTTTTATATTTGTATCAAGCATTTCTAGTTCTCTACTTAAATCTGTTTCTGTGAAATCGCCAAATACACCAAATCCAGCATTGTTGATTAATATATCAATGTTTTCTTTTTTTAGTAAAACATATAACTCTTTTACTTTTTGCTCATTAGAAAGATCAGCAACAATAATTGTAACTTTAGTTGGAAGAGACTCCTGAATTATTTCTAATTTTTTCTTATCTCTAGCGACTAATATTAGCTCATATTTCATTGTGGCTAAATATCTAGCCATATCTAGACCAATTCCTGATGAAGCTCCTGTAATTAATGCTTTCATAAAATCCTCCTTAAATTTATATTATTAAATAAGTATCTAAAATTTTAGAATACTTTTGGTTCCTCTTGTATATTATATAATAATTTAATACAAAAGAAAAGACAGATTGCTCTGTCTACTTACTTGTTTCTAGTTAGCTTCGTCAACTAATTTTAAAATAACCATTAAAGCATCGTCTCCGCGTCTTTCTGCTAATTTTAAAATTTGTGTATATCCACCATTACGGTTTTCATAACGTTTAGCTAAATCATTGAATATTTTATCAACAACAGCCTTATCATTATGTAAGAATGCTAATGCTTTACGGCGAGAAACTAAGTCTCCTTTTTTTCCGTAAGTAATCATTTTTTCAACGAACTTACGAACTTCTTTGGCTCTAGTTTCAGTAGTAGTAATACTTTCATTTTCAACTAATTGTTTAGTCAATGTAGCAAGCATACTTCTTCTATGTTTATTATCTCTTCCTAATTTTCTATATGCCATAGTTATTCCTCCTTATATTTTAGTCATCATCACGTAAGATTAGACCCATATCTCTAATTTTATCTAATACTTCTTTTAGAGATTTTTTACCTAAATTACGTATTTTCATCATATCAGACTCGCTCTTGTTAACAAGGTCTTGTAAAGTATGAATTCCAGCTCTCTTTAAGCAGTTATATGCTCTTACAGAAAAGTCTAAATCTTCGATTGAAGTTTCTAAAGCTTTAACTTTTGGATCTTCAGTCTTTTCAATCATCATTCCACTTACATCTGCGATTGATGATAAATCTGTAAGAATAGTGAAATGTTCAATTAAAATTCTTGATGCTAAGGCAATTGCTTCTTCTGGTTTGATTGAACCATTTGTCCATACATCTAAAATTAATTTGTCATAACTTTCATCTTGTCCTACACGAGCGTTTCCTACTTCGTAAGATACTCTTTCAATTGGAGAATATAATGAGTCAATAGCTATAACTCCAGCTTTTTTAATATCATGAATCTTCTTGTTATCTTCACTTCTTACATATCCACGACCATTTGTTACAGTCATTTCCATATTTAATGAAGCATCTTTTGATAGTGTTGCGATAACTTTATCTTTGTTAATAACTTCAACATCAGCATCGCATTCTATATCTGCAGCTGTTACTTCTCCTTCTCTTGAAACATTGATACGTACTGTTTTTGTTTCATTTGAATGATTTTTAAATACTACACCTTTTAAGTTTAAAATGATAGTAGTTACATCTTCATATACTCCGTCAATTGTTTGGAATTCATGAAGAACGCCTTCAATTTTAACACTACTAATTGCACTTCCAGGTAATGATGATAACATTACTCTTCTTAAGGCATTACCGATTGTAGTACCGAATCCTCTTTCTAATGGTTCTAATTCAAATCTTCCATAGAAATTACTTTCTATTGAATCAGTTATTTTATAAATTGGTTTTTCAAATTGTAACATGAAACTAACCTCCCTTTACTTTTTAACAAACTATTTTATAATTATCCACGTGGACGTTTTGGTGGACGGCATCCATTATGTGGAATTGGTGTAACATCAGCGATTGCTGTTACTTCTAACCCTGCAGTTTGTAATGAACGAATTGCTGTTTCACGTCCAGGTCCTAAACCTTTAACACGAACTTCAACCTTACGCATTCCCATGTCAAATGCTACTTTTCCAGCAGCTTCTGCAGCCATTCCGGCAGCGAATGGAGTTGATTTCTTACTTCCTTTGAAACCTATTGCACCAGATGATGCCCAGCTTATTACATTACCATCTTTATCTGTAATTGTTGTAATTGTATTATTAAATGTTGAATGAACATGAGCAATTCCTTCTGGAACATTCTTTTTTACTTTTTTCTTTCTTGTCTTATAAGCCATAAGTCTTACCTCCTTTTAATTTATCTTCTAACTAAACCTTTTTCTTATTTGCTACAGTTTTTCCTTTACCCTTACGAGTACGAGCATTACGATTAGTTCTTTGTCCTCTTACAGGTAATCCTTTTTTATGACGTGTTCCCTCGTATGAATTGATTTCCATCTTTGTTTTGATATTCATACTTACTTCACGACGTAAATCACCTTCAGTTAAATGTTTGTTGATTTCGTCACGAATTGCGATTAAGTCATCTTGAGATAAATCTTTAGTCTTAGTTGTTGGATCAATATTTACTTCCTTTAAAATTTGTTTTGCTAGACTTCTTCCGATTCCATAAATATATGTTAATGAAATACATATATGTTTGTCATTTGGAATGTCTACTCCTTTTATACGTGCCATTTATTACACCTCCTATTTTAACCTTGAACTTGTTTGTGTTTTGGATTTTCACAAATTACTCTTATTTTTCCTTTGCGCTTAACGATTTTACATTTTTCGCAAATTGGTTTAACTGATGCTTTTACTTTCATTTTTATTCCCTCCTATTATTTACGATAGGTAATACGCCCACGTGTTAAGTCATAAGGCGATAGTTCTATCATTACGGTATCTCCTGCTAAGATGCGAATATAGTTCATTCGTATTTTACCAGAAACGTGAGCCTCCACAATGTGTCCATTTTCTAGTTGAACTTTGAATTTCCCACCTGGGATTATTTCAAGAACTTTACCTTCAATTTCAATTGTATCTTCTTTAGCCATCTTTTCACTCTCCTGTCCCTGTCAAGATTTCATATCCATCGGCAGTTACTACTACTGTATGTTCGAAATGAGCTGATGGACGACCGTCTTTGGTATCTATTGTCCAATCATTATCATGAACGTAAATTCTCGGACTACCTAAAGTTAACATTGGTTCTACGGCAATAACCATTCCTTCTTTTAATCTTGAACCCGTATTTGGTATTCCATAATTTGGAACCTCTGGATCTTCATGCACTGAGGTTCCTACACCATGTCCACAAAGTTCTTTGACCACGCCTAAGTTATGGTCTTCGGCGTATTTTTCTATAGCATAGCCAATGTCGCCTATTCTGTTGCCTGGTTTAACTTGTTCTAGGCCAACATATAGAGATTTTTCTGTATGTTCTAATAAGAACTTTTTCTCTTCATCTACTTCTCCTACTTTATAGGTCCAAGCAGAATCACCATGATATCCTTTATAGCAAGCTCCGATATCTATAGATACTATATCACCATTTTTTAATACTCTTTCACTAGGAAACCCATGAACTACTTCAGAGTTTACACTAATACATAGAGCAGTTGGGAAACCTTCGTATCCCTTAAAAGAAGGTGTAGCATCTTTACTTCTAATGAATTTTTCTGCTAACTTATCTAACTCAATAGTCTTAATACCTTCTTTTATGTATGGTTCTAGATACTTATGTGTTTGATAGACAATATTACCAGCAACCTTTAGAAGTTCAATTTCACGTTTACTTTTAATTGTAATCATCTAATCATCCCCTCATTAGTTTTTGCTAATAATTTCGTCAATTTGTTTAAATATGTTCTCAATAGTGTCATCCCCATTGATTTCATGTAATACTTGTTGTTTTTTATAATGTTCAATAATTGGTTCTGTCTTTTCAAGATACATTGCATATCTTGTTTGAAAAGCCTCTAAGTTATCATCATTTCTTTGATATAACCTACCGCCACAATTATCGCACACTGATTCAACTTGTGGAGTATTGTCTGGATCATTTATATTAAAAATTGTATGACAATCTTCACAAACTCTTCTCCCTGTTATTCTCTTTTCAAGTGTTTTTTCTTCTATGTTAAGTAAAATTACATTACCCACATCATAACCTAGTTTTGCAAGAATTTTATCATATTCAATAGCTTGGTCCAAATTTCTTGGAAAACCATCAATAATATATCCATTTTTACAATCATCTCGTGAAAGACGTTCTTCGATTAATTGATATGTAATGTCATCTTTTACTAATTGACCACTCGCTAATGTTTCTGCAACATAATTTCCAATTTCACTATCTTCTTTAGCAATTTCTCTTAAGATATCACCTGTAGATATATGTGGAAGATTATATTTTGCAGTTATTAACTCTGCTTGAGTTCCTTTTCCAGCAGCAGGTGGTGCTATAAACATAATATTTTTCATAAATTACCTTCTATATCCTCTTTTATAACTTCTAGATAGTAAGCTTCCTTCTAGTTGCTTGTATGTTTCAAGGGCAACTCCTACTACAATTAATAATCCTGTACCACCAATTGATACTGATGTAGGTAAACTTGTAAACTTTGAGAACACGATTGGTAATCCAGCGATTACTACTAAGAAAAATGCTCCTAAAACTGTTAGTCTAGATAACACTTTACTTATGAACTTCTTTGTCTCATCTCCAGGTCTTATTCCAGGAATATATCCTCCATTATCTTGTAGGTTCTTTGAAAATTCTTCTGGCTTTACTTGTATAAAAGTATAGAAGTATGCAAAGAAGAAGATAAATATAACATATAGTAGGAATCCTACCGGAGTTGTATAATCTAAATATTTTTGTGCAATTAAAGTAAATGTATCATTTTTAATAACTTGTGCAAGAATAGTTGGTATTGATAATAAACTTGATGCAAAGATTACGGGAATTACTCCTGCGGTATTAATTTTGATTGGCATAAAACTTTGTGCTGCACTTCCATATGCATTTGTTGATTTATTTGCATATTGAATTGGTATTCTTCTTTCAGATTCTTGAACGAATATTACACCGATTACGATAGCAAAATATACTAATACGAATAATAAGAATTTTATTATTCCTAAAGCAATTACTTGGGCTGCTCCTTCAAATACTATTAAGCTATTGAAAGCATCGATAAACATTTGAGGAAGGGTAGCAATGATACCAGCCATAATTAATAGGCTTATACCATTTCCAATTCCTTTTTGTGTTATTTGATCCCCTAACCATAATAAGAAAGCAGTACCTGCAGTTAATACTGTAGAAATATATAAGTATTCAACTGGGCTGGCGCTATTTCCTAAGAAGGCAAAGGCAAAAGCATATCCTTCAATGAAAGCAAATGCTATACCTACGTATCTAGTTATTTGATTTAACTTTTGACGCCCGGTTGGTCCTTGCTTACTTAATTCAGCAAAATATGGAATTATATCCATTTGTAGTAATTGCATAATAATTGATGCTGTGATGTATGGTGCAACACCTAGGGCAAATATTGAGAAATTCTTTAAAGCTCCTCCACCCATGGTATTGATTAATTCTAAGAATCCAAGGCTGCTAGTGATATCCTTTGTTCCTGGAACCTTGATAGAGATTCCTAATATGAAGATCATTAATGCTCCAAGAGTAAAATATATTCTATGACGTAAATCTTTATTCGTTGAAGTAAATAATTGCTTCATAGTTTTAAACATACTAGATCACCTCAGCTTTGCTACCTGACTCTTTAATCTTTTCTAAGGCACTAGTTGAGAATTTATTAGCTTGGATAGTTAGTTTCTTTTCTAACTTTCCATTACCTAATACTTTAATTCCATCTAGTTGATTTTTAATAATTCCTGTTTCTCTTAATAGTGCAGGAGTTACTACTGTACCATCTTCAAATATGTTTAATTGTTCTATGTTTATAACAGCATAAGTTGTCTTAAACATGTGATTTGAGAATCCTCTTTTTGGAATTCTTCTATATAATGGTAATTGTCCACCTTCAAATACTGGATTAATACTTGCTCCACTACGTGCTTTTTGTCCTTTTTGTCCGCGACCACTTGTTTTACCAAGACCACTACCTGATCCACGTCCTACACGTTTTTTTGCTTGAGTAGCACCGATATTTTTTTCTAATTCATGTAATTTCATTATCCTAATATCTCCTCTACTGTTTTTCCGCGAAGTTCTGCAACTTGTTCTGCAGTCTTAATAGACTTTAGTGCATTTAATGCTGCAGTCGCCATATTTAATTTTGTTCTTGCTCCTAGTGATTTAGAGACAACGTCACGAATTCCTGCTAATTCTAAGATTGCACGAACTGATCCACCAGCGATTACACCAGTACCAGCAGCAGCTGGTTTGATGATTACTCTAGCAGCTCCAGCGCGTCCGATTGCTTCATGAGCAATTGTTCTTCCGTCGATTAGAGGTATTGTGATTAATTTTTTATTTGCATCTTGAATTGCCTTTTTAATTGCATCAGGTACTTCGTTTGCTTTTCCGATACCTAATCCAACTTTACCTTTACGGTCACCTACTACAACTATAGCAGAATATCTTCTTTGACGTCCACCTTTGTTTACTTTAACAACGCTCTTTACGTCAATTACTAATTCTTCTAAAAGTTTCTCTTTAGGCTCTTGAGTTCTCTTTTGCATAATACCCTCCTATTAGATTTCTAGTCCGTTTTCACGTGCAGCTTCAGCTAAAGCTTTTACACGTCCATGATAAAGGTATCCCCCTCTATCAAATACCACTTTTGTAATTTTTGCTTTTGTTGCTTTTTCAGCTATTGCTTTTCCAACAACTTTAGCTGCTTCTACATTACTTCCATTTTCAATTTTTAAGTCTTTATCTAATGAGGAAGCAGATACAAGAGTAGTTTTAGTTTCGTCATCAATGATTTGTGCGTAAATTCCTGTATTTGAACGGAATACACATAATCTTGGAGTTGCGCTTGTTCCCATGATTGTCTTACGAATTCTTTCATGACGTACTTTACGCATACTATTACGAGATTCTTTTTTTATCATTTTATTTCTCCCTTCCTACTGATTAAGCAGCTTTCTTTCCTTCTTTACGAATGATATGTTCGTCTTTATAACGAATTCCTTTACCTTTATATGGTTCAGGTTGTCTTACTTCTCTGATTTTAGCAGCGAATTCACCAACTAATACTTTATCAATTCCTTTTACAGTAATTTCAGTATTTCCATTAGCTTCTACTGTTAATCCTGCTGGTACTTGCATTTCTACTGGATGTGAATAACCAGCACTAATTACTAATTTTTGTCCTTGAACGTTAAAACGGTATCCAACACCAATGATTTCAAGTGATTTTGAATAACCATCTTTAACACCTTTAATCATATTTGTAATTAAAGCATTCATTGTTCCATGCATTGCTTTAGCGTTTTCATTTTTACGTTCTAAAGTAATTTGATTATCTTCTTGTTTCATTGTAATATCTTTTAACATTGGTTGAGTTAATTCTCCTTTAGGTCCCTTAACTGTTACAATGTTATTACTTAATTCAACGGTAACTCCTTCTGGAACTGTAATTATACGTTTTCCAATACGGCTCATTTTGACACCTCCTATATCTCATTTTAAATTTACCATGTTACCATGGGTTTCAAACTGTCTTTGTCTTTATTACCAAATATAAGCTAGAACTTCTCCACCTATATTTTGTTTACGAGCTTCTTTGTCTGTCATAATTCCCTTTGATGTAGAAATGATTGCAATTCCTAATCCGTTTAATACTTTTGGAATCTCATCATTTTTAGCATATACACGAAGCCCTGGTTTGGAAATTCTTTTTAGTCCAGTGATAACTCTTTCTTTATTGTTATATTTTAAAGTTAGAACGATAGTTCCTTGAACGTTATCACTAACAATTTTGTAATCTTTAATAAATCCTTCATCTTTTAGAATTTTTGCGATTTCTTTTTTTACATTTGAAGCAGGAACTGTTACTTCTTCATAACGCATTTGATTAGCATTACGAATACGTGTTAACATATCTGCAATTGTATCTGTTACTACTGCCATTATAAACTCCTCCTTTCCAATTACCAACTTGATTTTTTAATTCCTGGTATTTGTCCTTTATAAGCTAATTCACGGAAGCAAATACGGCAGATTCCGAATTTACTCATAACTGCGTGTGGACGACCACATCTAGAACATCTAGTGTATTCACGTACTTTATATTTTTGTGGTCTATTAGCCTTTACTATCATACTTTTCTTTGCCATAATATTCCTCCCATTTACTTTCTAAAAGGAATTCCAAGTCCATTTAATAAGTCGAATGATTCTTCATTTGTTTTTGCTGTTGTAACGAATACGATATCCATACCGCGAACTTTTACAACATCATCATAATTAATTTCTGAAAAGATTAATTGTTCTTTTAATCCCATTGTGTAATTTCCTCTGCCATCGAAAGCTTTTGGACTAACACCACGGAAGTCTCTTACTTGAGGTAGAGAAATAGATATTAACTTATCTAAGAAGTTATACATATTTTCTCCTCTTAAAGTAACTTTACAACCAATTGCTTGACCTTCTCTTACTTTAAATCCAGCGATTGATTTTTTAGCTCTTGTAACTACTGGCTTTTGACCAGAGATTAAAGCTAAGTCTGCTACTGCAGCATCTAATAACTTAGAATTTCCAGTGGCATCTCCAACTCCCATATTAATAACAATCTTTTCTAATTTTGGAACTTCCATTACTGACTTATAATTATATTTGTTCATTAAACTTGAAACTACTTCGTTTAAGTATTTCTCTTTTAGGCGGTTCATAGTTACCCTCCTTCCAATTAATCAATCTTCTCGTTTGATTTTTTTGCGATTCTAATTTTTTTACCTGTTTTTGTATCAGTTGTATGTCCTATTCTAGTTCTTTTCTTAGTTTTAGGATCAACTATCATAACATTTGATGCATTGATTGGAGATTCTACTTCTAGAATTCCACCTGTTGCTTGACCAGTAGGTTTTTGATGCTTTTTAACGATATTTACACCTTCAACTACTACTCTATTTTCATCTTTTAATGTTTTAACAATTTTTCCTGTTTTACCTTTATCAGAACCAGTGATAACTACAACTTCATCTCCTACTTTAAAGTTCATATTTATCCTCCTCTTATAAAACTTCTTTTGCTAAAGAAACAATTTTCATGTAATCTTTATCACGAAGTTCTCTTGCTACTGGTCCAAAAATACGAGTTCCTACTGGACTCTTGTCATCACGAATGATAACACAAGCATTGTCATCGAACTTAATGTAACTTCCATCTTCACGACGAACGCCTTGACGACTACGAACGATAACTGCCTTTACAACTTTTCCCTTTTTAATTGGTGAGTTAGGAATTGCACTTTTTACTGCTCCAACTACTACGTCACCAATGTTACCTGTTTTTACCTTGCTTCCACCTAGAACACGAATTACTAATAATTCACGTGCACCAGAGTTATCTGCAACCTTCATTCGGCTTTCTTGTTGTAACATAGATTATTCCTCCTTCTTCATCTTTAGCGTTAAATAATAACTGCTTCTTTTACGATTTCTTTTAAATAGAAATGCTTAGTCTTTGATATAGGTCTTGTTTCAATTATACGAACTGTATCTCCAACTTTAGCGATATTTTTTTCATCATGTACACTATATTTTTTTGAGCTCTTTACTCTTTTATGATATAACGGATGGTTCTTATAAGTTTCAACTAAAACAGTGATTGTTTTATCATTAGTAGAGCTAACAACTTTACCAACTAATTCTTTGCTTAATTTCTTTTCCACTTAAATCCCTCCTACTCACTTAATTCGCGTTCTTTTAGAACGGTCTTTAATCTTGCAACTGTATGTCTTAAATCTTTTATTCTAGATGGCTTTTCTAAGTTTCCTGTTGCTTGTTGGAAACGTAAGTTAAATAATTCTTCTTTTGCTTCAACTAATTTCTTGTTGATTTCTTCTGTTGATAATTCTCTAATTTCTTTAACCTTCATTTACTTCACCACCATTTTCTTTTTTTACAAATTTAGTTGCAATAGGTAGTTTATGAGATGCAAGTCTTAAAGCTTCACGAGCAACTTCTTCAGTAACTCCAGCAATTTCAAACATGATCTTTCCTTCTTTAACTACTGCAACCCATCCTTCAACATTACCTTTACCTTTACCTTGTCTTGTACCGATAGGTTTTTTAGTTAATGGCATATGAGGGAAGATGTTTATCCAAACTTTTCCACCACGTTTCATGTAACGAGTCATTGCAATACGAGCAGCTTCGATTTGATTTGCAGTGATCCAAGCGCCTTCTTTTGCTTGAAGACCGTATTCACCAAATGATAATTCTCTATTTCCACGTGATCTTCCTTCGTAAGGTAATCTATGAACACGACGATATTTAGTTCTTGACGGTATTAACATATTAATTACCTCCTTTTGCCTTTTTATTTAAGATTTCACCTTTGTAGATCCATACCTTTACACCAATTTTACCAAATGTTGTATCAGCTTCTGCTGTTGCATAATCAACATCTGCTCTTAATGTATGTAGAGGAATAGTTCCTTCAGTGTATCCTTCACTACGTGCCATATCAGCTCCACCTAAACGTCCTGAAACTGATGTTTTAATTCCTTTAGCTCCTGCTTTCATAGCATTTCTAATTGCACGTTTTTGAGCCATACGGAATGAAGCTCTGTTAGTAATTTGATTAGCGATTGAATCAGCTACTAATTGAGCATCTAAATCTACTTTTTTAATATCAACGATTGATATTTGAACGTTTTCATCTGCAACCTTTGATAATTGTGCTTTTAATTTTTCAATTTCTTCTCCACCATGTCCGATCATAACACCTGGTTTTGAAGTATGAATTACAACTTCACATTTCTTAGCATTTCTTTCAATTTCAACTTTTGCAATTCCGGCATTCTTTAAGTTTTCAGCTAAATATTCACGAATTTTAACATCTTTTTCTAAATACTTAGAGAAATCTTTGTTATTTGCATACCATTTTGCTTGCCAGTCTTTATTGATTCCAAGTCTAAGTCCATTAGGATTAACCTTTTGTCCCATTTTGTAACCTCCTTATTAGTTTCTTGTAGCCACTGCTATAACTATGTGACTAGTTCTGTGATCTTTATGTCCAATATGAGAACGTGAATCAAACATATGACGTTTCATAACTGGACCAGCATCTACTCTTGCTTCTTTAACATAAAGTGTTGCAGCATCTGCACCATTATTGTTAACAGCGTTAGCAATAGCAGAGTCTAAAACTTTTTTAGTAAGTCTTGCTGACTTATTATTTACATTACTTAATATGGTTAATGCTTCTTGTACACTTTTACCACGGATTAGATCTGAAACTAAACGAGCTCTAATAGGTGATATTCTAAGTCCCTTAGCAATTGCTTTTGCTTCCATATATTTCCCTCCTAGTCATTATTTTTATTTTTTGTCTGAACCATGTCCACCGAATTTACGTGTTAATGCAAATTCACCTAATTTATGTCCAACCATGTCTTCAGTAACATAAACTGGAATAAATTCTCTTCCGTTGTGAACTGCAAATGTGTGTCCTATAAAATCAGGAAAAATAGTGGAACGGCGTGACCATGTTTTAATGACTTCTTTTTTCCCAGACTTATTTAATTCTTGAACTCTTTTTAGTAATCTGTCGAATACATAAGGTCCTTTTTTTAAACTTCTTGCCATTTTTTAATCATCCTTTCCTAATTATTTACTACGACGACGTACTATGAACTTGTCAGATTGTTTTTTCTTACGTGTCTTTAATCCAAGTGCAGGTTTACCCCAAGGTGTCATTGGTGCCTTACGTCCTACTGGAGCACGTCCTTCACCACCACCATGTGGGTGGTCATTAGGGTTCATTACTGAACCACGAACTGTTGGTCTAATTCCCATGTGACGGCTACGTCCTGCTTTTCCGACTTTTACTAATGAAGAATCTTCATTTCCAACTTCTCCAACTGTAGCCATACAAGTTCCAAGAACTTTTCTTTGTTCACCACTTGATAAACGAATCATTACATAGTTTCCTTCACGACCAAGGATTTGTGCAGATGAACCAGCACTTCTTGCTAATTCTCCACCTTTTCCTGGACGAAGTTCAATGTTATGAACCATTGTACCAACTGGGATATTCATAATTGGTAACGCATTACCAGCTTTGATATCAGCGTTTTCTCCAGCTTCAATTGTCATTCCAATTGTTAAACCTTTTGGAGCGATGATATATCTTTTTTCTCCATCTGCGTAATTAATTAATGCAATATTCGCAGTTCTGTTTGGATCGTATTCAATTGTTGCTACTGATCCAGGTACGTTTAATTTATTTCTTTTGAAATCAATGATACGATATTTTCTTTTTTCTCCGCCACCATGATGACGAACTGTTATCTTACCTTGATTATTACGTCCACCATTTTTCTTAATAGTAACTGTAAGAGATTTTTCTGGTACATTAGTTGTAATTTCTTCATTTACTAATGTACTCATTTTTCTACGTCCTGGTGTAGTAGGTTTATAATTTCTGATTGCCATAATTTATTCTCCTCCTTCTAACCAAGATCAATTGTTTGTCCTTCTGCAAGAGTAACAATTGCTTTCTTATAACGATTAGTTAATCCTGTGTAACGACCAACTCTTCTTTTTTTAGGTTTTACGTTTATTGTTCTAATTGCTGTAACTTTGACATTAAAGATTTTTTCGATTGCTTCTTTAATTTCAATTTTGTTAGCTTTAGAATCTACTTTGAAAGTATATTTTCCTTCGCTTTTAGCAATTTGTGATTTTTCAGTAATAACTGGTGCTTTAAGTATTTCTAAATATTTAGTATCTTTCATTATTTAAGCACCTCCTCAATATTTTTTAATGCAGCTTCAGTAACTAACATTACATCAGTTCCAACTACATCTAATACGTTGATTTCTTCTGCTAATATTAATACCAAGTTTTGGATGTTTCTTGATGCTAAAATCATGTTATCATCAAATGCATCTACAACTAATAATACTTTTTTATCAGCAACTTTTAGAGTTTCAAGAATATTCATCATTTCTTTTGTCTTTGGTGTTTCAATGTTTAAGTTTTCTAAAACGATGATTGCTTTATCATTTGCCTTATCTGCTAAAGCTGATTTTAAAGCAATTCTTCTTTCTTTTCTGTTTTGTTTTTTGCTATAGTCTCTAGGTACTGGAGTTCCATAGTTTCCTCCACCTACCCATTGTACGGCTCTAATTGAGCCTTGACGAGCACGTCCAGTTCCTTTTTGTCTCCATGGCTTTCTTCCTCCACCACTTACTTCTGAACGATTTTTTGTTTTATGAGTTCCTTGTCTTAATGATGCCATTGATAAAATGATTGCATCATGTAAAACAGCATTGTTTGGGGTAATTCCAAATATTTCTTCGTTTAAATTAATGTCCTTTACTTTTTCACCTTTAAGATTTAAAAGTTCTACTTTTTTCATTTACGATTCCTCCTTTCATCACATTTAAATTAAAAATTTCTTTTCTTTATTATATATTGTGATGATTATTCTACTGTTGTTTCTTCTGTAGCTGATTCTTCAACTTCAGCTACTTCAGGTTCTACGTAACTAACTAAGTTAGCAGCTTCTTTTTTTACATCTGGTTTTTTAACCGCAGTACGAATCATAACTAATGATTTCTTTGGACCTGGAACATTACCTTTAATTAAAATTACGCTGTTTTCTGTATCTACTGATACGATTTCAAGATTTTGAACTGTTCTTTGAACATTACCCATTTGTCCTGGCATCTTTTTACCTTTTAGAACGTGCATTGGTAAAAGAGTACCTAATGAACCAACACCTCTGTGGTATTGAGAACCATGTCCTTTTGGACCAATTGATTGATTGTGACGTTTAATAACACCTTGGAACCCTTTACCTTTACTAGTTCCAGTAACATCAACCATTTCCCCTTCGCTGAAAATGTCTACGCCAATAGTTTGACCTAAAGTGTAATCATTAACGTTAACTCCTCTAATTTCTCTTAAGAAGCGCTTAGGTGCTGTATTAGCTTTGTTTGTATGACCCATAGCTGGTTTGTTGCTTAACTTTTCTCTGATTGTATCAGTGGCAAGTTGTACTGCTTCATAACCATCTTTTTCAACTGTTTTGATTTGAGTTACCACATTTGGTTCAACTTCAATAACAGTAACCGGAATTAATTTACCTTCTGTAGTAAATACTTGAGTCATCCCGATTTTCTTACCTAAGATTCCTTTCATTATTGTTTTCCTCCTAAATTATTTTGTTTTAATTTCGATATCAACACCACTTGGTAAGTCTAAGTGAGCTAGTGCTTCAACTGTTTCCTTACTTGGATTTTTAATATCAATTAATCTTTTGTGTGTACGCATTTCGAATTGTTCACGTGAATCTTTATATTTGTGTACAGCTCTTAAAATTGTGAATTTTTCAATTTCAGTTGGAAGTGGTACTGGTCCTGAGATAACTCCACCAGTTCTCTTAACTGTTTCAACAATTTTCTTTGCTGCATTATCAAGTATTCTGTGATCGTATGATTTAATTCTAATACGAATTTTTTCTGTTGACATATTCTGTTTCTCCCTTCGCCTATATCTTGTATAGACTTGCTCCGTGCGAATAACCCAATAACGAATTAACAACTTAACCCGGTGTATCGACAACCTCGCACATCTAAGCAGTCACACGGTTATAATTATAACAAGGTATGGCATGTTTTGCAAGCATTTTTTTCGTTTTTTTCTTATTTTTCAACATTATTTTACTTTTTGAAAATTTTTAAAGTTACTTTTTTAATTTTTCACGTTCAAAATGCTCTTTACTTATTAATTTTAAAGTTGCTGGAGCCAAAATTGATTTACCAAATTTCTCATTTATGTTGTCTATCATTTTTTGAACTTCATCGTTTTCCACACTTTCTGTGGATTGTTGTTCGTCAAATAATCTCATTTGAGTTTCTTTAGTATCTGTAAAATCTGCTAAGCGTACACCTATTAGTCTAATGGGGTCTTCTTTATAATTTGTATTGAATATTTCTATAACCAATCTATATATATCTTTTGTATTATTTGATGGAGAATTTAGTTTGGCTTGTGCTGAATAGCTTATAAACTGATTGTTTTTAAATATTACAGCAACCGTTTTGGCATATTGATGCTGATGGCGAAGTTGTCTAGAAACTTCTTCTGTTTGTCTAAAGAGGATGTCTTTTAATTTATCTTCATCGGTATAATCATAAGATAACGTCTCAGTTGTGCTGATGCTATCACGTTTATAACTGCGTGGCTCAACCTTGGTATGATCTATACCCCAAGCAGCTTCTTTTAATCTTGTTGCTTGATTTTTAAAATGTTTTTCCAACATTTTATTGTCCGCAAAGGCTAAATCTTTAATCGTAAAAATATTTATTGAATTAAGAGTTTTTTTACTACTTTTCCCCACCATGAATAGTTCTCCTACTTCAAGTGGCCAAAGTTTTTTCTCTATTTCATCTTTAAATAAGGTGTGAACTTTATCTGGTTTTTCTAAGTCTGATGCCATTTTGGCACACAATTTATTATTACCTATACCTACATTAACGGTAAAACCAAATTTTTCTTTTATTTCATCTTTTATTCTATAGGCTAATTCTTCATAGTTCTTATATAAATAATTTGTTCCTGTCATATCTAGAAAACACTCATCAATAGAAAATTTTTCCAATAATGGAGAATATTGAGATAAATAATCAAATAATTCTTTAGACATTTTAGAATACCAAGCATGATTTGGTTTAAATATTTGAAGAGTTGGGCACTTCTTTTTAGCTTGGTATAAAGTTTCAGCAGTGACAATACCAAATCTCTTAGCAATAGGTGACTTAGCTAAAACGATTCCATGACGAGAACTTTCGTCGCCACCAATAACTGAGGGTATTTTTCTAATGTCTTGTTTGTATCCTTGTTTTAATAAAAGTACGGCTGTCCATGAAAGGAATGCATTATTAACATCTATGTGAAAAATTATTCGTTCTTTCATGAACTCACCTCTTTTATATATTATAATTTGTTTTCTTTTACAATACAATCGAACAAGATTGCTTTGTAAATTTGGAATTTACATATTATTTTAATATTTTAGTACATAATATTGTTAGTTGGTGATTTTATGAATAAATATGAAGTAAATATCTATGAGCAAATAGCAAGAAATATTAAAAAGTATCGTATGGCGGCAAATATTACACAAGCAGTATTGGCTGAGCGAGTTGGTGTTTCGCATGAGTTTATCAGAAGGATTGAATCAAAGAAAGGTGTTAAAACTTTTTCAGTTGATACAATTTGGAAGATTTCACTTGCTTTAGATATTAATCCGGGTAAGTTATTTGAACTAGATATGAACGAATTAGTTCAACAATAAAATAACAGCAATAAGCTGTTATTTTTTTATTAGGGAAACACCTGTCATTTCAACTGGCTTTTCTAAATTCATTAATTCTAATATTGTTGGGGCTATATCTCCTAGTTTTCCTGGTACTAGTGAAATATTTTTATTTGTTACAATAAATGGAACAGGGTTAGTAGTGTGAGCTGTTAGAATGTTATCATTATCATCTAACATCTCTTCGCAATTACCATGATCAGCTGTGACAATCAGAGTTCCACCTAATTCTTCAACCTTGTTATATATTTTTTCTAAACATTCATCTATGCTTTCTACGGCTTTTATGGCTGCTTCTAAAACTCCAGTATGTCCAACCATATCACCATTAGCAAAGTTTAAAATAACTAAATCATAGTTTTCCAATTCATTTAATAGGGCTTCCGTCACCTTATAGACACTCATTTCAGGCTGAAGATCGTATGTTGCGACCTTTGGTGATGGAACTAATATTTTTTTTTCATTATTATATTCTATTTCCTTTCCGCCATCAAAGAAGAAGGTTACATGAGCATATTTTTCTGTTTCGGCTATACGCAATTGACTTTTGCCGCATGAGGCAATATATTCTCCTAAGATATTTGTAAGTTTTGGGTCAGAAAAGGCATGGTTAGCAATAACTGATTCAACTACTGGCATCATTGTAACTACAGGTACATTGTTAAATCTGATTACTTCCATATCTTTAAAAGTTGGATTTGTTATAGCTGTTAAAATTTCGCGTAATCTATCTTTTCTAAAGTTAAAAGCAATTATTCCATCATTTTCTTCTAATTGGCCATTTTTGGTAAATATGGCTGGTTCAAAGAACTCATCTATTATTTTATTTTTATAACTATTGTCAATATATTCTTTGATGGAGTTTGATTTAATTCCTTCTCCATAAACAATTGCATCATAGGCCTTCTTTAGACGATCATAATTATTATCTCTATCCATGGCATAATAGCGACCACTTATTGTAGCAATGGTTCCGATTCCTAACTTTCTTAATTTCTCTTCTACTTGGTGAATATATGTGTAAGCACTTTGCGGTAAAACATCTCTCCCATCTGTAAATAAATGAAGATAAAGTTTTTCAACATCTTGTTGTTTACACAAGTCTAGTAAAGCCATTAGATGATTAATATGTGAATGTACTCCACCATCGCTTATTAAACCCATAAGATGTAGTTTTGAATTGTTTTCCTTTGTATGGTTAATTACTTTAAGGAATGTTTCATTTTCAAAAAATTCGTTATCTTCAATACTCTTATTTATTAGTTCAAGTGGTTGATAAACAATCCTACCAGCTCCAATATTCATATGTCCTACTTCACTATTACCCATTTGTCCTTCTGGAAGCCCTACTTTTTTTCCTGAGGCTTCTAGTGTTGTATGTGGATAATTGTTCCATAACATATTAAATATTTTATTATTAGCTAATTTAACGGCATTGCCGTGAGTTTCTTCTCTTAATCCATAGCCATCTAAAATGGTTAAAATAATTGGTTTTGTCATGTATCCTCCTAAATTTTTGTATCATTTAAACAGAAAACAGCATATATAGGAATATATCTAATATCTTTTTTGGTTGAAAAGTTGTTTTCTGTTACTCTATATGCTTGTGGTACAGTAAATTTTTTCATAAATACAGATAGTGACTTAGCTTTAGAATTTGTTTTTGTAGCTAATTCTAAAGGTATAATTTGTCCCATTCTATTTTGAATAACAAAATTTACCTCTGCCTTTCCTTCTGATTGGTAATAATATAATGAATAACCGGCTTCAGCTAATGTCTTGGCAATATGATTTTCATATAAAGTTTCTTTAATTTTTTCATCAGTAATAAATTGTTTGTAGTTTAAGTGAAGCATTGAAAATAATAGTCCATCATCTGGAATATAAAGTTTGAAACTATCAGTTTCTCGGCAACTACTAAGTGGTGATTTAACAGTTTTTACTTTATAACTACGATATGCTAACTGATTACTTACTAGGAAATTTATTGAACTTTCATATTCCTTAGAACGCTTTCCTGCGCCCATATGACCATATTGGAATTTTTTATTTTCCTTAAGTAATTGGGTGGGAATGGAATCTAATACTTCTATGCCTCGAGGAATATCAATTAATGTTTTATTTAGAGATATTTCCTTTTTATATACGTCTATTATTTTTTGTTTAATAGCATCAATTTCGTAAGGAGTCTTACCTTGAATACCCGCGATAACTACTTCTGGAAGGCCTCCTGTCATCAAATATTCTTCAAATAATTCTAAAGCAACCTTATGAAATGGGCATGTCTTATGTTTAGTAAACGAATCTCTAATTAATTCCGCAAGAGACTTCTCATCTTTAGCCCATAGAAACTCTTCAAAATCCATCTCTGTCATAGCCTTAAATTGTAATTCCTCACCCTTGAACTCCGCAAGTTTTTCTCTATTTGAGGTAATTCCAATAATGTGATATTTACTGTGTTCACTTCCAAATAGTTTCATTCCTTTTACTATTTCTAATGAAGTTAAGTTATCAAGAATAATTAAAGTATCTTCCGGAAGAATAGTTTCACCTGAAAATAATGATAAATTAATAATTAGTTTTTCAGTAGATTTTTCTTTAATAAATAAAGTTAGTAACTGAGAATTATTCTCTGTATTGAAGTAAATTACATTTTTATATTCTTTTGCGCCATACGATAAAACTGTGAATGTCTTTCCTATTTGCTTTGGTCCATATAAAATTAACGGCTTTCTAATTATATCTTTTTGCCATTTATGAAAAAAATTTTCTATTTTACGTTCCATAAATCGTATTCTCCTTACATATTTTATAAATTAAGTATACTTTTTTATTTTAATAAAGTCAACAATGTGTGAGGAGATTATTTTAAGAAAAAAGACCTTTGAGAAGTAATTTGATGGTTTACTCCGCAAAAGTCTTTAATTTGTAATAAACGGTTTGTTAAATTCTAATCTTAGTTTGTCAGCAACGGTAACAATAAATTCTGAATTAGTAGGTTTAGCTTTATCAATATCAACACTATGACCGAAGATATCTTCCATTAGTTGCCAATTGCCTCGATTCCAACTTATTTCAATCGCATGTCTAATTGCTCTTTCAACACGAGATACTGTGGTATCGTATTTCTTGGCAATGTCAGGATATAACTCTTTTGTGATACCTCCAACGATTTCTGGTCTTTCATATACTATAGAAATCCCTTCACGAATATATTGATATCCTTTAATGTGGGATGGTACACCTAATTCATGTAAAGTCTTTGTAATAGAAACTTGTAAGTTATTATGGTACAAGTCAATTCCTTCTCCACCATATTTTACGCCAGTGGCTACTTGGGTAATCCTTCGCTCTAAATCGTCTAATTCAAAAGGCTTTAACATAAAGTAGTTCACTCCGAGTTCAGAAACCTTTCTAATCATATCCTGAGTATTGTATGAAGTTAATACTATCGTTTTCTTTGTAATATTTTTCTCACGCATATATTCTAAAACACTTATTCCGTCTTTATTCGGCATTATTAGGTCTAATAATAATATATCTATGTCCTCTTGTTTGGCTTCAAGCAATCTAATTGCTTCGGCGCCATCGTAGGCTTCATAAGAAACTTTAATATCTGCATGGTCACTAAAATATTCCTTGATCATTTCCACTAAACTTTTGTTATCGTCTACTACTAATAATTTTGTATTTTTCATGTTCTCTCCCTTTTCTCATACTGCACGCAATAATATTATATAATAATTCTGCAAAAAACGATAGAGAAAAAAAAGACAAGTTTCGTCGAAACTGTCTAATTTGTCTAATTTTCTGTCTTTTTGATAAATATTTTTAAGGCATTTGGCTTTAAACTTAAACCTCCTAGTAAATATCCATCAATTAGCGAACATTGTTTAATACTATCAATATTATTTTCATTGGCGCTTCCGCCATATAAAACCTTGGTTAATGGAAAAAGGGATTTAATAAATTGAAATACCTCTTCAATTTCTTGGTTTGTTGGGATTAAACCGGTTCCAATGGACCAAATTGGTTCATATGCAATTATTAGTCTATTCTTTTGTTCTTCTGTTAAATCTTTAGTTGCGATATTAAGTTCTTCCTCAATTACTTGGTTAACTTTACCGGCATTTCTTTCTTCTTTTGTTTCTCCTACACATAAAATTGGAATGATATCTTCTTCATATAATCTCTTGATTTTTTCTGCAATCTCCTCATTAGATTCTTGTTGATTACATCTTCGTTCAGAATGTCCAACGATACAATAGAATGTTTTATATGATTTTAATTGTGAAGCAGCTATCTCACCAGTATGAGCGCCAATTGGATCTTTGCTTACATTTTGTGCACCTAAATAAAAATTTGTTAAATTAAAATTAGCAATGTTTAGAGGACTAGCGCATAAAATTACTGTTGATGTGGTCAAAATAGTGCTTAAATCTTCTTGATATTTTATAAATTCTTGTTTATTTAGATTACTTTTATTATTTAATGCTATTATCATATTTTTTCCTTATTGGTATAAAAAAGAAAGAAGATTATGCAGTTTTCGCATTTCCTATTCCTTTTTCATATACAAAATCCTTTTCTTTTAAATATGTAATGGTTCCTCCATCTTCACCTAGATTTTCAAAACCTTTATTTTCTAAATTTTTACTTAGCATTTGTTCCTTAGAACCCGCTGATATTGTTACAAAAATATCTTCCATTCCTAATACATCAAAAGCATAATCAGTTGCCAAAGTTACTAGTTTTCTATCTCCTCTTGTTTCAATAGGGGCAAAGAAAATACGACATGATTTCATATCCTTTTCAGCTTGAACATGGCAGGTATCAGTTATAGCGTTTTCATCCTGAAGAAAGAGGCTTTGATGAATCTCATTATTTTCCTTAGCTTCTTCCCTATACCTTTCCTCAGTTCTCGTCTGACGAATATTTCTTAAAAGGGTTGAAGTTACGGTTGTTATTCCATTAGTTTTCTCAAAATCGTCGATTAGTCTTATGTGCTCATCATTATATGGATCAGCAATGAAAAATCTTTCCATACTCAAATTAAATCACCCACTTTTATTCTTGTATTTTTTGTTTTATTAAGGATTTGCCTTCTAGGTATTCTAAAGTAGCTCCCCCACCGGTTGAAGCATGGTAAACTTTATATTTATATCCTGCAACCCCGGCTGCGGCGACAATATCCCCTCCACCTAGTATTACTTTAATGTTATTTTCAACAACGAATTTCAATAATTCATCTGTATGTTTTTTATATTTAGAGAACTCATAAACTCCCAAAGGTCCATTCCATACGGCTATACTGGTATTTTTTAAATAGTTAGCAAATAAATCCTTTGTTACTGGGCCAATGTCTAGGCCCATTTCATCTTTGGCAATGGAATCGATGGCTTTTACTCGGTATTCTTCATCATTCGTATATTCATGAGTTACAGCAGTATCAATTGGCAAAATTATTTTATCAGCATAATCAGCTAATATCTTTTTACAGAATGCAATATTTTCTTCATCAACTAATGATTTACCTACTTCATATCCTTTGGCTTTTAAAAAGGTGAAAGCCATTCCTCCACCGACTAATATATGGTCTGCTTTAGTTACTAAATTTTCAATTACACCTATTTTATCAGCAACCTTAGCGCCACCTAAGACAACAACAAATGGATGGGGTGGATTATCTAATTGAGTTAGAACTGATAATTCTTTTTCGATTAAAAACCCGAAGGCTGATGGAAGGTGTTCAGCTATTCCATAATTTGAAGCATGAGCTCTATGAGACGTACCAAAAGCATCATTTACAAAAACATCTCCAAGGGATGCCCAATATTTACCTAGTTCTTCATCATTTGTACTTTCTTTTTTGCCATCTAAATCTTCATATCTCGTATTTTGAACTAAAATTACATCTTTTGGTTGCATTGCAGCAACGGCATTTTCTAATTCTTCTCCACGAGTTTTATTAATAAATAGGACTTTTTTTCCTAATAATTCACTTAATCTTACAGCTACTGGAGCAAGGTTATTCTTCTTTAAATCAGCTTCTTCTTTTACACGGCCTAGATGTGATAGTAAAATTACTTTTGCATTTCTTTCTAAACAATAATTAATTGTTTCTAAGGCTGCGACAATTCTTGTATCATCGACTATTTTTCCATCTTTTAGTGGGACATTGAAGTCACATCGAATAATTACTTTTTTGTTATCGACATTTAAATCTTTTAGTGTTTTCATTGGCTAAACCTCCTGTCTTAATTAAAGTATATCATCAAAATTTACTAAAAAAAAGGAATTACTTCCTTTCTTGTCATTACTTTACTACTTCATTAAATACTTGGCAGTACGAACCATTTGGGCAGTATAACTCATCTCATTATCGTACCAAGAAACTACTTTTACTAATTGAGTGCCATCTACCTCTAATATGGTTGTAGAAAGACCATCTACTAATGAACCACAACGTCTTCCAATTACATCACTTGAAACGATTGGATCTTCAGTATATTGAAGCGTTTCATTTTGAGCATTCTTTAATGCAGCATTAATTTCTTCAACAGTGGTATTTTTATTTAATTCTAAAGTTAGATCAACTACTGATCCTGTAGGTACAGGTACACGCATAGCAGTTCCATCTAATTTTCCTGCTAAGTTTGGACAAACTAGTCCGATAGCTGCTGCTGCACCAGTTGATGCTGGAATAATATTGGCAGCACAAGCTCTACCACGGCGAGCTTTAATTCCTTTTTTATGAGCAATATCTAATGATGCTTGATCGTTAGTATAGGCATGAACTGTTGTCATGAAACCTTTTTTAATTCCAAAAGTTTTGTCTAAAATATCAACTACTGGAGCTAGACAGTTAGTTGTACAACTAGCTGCGGAAATTATTTGTTCATCCCCTGTTAATGTCTCATGATTTACATTATAAACTATTGTTTTAATATTACCTTTGGCTGGAGCAGAAATAATTACCTTCTTAGCACCGGCTGTAATATGTGCCATAGCTTTTTCTTCAGATGTGAATAAACCTGTACATTCAAATACAACGTCAATATCTAATTCTTTCCATGGTAACATAGCTGGATCTTTTTCAGCATATACACGAACACGACGATCTCCTATTACAATATATTCTCCATCGTGAGAAATTTCGTCAATACGGTAATTTCTGTGATTTGTATCATACTTTAATAAATAGGCTAATTGTTCTGCATCAGTTAAATCATTAATAGCAACAACTTCAAACTCTTCATTTTCTTCCATTAAACGGAAACAAAGTCTTCCGATTCTTCCGAATCCATTAATTGCAACTTTAATCATATATTATATATCCTCCTATATTTTCATTATATATTCTTCTCTTTTTTGTTTCAATATATTATATTTTTTTTGACACTTCTAACTGTAAAAATTTTTTTCCACAACTTGCTTTTATTAAAAAGAAAATATCCACAGAATTTGTGAATATTTTTATTTTGATTTTTTATTCATGAAAATAACTTCCACCAATAAATTCTCTAATAATTGCATCTTCTGGTATTGCATCGGCAGGGATTGGTAAGAAAAGTCGTAAGAAATTTAGCAGTCTTCTTGCTTCTTCATAGTATGGAGAATCTGTTGGCACTGAGTATAGCAATGGTTCAGCATAAGTTTTTAATACGCCTATTTCATAAATAGCTGCAGAATTTATAGTAGCGTCAGCTTCATCTTGGTAAGGGAAAATGTATTTTTCTTCACCACGACGAACACTTGCCCATAAAGATAATGTATGTTCTATGCGGTAATTACGGGTCCTATTATCACGAACTATTCTTCTTAAAAGTCGGTTATCACTGGTACAAATTCGATTATGATAATCCATATTTAATTCAGTTAAAGCCGAAATATAAATTTTATATTTATTTTCACGAGGAATATTAGTTAAAATTTTACTATCTAAGCCATGAATTCCTTCAATTAATAAAATATTTTTATCAGCTAATTGAAGCTCTTTTTTATATTCTTTTATTCCTAAAGTAAAATTGAATGTAGGTAGTAAAACTTTCTCACCTTTCATTAGGCTAGCCATTTGTTTATCAAATAATTTGATGTCCACAGCCTCAAGACATTCATAGTCTGGGTTACCATATTCATCTAGTGGTGTATCTTTCTTATCAACAAAATAGTCATCCATTGAGATAACGTGTGGTGTTATTCCGAAGCTCTTTAAGTACATACATAATTTTCTGGTAGTTGTTGTTTTTCCTGATGATGACGGACCGGCTACTAAGATTATTTTAACTTTATTTTTACGATCGTTAATTTCTCTCGCAACAGTTAATAATTTATTACTTTGAAGAGTCTCATCAATTTTAATTAATTCACTTATTTTACCAGTTGAAACAACTTTATTTAAATCAGAGGATGTTTCAATATGAATTAGTTTTGCCCAATCTCTAGTCTCTTTAAATACTTTAAATACATTAGAATGATGTTCATATTTTTTAATTTTATCATTTATATAGATAGTTGGGAAACGTAAAACAAAGCCATTATCTTTTATATATGTTAAATCAAAATCCTTTAAACAACCAGTTGATGGAGCCATAGAACTATAAAAATAGTCATATAAGTTTCCTAATCTATATAAAGTTATATAACTATTTGTATTATAGGTCATTACTCCTGCTTTAGAATAATCATTTATACTCTCAAAGTATTTTATAGCTTCTAGTCGATCAATTGTTACTTTAGTGATGGGCATATCGGCTTCAATAATTGTCTTCATAGCCTCTTTAATAGCATTAAGCTTTACTTCCGTTAAACGAAATGAAGTTTCAATATATATGCCTTTATCTAGAGAATGTTGAACTACAATATCGGCAGTTTTTCCATATAACTTTTTTATAGCATAAACCAACATATAAACAAGTCCATTTACATGACAACGATTAGCTTCTCTATCTGTTAAATCTAAAAATTCTATTTCTGAATTTTCTTTTAAAGTTGATGTAAGTTCTTTATATTGATTATTTACACGAGCTAAAATAATTGGGTATTTTCTTTTTAACCCAATTTCGTTTGCTATTTCCTGAAGAGTTATTTCTTTACTAAAATTATAAATTTTACCATTTACTTTTGCTTCAATTGTTTCTATCACAATATGCACCCCTCTATATTTTCTCATATTAAGTATAGCATAATATGTCTATTTATTACATGAATATTTTGCGTATTTTACATTATACTATGTATAGGTAGGTGATTATATGAACTTAGTACCAGTTGTTGTAGATAAGGATATTCAAGGAGAAAGAAGCTATGATATTTTTTCAAGACTTTTAAAAGAGCGAATTATTTTTATTAGTGGAGAAATTAATGACACTTTAGCTAATAGTGTTATTGCAGAATTATTATACTTGGATTCTATAAGTCACGATGATATTTCTATTTATATTAATTCTCCAGGAGGAGTTATTACTTCTGGAATGGCTATTTACGATACGATGAATTTTGTAAAAAGTGATGTTTCAACAATTTGTATTGGGATGGCAGCTAGTATGGCAGCCTTTTTATTATCGAGTGGGGCATGTGGAAAAAGATATATTTTACCAAATGCTGACGTCATGATTCATCAACCTCTAGGTGGAGCTGAGGGCCAAGCTACAGATATTAAAATTGCGGCAGATCGAATCTTAGGTTTAAAAAGTAAACTTAATAAAATACTAGCTAAAAACACTGGAAAAGCTCTAAGTAAAATTGAAAAAGATACAGAACGAGATAATTATTTATCAGCAGATGAGGCATTGAAGTATGGACTTGTGGATAAAATTATAAAAAAATAGAACTATGTTATTTTCGTAGTTCTATTTATTTTTGCTTAGTCTGTCAGCTAATTCTTTTATTTTTCTTAATCTGTGATTTAGACCTGACTTCGTTATTGGTTTAGCCGTTTCAAGAGAAATTATTTCTGATAACTCTTTTAAAGAAGCCTCGGGATATTTTTTTCGATACTCTAGAGTTTCTCTTGTTTTATCATCAAGTAATTCTAAACTTGAAGTTTCTTCAATAATTCTAATCTGTTCTAACTGATTTGTTGCGGTTGCGACAACACGATCAATATTTGCTTGTTCGCAGTTATTTAGACGATTAGTTTTGTTCTTTTGATCACGATAAATACGAACATTTTCAAAATACATAACGGCATTATTAGCTCCTAGTATTTTTATATAATCACTAATTTTTTCTGCTTCTTTTAAGTAAATCATGTATCCTTTATCACGATTTAGTATTTTGGCATTTAAGTCAAAAACATTTAATAGTTTTTGAACAAAAACCGCTTCTTCTGGAGTAGAGATTAACAATTCCATATGATATCGTGAAGTCTTTGGATCGTTGATACTTCCACAACATAGGAATACCCCTCTTAAATAAGCTCTTATTTCTTCATTAGCTCCTACTATATAAGTTGGGGGCGTTAAAAGAATGTTTTTATTGTTATCAATATAACCTATATCTTTAAGAATCTTATCTACTTTGGTATCAATGGACATAACAATAAGTTCTTTTTTACTAAAATTAACATTGTCTTTTGTTTCTGTTTTTAACTCTATTTCATATTCTGTTTTTAAGAAATTTTTTATTCTTTCAACTGTTTTTCTATTTTCTGTAGTTAGTGCAATTGTATTATTTGTAATTGTGCCATTATTTCGGATGAAGCCAGCTAGTTCAGCAATTGTTTCAGATTGAGTGGTTTCAATACTAGCTATTTCTTCTTTTATACGAGTTGTATATGACATTATCTAACTAAATATGAGAAGATTAGGGAACTTAATTTCAGACTATTATGTCTTAAAATATTGTCTTCAATAATAATAAGATCATCCTCGATTAGTTCTACTCCTAATTCTTTTAGTTTTTTATGATCAATTGGCACTGGATCTTTTTGTTCCTCTGTATAATACTTTTTCGCAATTTCTTTATCAATTTTTGTATTACTTGCGATAACTGCATCTAACTTTCTAGTTTCTAGGTATCTATTTATTAATTCAACGTGGTCACCAACTGTGAATTTATCTGTTTCACCAGGTTGTGTTACTACATTACATAAATACATAATCGGGGCTTTTGTTTTTCCTAAGGCTTCTTTTACTTCTTTACATAGAACATTTGGCAAAACACTGGTATATAAACTTCCCATACTTAATATAAGTAGATCTGCCTCATTTATGGCTTTTAATACTTCTGGCAATACCTTTGGTTCATCTTTATAAAAGATTCTTTTAAATTGACGATGAGCACTTGTTATTTGATGTTCTCCTTCAATAATATTACCTTCATAATCTTCAGCCATAAGAGTAAGATTTGAATCTTCAGAAATCGGTAAGACTGTGTGTCTTACATCTAATAACTTGCTTAAATAACTGATGGAATCTTTTAGGGAACCATTCATATCTAACATTGCAGTTAAAATTAAATTACCTACGGCATGACCATCTAAGTCGCTTGATGTATTAAAACGATATTCCATCATCCTTTTAATTGGTTCATCTATTCCAGATAAAGAAGTTATTACTTTTCTAATATCTCCTACTGCGGGAGTATGAAATTCTTCTCTTAAACGCCCTGTTGAACGTCCATTATCGGATGTTGTAATGACGGCGGTTATATCAACAGGAAAATTTTTTAGTCCTCTTAATAAATAAGATATTCCTGTTCCTCCTCCAAATACTACTACTTTTTTATTCATTAAATTCACCTCTATTTAAAATATACGATTTGCTCATTATTAACTGTTTGGGGATCCGTGCAATATAAATACCTTTCATCTTTTCCTCTGCGGATATTATTAATAATTATTATAATGCCAATAAGTACAAACGAGATTGATACTAGTTGAGCTATTTTTAATGGACCTAACATCAACGAGTCACTGCGCATTCCTTCAATAAAGAATCGTAGTACTCCGTACCATATTAAGTAAGTGGCGGTTAAAGTTCCTCTTTTCAAATTCTTGAAGTTTCTTAATATTATTAAAAAGAAAAAGCCAATTAGACAGCAAATCGATTCGTAAAAAAATGTTGGTTGATGGTAAGTACCTAAAATATACATACCTTCAATTACAAAATTAGGAATAGGCTGGGCTTTTAAAACTTCTAAAGAAGTTATGGCTCCATAGGCCTCTTGATTGAAAAAATTTCCCCAACGTCCTATAGCTTGACCTATGATTACACCAACTACAATTATATCTAACATTCGCATGACATTGACTTTTTTTGATTTACAATAAAGTAACACTGTAATTAGACCGGCAAATAATCCTCCATGAATGGCTAAGCCACCATTCCATATTTCAAATATTTCTATTGGATGAGCTAAATAATAATCAATATTGAAAGCTACATAGTATAATCTTGCACCAATTATTCCTAATATTAAGGTATTAAATGTCAAGTCTACTAAAAATTCATCATCTATATTTCGGCGCTTTGCTTCTTTATAAATTACAATACAGGCAACTAACATACCTAAGAAAATAAAGATAGAATACCAATATATTTGAATGAAACCTAAATCTAGCATTACTCTATTCATTTTATTTACCTCATTCCTATAAGATTTTCTTTAAGAACTGCCCTGTATATGATTCTTTTACTTTAGCGACTTCCTCTGGTGTTCCAGTTGCGACGATAGTTCCTCCCCCGTCTCCACCTTCTGGACCTAAGTCAATTATATAATCTGCTACTTTAATAACATCTAGATTATGTTCGATCACTACTACCGTATCTTTATTATCTACTATTTTTTGTAAAATTACAAGTAAACGTTTAATATCATCAACATGTAAACCGGTAGTTGGTTCATCTAAAACAAATAGTGTTTTTCCTGTTGCCTTACGTTGAAGTTCCTTAGCTAATTTAACACGTTCGGCCTCTCCTCCAGATAATGTTGGGGCACTTTGACCTAATTTAATATAGCCTAGACCAACTTCTTCTAAAACTTGTAACTTGTGTTTAATTTTTGGAACATTATCAAAAAATTCTAGAGCTTCGGTAACTCGCATATCTAGTACTTCTGCAATATTTTTCCCCTTATATTTTATGTTTAGTGTTTCTCGATTATATCTAGTTCCGTGGCAAACCTCACAAGGTACATAAACATCTGGTAAAAAATGCATTTCTATTTTCTTAACTCCATCACCGCGGCAGGCTTCACAACGACCACCTTTTACATTGAAAGAAAATCTATTTTTTTCAAAACCATACATTTTTGCTTCTTTCGTTGTGGTGAATAAAGTTCTAATATCATCAAAGACACCTGTGTACGTAGCAGGATTTGATCTTGGGGTTCTTCCGATTGGATTTTGGGAAATAGCAACTATTTTATCAAGATTGTCCATTCCTAAGATTTTATCATATTTGCCTGGCTTATCCTTTGTATTGTATAAATGTTTAGAAACCGCCTTACATAATATTTCATTTATTAAGCTACTTTTTCCACTTCCGGAAACACCTGTAATACAAGTAAAGGTTCCAAGAGGAATATCTACATTAATATTCTTTAAATTATTTTCGGCTGCACCTTTGATTTTTATATATTTTTTGCTGCCTTTTCTTCTTGATTTTGGAATTTCAATGCACTTTTTTCCACTTAAGTATTGTCCTGTAATACTTTCTTCATTTTTCATAACTTCTTCTGGTGTACCTTCCGCAACGATATAGCCACCTCTATCTCCAGCTCCAGGACCAATATCTACTAAATAGTCGCAAGCTAGCATAGTATCTGTATCATGTTCGACAACAATTAAGGTATTACCTAAATCACGCATTTCTTGCATTGATTTAATTAACTTTTCATTATCTCTTTGATGCAAGCCAATACTTGGTTCATCTAGAACATATAAAACACCTGTTAAATGAGAACCTATTTGAGTTGCAAGACGAATACGTTGAGCTTCTCCTCCAGATAAAGTTCCAGCACTTCTGTTTAAAGTCAAATATTCTAACCCAACATTAGATAAGAAACTCAAGCGTTCATTTATTTCCTTTAAAACTAAGTTAGCAATCTGGCGTTTTTCTTCTGATAAAGTTAGATTCTTAAAGAACTTTAATATGTCTTTAATACTCATACATGTTATTTCATAAATATTTTTACCTGCTACTTTTACTGAAAGCACTTCTTCTTTTAATCTGGCACCTTTACAGGTATCACATTCATATTCGACCATATAATTTTCTAACCAATCGCGTACCCATGAAGAACTAGTTTCAACATATCGACGTTCTAGGTTATTAATGATTCCTTCATAGAAATCTTTACTATGATAACTATTACCACTTTTTGATTTGTATGAGAAATTGATTATTTCATCTGAACCATATAATATAACATTTTGTTGATGTTGAGTTAAGCTTTTCCAAGGTTTAGTCATACTTATCTTATAATGTTTACATAAACACTCTAGTTTCTTATAGTCTAACCCCTCTGGATCATCAGTTAATGTTTTTATACAACCGTCAGCAATAGAAAGCGTTTGATCGGGAATTAATAAATCTGGATCTATTTGTAATTTTATTCCTAATCCTTTACAATCTGGGCAAGCACCATATGGAGCATTAAAACTAAATATACGAGGTTCTAATTCCCCTAAAGAAAAATCACAACGAGGACAAGCAAATTGTTCTGAGAAAATTACTTCTTTAGCATTTTCTCCTAATATTTGAACTACAACTTTCCCTTCGGCTAATTTTGTTGCGGCCTCAATAGCTTCAAAAATACGACTATGAGAGTCTTCTTTAACAACAACACGATCAATTACAACATCAATATTGTCCTTCTTATTCTTATCAAGTTCGATCTCTTCGCTTAAATCAACCATTTCATTGTTAACTCTAATTCTGACATAGCCTTCTTTACGAAGTTTTTCAAGTAACTCTTTGTGACTACCTTTTTCACCATGAACAACCGGAGCCATAATAATGGTTTTAGTACCTTCACCATATTCTAAAACTTTGTCAGTCATTTCCTCTACGCTTTGGGAAGTTATCGGAACATTGTGATTAGGACAGTATGGCACTCCAACACGGGCAAATAAAAGTCTTAAATAATCATATATCTCTGTTACCGTTCCTACGGTTGAACGAGGATTATTAGATGTAGTCTTTTGATCAATACTAATGGCCGGAGATAAGCCTTCAATACTATCAACGTCTGGTTTTTCTGAACCACCTAAAAATTGTCTAGCATAGGCAGATAAACTTTCAACATAACGTCGTTGTCCTTCAGCGTAAATAGTATCAAATGCTAAAGAAGATTTTCCACTACCTGATAGACCTGTCATAACAATCATTTTGTTTTTAGGAAGTTCTATATCTATGTTTTTTAAATTATTTTCGCGTGCACCTTTTATTATAATTTTATCCATAATATCACCTAGGCCATATTATACCATAATTTTTTACTATTTAGTTATCTTTTTGTTGTTTTGTATATTAAAAAAACCATGATATAAAATATATCAAAGTTTTGTATTAGTAGACTATATAATATTTTTCTAGGTAGTCTTTTTTTATTTTAGG
The DNA here is from genome assembly GCA_964616405.1 of uncultured Mycoplasma sp. Taxonomy (GTDB): domain Bacteria; phylum Bacillota_I; class Bacilli_A; order RF39; family UBA660; genus JAEDES01. The sequence continues at coordinate 19,591 of CAZTRE010000003.1, read as the reverse complement.
CGTTCTTTAAACTTGCAGGACTTACAAAGTAATTCTGAAGGTTTTCTATTCTGAAAAGATTTCTTCAAATTGAGATACCTTTCGCTTTTCAATATGTCATCAAGGGATTGTTTATAAATGTTGCCTAATTCAATGCATCCATTACTATCAAGACAACATGGAACTACTGTTCCGTCACAAAGAATAGCTAAATGTGTTTTTAGGGCATAGCAATAACCACAACTTTGATATGCAGAGATTTCTGGCCATTCAAATTCATTATCTTTATCCACATATATTGTGGAAGAAATTTTTATATTCTTCTCATTTTTAATTTTATCAACAACTTCTGAGGATAAATTATAATGTTTAGCTAATTTTTCCGCAATTTCCTGTGACTTTTTATCAAGTATGCCATTATGAAGAGTCCATAACCGATAAATTACAGTTATATTTTGTGGTAATTTATCTACGGCGTTTAAGATATTTTCAACATAGTTGGGGATTTCATTTTCACAATGAAGAGAAAAGTTGATTTTTCTTAGGGACTTACATTTAGAAAGGCTATCTACTTTGACGGGAAAAAGAATTCCATTAGTGGTAATATTTACCTTCATATCATAATTTTCGGCTATTTCTAAAAACTGTATAATATTTGAATGTAAGAGTGGTTCACCTTTTACATGCAAATATATGTTATCTGTGTATGGTTTTATTTCTTCTATAATATGTGTGAATTCATCCACCGCCATTGTACGACTTGGTTTTAAAACTTGACTACAAAAGCTACATGATAAATTACAGCGATTAGAAATTTCAACATAGATTTTTTTAAATTTCTTCATCAATATATACCACGCAAACTAAATTTTTACCTTCTTTTTTGGCAAAAGCAGAAAAATATTTATCATCTGTTGTTGTATCAGTACTATCAAAATAAATATTATTAGGATCAACTATTTCTTTAACTAAGGTATTAAAAATAGCATATCTAATATCCAAATAATAATTCTTTTTCTTTTTTGTTACTGCGTCTTTCCAAATATAATCATTTGTAATAATAGTTTTGTCAATAATGAATTTTTCTTTGTCGGGGCAAGCCCCAATATAGAAGGTCATTTCAAATGGCGCAGCATTTGTTTCTTTAATCAAACTTTCTATTATTTCATGAAGAAGATCATTGTTTAAATTTTCAGGTGTTCCTTGTGCTACAGCTACGACTGAATGATTCTTTTGGTTTTTAGCAGAAGCAATGATAATTGGATAATCATTAGTTTCGGCAGCAATACATAAATTTTTAGTAGTATCTTTTAATAGAAGAATCGCTTCTTTTACTTTTTTAGTTGTTGATGTTACTACACGTGACTTTATTTCTTTGTTTTTATCGGATAAAATGATAACATTATCATAATTAATATCTCTTTTAGCAAAGAAACGACTTAATGTAGTTTTATATAAAAGTTCTCTTTCTTCTTTAGACAGATTAGGAAAGAACTTTTTATCTTTAGACATAATTCCATCTTTTTGAGATGAAACAAATACATTTAATTTCATACTTCCTCCTATTGTGATTTCATTTCAAATAATATATCTCTTAGTTCCATTGCACGTTCGAAATCTAAGTTTTTAGCAGCTTCACGCATTTCTTGTTCTAAAATTTCCATAGTCTTAGCAAGTTCTTTCTTAGTTGGTTTCTTAGTTTTCTTAGTATCATCAGTGGCAACATTACTAATAACTTCTCTAATTTCTTTAGATATTGTCTTTGGAATAATTCCATGATCTGCATTATATTTTTCTTGAATAGCACGTCGACGAGCTGTTTCATCAATGGCTTGTTTCATTGAATCAGTCATCTTATCACCATACATAATTACATGCCCATTGGCATTTCTAGCACAACGACCAATTGTTTGGATAAGACTGCGATTACTCCTTAAGAAGCCTTCCTTATCTGCATCTAGTATGGCAATTAATGATACTTCTGGGATATCAATTCCCTCACGTAATAAATTGATTCCTACTACAACGTCATATTTTCCAATACGTAAATCGTGAATTATTTGCATACGTTCAAGTGTTTTTACTTCAGAATGTAAGTATGCAACTTTAATATCTAATTCTTTTAAATAGTTTGATAACTCTTCGGCCATTCTAATTGTTAGTGTTGTTACCAAGACTCTTTCGTCTTTTTCTATACGGTCCTTTATTTCACCAACTAAATCATCAATTTGACCTTCGGTTTTTCTAACTTCGATTGTCGGATCAAGAAGTCCAGTCGGCCGAATAATTTGTTCCGCAAAGACATTATTGGTTCTTTCTAATTCATATTCTCCTGGTGTTGCGGATACATAGATAGCTTGATGAATTTTTTTAGTAAATTCATCAAATTTTAATGGTCTATTATCTAAGGCGCTTGGAAGACGGAAACCATACTCAACAAGGTTCATTTTTCTCGCCCTATCTCCATTATACATTCCTCTAACTTGTGGAAGGGTGACGTGAGATTCATCAACTACTAATAAATAATCATCACCAAAGAAGTCCATTAATGTTACAGGAGTTTCACCTGGTTTTCTACCGGCCATAGGTGCAGAATAGTTTTCTATTCCAGAACAAAAGCCTGTCTCTTCTAACATTTCTAAGTCATAATTAGTTCTTTGTTCTAGTCGTTCGGCAGCTAAAAGCTTATTATCGGATTTCAATTCTTCTAACCGGTCTTTTAGTTCCTCTTTAATTCTGACAATTGCTTCTTTTAATTTTTCATCACTTACAACGAAATGGCTAGCGGGGAAAAGACTAATATTTTTTTTATTTTCAAGTATTACGCCGGTTAAGGTATCAATTTCGCTAATTCTATCTATTTCATCGTCAAAAAATTCAATTCTATAACCTGTTGTTTTTTGGTATGCAGGGATAATTTCTAAAACATCCCCACGGACTCTAAAAGTTCCTCTTTTAAAATCTAGGTCGTTTCTTTCATACAACATTTCTACTAATTTTGCTAAAACCTGATTACGTTTTACTGTGTCTCCTACTGAAAGGGTCAACATTTTATTCTTGTATTCTTCGACTTCTCCAATACCATAAATACAAGAAACACTGGCTACAACAATGACATCATCTCTTGATAATAGAGCACTTGTTGCGGCATGACGCAATTCATCAATTTCATCATTGATTGATGAGTCTTTTTCAATATAAGTATCTGTTGATGGAACATAGGCCTCTGGCTGATAATAGTCATAATATGATACAAAGTATTCCACCCGGTTATTTGGGAAAAGCTCCTTAAGTTCTGAGTATAATTGTCCTGCTAAAGTCTTGTTGTGGGCTAAAACTAAAGTCTTTTTGCCTACTTCTTTAATTACATTGGCAATAGTAAAAGTTTTACCTGTTCCTGTGGCACCAAGTAATACTTGCTCTTTTTTACCATCTTTTATCCCCTGGACTAGCGCTGCGATTGCTGTGGGTTGATCTCCTGATGGAGTATATTTTGATACTAAATTGAAAACACTTTCGTTCATTTAAATCTCCTATTCTATTGCTTTTGCGGAACTACTGCATTCTTAAATGCCGGTACACTAGCTACTCCTAAATTTCCTAAAACTTCTCTTACATTTTCATTCATATTAATTAATAAACTTTCTAAATATTACATTTTTATTCTAACACTTACTTTATAAGAAAACAAACTATTTATTATAAAGAAAAAATGTTTTGTGACGTTATTTACATACTTTATTTATTTGCGAGGTAATACACAATTATGTTATTATAATGTTATAGAAAAATTCATTATTAAGGAGATGATATAATGCAGTTTATTGAATATCCAAAATGTTCTACTTGTAAGAAGGCAAAGGCTTTTTTAGAAAGCAAAAATATTGATTTTATTGATAGAAATATTGTGAATGAAACACCTACTGCAAAAGAACTTAAAGCGTGGAAAAAACAATTTAATATACCAATTAAAAAATTATTTAATACAAGTGGGATGAAGTATAAAGAATTAAATTTAAAAGATAAACTTTCCACAATGACTGTGGAAGAACAGTTTGATTTACTTGCTAGTGATGGTATGCTTATTAAGAGACCCTTACTGGTAGGTAATGACTTTATACTTATTGGTTTTAGAGAAAATGAGTGGATTAAATTAAAGGAGGAATTATAATGACCGAGTTAAAACTTAAAAAGTGTTTAAAATGTGGAAGTTTGGTAAAAGTTATTGTTGATTGTGCGTGCAAAGATTGTGGTATTACTTGTTGCGGAGAACAGATGATGGAAGTAAAAGCCAATTCTGTTGATGCAGCTTTTGAAAAACATATACCAAATTATAAAGTAATTGGGGATGAAATGCATATCACAGTAAATCATGTTATGGATGAAGACCATTATATTGAATGGATTTTAGTCAAAACTGAAACAGGAAATATTGAAAAATTCTTTAATGCTGGGGATGATTTAGAACTTGTAGTTCCATATACTAAGGGAAGTATTATTTATTCTTATTGTAACAAGCATGGATTATGGAAAAAGAGCGTTGAATAAGTAAATACTATATATAAAAGGAGATACGCGATATCTCCTTTTTTAGTTAAAGCATTGTGAATTTGCATAGTATTGAAATACATCTCCTGTGTAAGTAGTGTGATGTATACATTCAAATTTTCGTCATAATAGGAAATAGATAATTATAAAAAATCAAATTAAATTATCTTAATTTTTTCTTAACCTTTTCTACTTCTCTCATTTTATCTAACGATGATGGAATTTGAATTCCGGTATCAACATTATATAATTTTAAATTTGAATGTGTTTTTCTTAATACATCTTCAAATGACATAACTGGCTTATAGTATTTACAGACAAATTCTTCTTCTGTTAAGCTAAATAAGTCTTCGCTTGCCTCATCATACCATGGCTTATATTTAACTTGTGACTGTCCATTACCTGTTGAATTTACTAAGTTCATATATTCAAAAAACGAATCAAAGTCTGGCACGTCTGGAAGAGTCACTCCAACAAAATAATTACTAGGAATTCTATCTTTAATTTGAATTTCATCAATCATACATGGTCCTTGATCTTCATTAACTTCCAATTCTTTCAATAATTTAGAATCCAATACAATCGATGGATATCCTTTCACATAAAAGTTATATGCTAGTCCTTTAGAATCTTCTTGAAGATAAGTAAAATCTTCTAAAGCCGAATGAATTCCTTCAATCTCAGGATGAATGGTTGGGACAATTGACACATAGTCATCTTTATTCCAAGTCATTACTCTTTTCATATTTAATAATGTATATTCTTCATCAGATAAAATATCTTTTAAAATTTTGTTAGAAGCGATTAAACCGGTATTTAAAATTTTTTGTAACACTTCTGCTGAGTCTATGTACTTTTCATGATAGAAATAGCTTTTCCAAGGCACTAATCCATGGAATAAATGCTGATTTAAGTTTATCCTTTCCATAATAATCCCCCTCTTTATTGAGTGCTATTTTACCATAAAATGTATGAAATGTAAACATTTAATAACTTGGATCCATTAAAAATCAAAGAAATTGCGCGATATTGACTAGTTTTGGCATAAAAAAAGAGAATTGCTTCTCTTTAATATTTTTTTAATTAATAATTTTGGCTTCTTAATTCAAAATAGCTTTGTGGATGAGCACATACTGGACAAACTTGTGGAGCTTGTTTTCCTACTACTACATGACCACAGTTTCTACAAATCCAGATTGCATCTTCATCTTTACTGAATACAACCTTGTCTTCAATATTTTTAAGTAATTTTCTATATCTTTCTTCATGTTCTTTTTCAATGGCAGCAACTGCTCTGAATTTAGCAGCGATAGCTTTGAATCCTTCTTCATCAGCAACTTTAGCGAATTCATCATACATATCTGTCCATTCGTAGTTTTCACCTTCAGCTGCAGCTAATAGATTTTTTTCTGTTGATGGTATTTCTCCGTCATTAAGCTCTTTAAACCACATTTTAGCATGCTCTTTTTCGTTGTTTGCAGTTTCTTCAAAGATAGCAGCGATTTGTTCATAACCATCTTTCTTAGCTTTACTTGCGAAATAAGTATATTTATTTCTTGCTTGTGATTCTCCAGCAAAAGCTGCCATTAAGTTTTGTTCAGTTTTTGATCCTTTTAATTCCATATTTTATTTCCTTCCTTTCAAACAATCATCGCATAATCCGGTAAAAGTTATTTTTACGTTGTCTATTTGATAATCTTTTAATTCTTCATCCCGATAAGAAAAATCAGTATGAAAAACATCCACTATTTTACCACAGTCATTACATATAAAATGTTGATGATTTTCTTCATCAAGACGATCAAAATGATCAATACCAGACTTTGTAGTAATTCTTAGAATCTTACGATTATCTGCTAAGTCATTTAAAATTCTATAAACAGTTCCCAAACTAATATTAGCTATTGTTTGTCTAGCCTGATCATATATTTCATTTGCAGTTAAATGATTATAACTAGAATTTACAATTTCATATACTAATTGTTTCTGTTTAGTATTACGCATAACCTTCTCCTTAATAGTAATGATTACTATTTAAGTATATATTAAATATTTTAAAATTGCAACAAAAAAGGAACTAATTATGTTCCTTTTGTAGTAAAACTACTTATGAATTTAAAGATTCAGTTTCGTAAAGATTTTTGTATATTTGGTTTGTTTTTAATAATTCTTCATGCGTACCTGATGCGATAATTTGTCCTTCATCAACAATATGGATTATGTCAGCATCTACTATAGTTGAAAGTCTATGAGCTACTATTACAACGGTGTGGTCTTCTACAAGATTATCAATTGCTTGTTTTATGTAATTTTGGGAATCGTTATCTAAAGCTGAAGTTGCCTCGTCAAATAAAACAACTTTACTTTCTTTAGCTAAAGTTCTCGCAATTGATAAACGCTGTTTTTGGCCGCCTGATAGGTTAACACCACTTTCTCCTATAAGGGTATCATATTTCTTTGGAAGTGACATAATATAGTCATCAAGATAGGCCAATTTTGTATATTTTCTTATGGTCGCTAGTGGGATTTTTGAATTTAGTAACTTGAAATTCTCTTTAATTGTTCTATTGAAAATAAATGGTTCTTGTCTAATTATTGAAATATTTTGACGTAGAGAATCTTCACTTAAATCTTTAATATCTATACCATCAAGTAAGATTTCTCCTTCAAGGGGATCAAATATTCTAGTTATTAGATTAAATAATGTAGATTTGCCTTGACCAGATTTCCCAACTATAGCAATCTTTTTGTGTGGTTCTATTTTTAGATTAAAATTCTTTAATGTAATTTTTTCATTCGGATAACCAAAGGTTAAATCTTTGAATTCAATTACACCATTTATAGATTTGTAATTGATTGAACCAAATTTCTCATCTTCATATAATCTATTTTCTAATATTTCATTTACTCTGCCTAATGAGACTACCAGTTTTTGATATGTTTGAGTTAGATTGTTGAAATTTTCAATTAACCACATGTATCTATAAACATAGTAAGTCATGGCAATAAAAAATGTTAATGAAATTTGCTTATAATAAAGCAAGATTACACAAGTAATAAAAACACCAACTTCTAAAAATCCCTTTAATACTTGGGTTAATAAATTAAAATGCTTACGAATGTCTATTTCATTTTCAGATTTCTTGAAGATCATTTTAATTATTTCACCCATATCTGTTAATAAACTTCTTTTTATTCCTAATGTTTTGATTTCTCTTATTCCTCTTATGGATTCAGTAACTAAAGAAGTAAATTTATCTTGTTCTTCTTTGCGATCTTTGTGAGCTTTCTTTAAGATTGGATTATATTTTTTTATAATTAGTGCCAGTATTATTACAAATAAAATGATTTCTATGGAAATAATCCATGAATTTATGAAAATATATATCATTACTACTACTGAGCCAATAAGTGATGCCATGGCATCAAGTAATTGTCCAAATGTAAAACTTAAAGAATCTGCATCATTTATAATTCTGTTTGTTATTTCTCCTGATGTTTTTTCTTCATAGGCATATGATGGCAGATTTAGAGCTTTACTATAAGTATAATATCCCAGTTTTCTAGTTAACTTACTTTCTATTTTTTGAAGCATTGAGCTAGATATATTTGATATATAAGCGCCAATTACTAATTCTACTATCAAATAGATAAGCAAATATATAAAAGCTCTTTTTAGAGCCATATTAGTTATAGCTTCAACAGCTGAACCATTTAAATAGCCAGTTGCAATTTCGGCTATACCAGCAATAAGTATTAAAATACTCGCAATAATTAACTTTACTTTTTCTTCTTTAATTAATTTCCACAGAGGTTTAAATTCTTTTAAACTTTTCATATTACCTCCTAAAAATTAAACCTACTTATAGTAGGCATACAACGTTACTTAGTTATTGAGCAAGGGAAATGATACATTCTCTACTCACTCCGTTTACTACTATAAATCGATTAAAAATATTTGAATATTGATTTTTCATTTTCCTTACTCCTCTCTCTTTAAATTCATGTCCATTTTAACATGTTAAATTTTATCTGTCAACATTTTTGGGTTGATAGTTATTTTCTATGTTCTTGAAGTCTTAGTTATTTTTTATTTTTAGTCATTGTTTCTAATAGAGTATTTTTTAGAAAATTTGGAAATATTTAAGCCTATAACTTATAGTTGCTAAGTTTATGGTATACTATATTTAGTAGGATGTGATTGAAATGCTTTATAAAGAATCGGTGATTAAAAATAACCAAGAACAATTTATATTTGATGGTAGACCTTATAACGAGGATATTGATTTTAAAGAAATTGCCGGAATTGAAAATTTTTATGAAAAAAATGGATATATTCCTAGTAAATATATTCCTGATTTTTTAAATTGGTTAATTTATATGGCTAGAAAAAACATTACTAATCCACTTGAGTCTGTAATGGATGTTTCTATGAGTGGACAATGTGCTATAGCTCAAGGTTATTTAGCGAAAATGCTTAAGAAATTGAGCTTACCTTTTATTACATTTAATGTAGGAGATGTCTTAGGCTGTACACAAATACATGCATTGACACAAGTGTCTATTCCAACACTTATTGAGGGAGAAAGCAATTTTAAAAATTTTATATTAGATCCCACTTTTAGACAATTCTGTTTAGTAGAAGAAAATCGCTTTGAAAGATATAATGAAGAGCCGAGATGGGGAGTTAGAATGTCGACACCTCATCCTGGATACTTTTTTAACTTAACTGATGCGGGAAAAGCCTTTGCCAACAATTTAATTTGTTTTGGTTATTTTGAAGCGACTGATGAAAATTTGAAGCAGTATTTTGATTCATTTGCATTATATATTACACCTAAAGAAGCATATGATAATAAGGCATTGGTTGGGAAAATTCCTACAACAGATACCTCTGGCAGCGAGTATAGTCATAGAGTAAGCAGTAGTGCAAGGGAATATGGACAAACAAGGGGATCTTTTGATTATGAGACTCCAAAAGAGAGAATTGAATTTCAACAAAAAAGATTTCTCAATAGATTAAAACATAAATTGAATAGAAATAACGAATTATATAAAATGTTTGAAATAACGGATACAGGTTTAGAAAATACTAATAAATTTACAAAGTAAAGGAATAGTTCTTAGACTATTCCTTATTTTTATCTATTATTCCAACTTGATGGAAAATTAATTAGATTATATGGACTAACAAATTGCTTTTGGTATCCTGAATATGTACATCCACCACCATTTTTCCAATGACAAGTAGATATTTCCATATGTAAATGTGGGCCAGTTGAACAACCTGTTGTTCCCATATATGCAAGTAGTGTATTTCTAGTAACGTATTGCCCAACCCTTATATCTCCGTAAGAACGCATATGAGCATATGTTACATAGTAGTATTTTCCATTATATTTGTGCTTTGTTACAACTACTAAAGCGTTACCATTACATTTTATTCCGGCAGCAGCACACCATCTTCCGCTTGTACAGTCGTCGGTATAGATAGCGTGAACTGTTCCCTCGGCAATGGCATAGATTGGTTCAGATTTATTACCACTACTCAAGTCAACTGCAATATGTCCAGCGTGTGAACCTTGAGTAACATAACCTTTTGCCATTGGTCTTGAGAAAAATCCTACACTTGGAAGACTTCCACCACCGGTGCTTCCGGAAATTCTATCTTGGCAGTCATTAATGTCTTCATTTTCACCGCATTTAAGCGACTCAAAATATTTAACTTGGGCTTGGGCCTCTCTTATTTGTGTTTCAATAGAAGGCATACTTTCACGAATTGATGCGCTGTCTGCTTCAATTCTGGCTTTTTCGGATTCCAATTGAACTTCTAATTTCTTTAAAGATTCCTTTTTCTTTTTTAATTCTTGTTGCTGAGATTTATTCTTTTCAATTAACTCAGATAACTCTTTCATTATCTTATCATTATAATCTGTTAATTGTTCTACAATAGACATTCTATAAATCATATCAGTAATGTTTGTAGCCCCAAAAGCATATTCTAAGTAAATATTTTCTCCATTAGAAATTTGATAATATTCTATGATTTTTTTACTTTCTTCACTTTTTCTAGCAATTTCTTCATTACTTGCATCAATTTCTTCTTGAAGTTTTACTATTTCAGCTTCTGCTGCAGATATTTGTTTCTCGATGGATGATATCTTGGCTTTAATAGTGGCTACTTCTCCCTCGTTTTTAGCAAGGTTAGCTTTTTTAGCATTTAATTCGTCAGTATATTTTTTTACTTCTTCTCTAAATTGAGCAAGTGTCTTTGCATTAGCATTCATTGGTAGTGCGAAAAATGAAACTAATAAGACAACTACTAATAGCAGATTAATAAATTTTTTCATTAGATTTTTAAGTACTTCTTAACAGCACTTGCACTACCAATCATACCTACTATCATACCTACTACTAAAACTATTAAGGCTGTGACATAAATAAATGGCTCAGGCTTAATTAGTTTAATTAATTCTGAATAAAGGTAACCATCAAAATGATTGTAGAAAGCTAAATATCCGTATGTTGATAAAATTATTGGAACAATTGAACCAAACATTCCTAAAATCATACCTTCAATTATAAATGGTGTTTTAATAGTAAAGTTACTAGCACCAACTAATCGCATAATACTTATTTCTCTTTTTCTAGCTGATATTGTCAATTTAATTGTATTAATGATTAAGAATACAGTTACTATGATTAGAGCTATTACTACTCCATATGTTACTTTTTCTACTGAAGAGAATGCTGTAACCATTTTGTCTACCATACCTTCACCATATCTTACAACTGATACTTTATCAATTTTTTCGATTTCTTTAGCTGTCTTTTTTATTTTTTCAACATCTTTTACTTTTACTTGTAGTGTATCTTTTAATGGACTTTCATCGTCATCCCACTCAGATAATACTCGGTCAAAGATTTCTGATTCTTCTTGCATATTTTTTTTAATATCTTGTTTTGATTGATATGTATATTTATCAACATTGGATAATGAATTGATTTCTCTTTCTACATCTTTTCTATCTAAAGTAGTAGCATCATTATCTAAGAAAACAACGATGGTCATATCTTTTTCTATTTCTTTAGTAAAATTTTGAACATTGAATGAAGCAATTATAGCTATTGCGACAATGATTAAAGTTATTGTAATACAAGAAATAGAAGCTAAAGATAGACTAAAGTTTCTTATTACACTTTTAAAAGCATCACGGATGCTTCTTCCTAACATTCTAAATGGCTTCATTGCTATAAGTTCCTTTCTTCTTAAAGTTTACTAAACGTCCATCTTTTAGAGTAATTACTTGTTTTTTCATTTTGTTAACAATATCTTTATCATGAGTAACCATTACAATAGTTGTACCACGGTTATTGTTAATATCTTCAAGAACTTTCATTATTTCCATACTCATTTCTGGATCTAAGTTTCCTGTAGGTTCGTCACATAGTAATAATTTTGGATCATTTACTATGGCTCTGGCAATAGCAACTCTTTGTTGTTCTCCTCCAGATAAATGATCTGGATATTCATGAAGCTTATGCTTTAAGCCTACATCTTCAAGAGCTTTTAAAACTTTAACTCTAATTTCATCCTTTGTTGCCCCAATTACTTCTAAAGCAAAGGCAACATTTTCATATACCGTTTGTTTTGGTAATAATCTATAATCTTGAAATACAATTCCTAATTTCCTTCTTAATTTATAAACCTTACGATTTTTTAATTTAGCAACATCTAAGCCACCTACAATTATTTGCCCTTTAGTAGGCTTTTCTTCACGATATAGCATTTTTATTAACGTTGATTTTCCACTTCCTGATCCACCTATTACGAAAACAAAAGCACCTTTTTCAATAGCAAGATTTAAATCATAAATTGCAGTAACTCCATTTTTATATTTTTTTTCGACATTTTTTATTCTAACTAAATCCATAATTCACCACCTTATACTTTAATCATTTTATCATATTTTGTCGCATAATAAAAGAGTGAACTATTTAAATTCACTCTTTTCCATTATTTTCCTCCTATTACTTCATAGGAGTCTGTTACTACAAAGAAAGCATCTTTATCAATTATTTTAATACCTTCTGTTACTCTAAAATATTCTTTAGATGGAATTACTGATAAAAGTACTTTTCTTTTTTTCTCTAAATAACCACCTTTAACATCAAAAGTAGTGACATTATGATGTAATTTTTCAATTATATATTGTTTAATTAGATCTTCTTCACTTGTGATGATGTAAAAAGCTTTATTATTAGAAATTCCTAATAAAACTTTATCCATTACTAAGTTACTAATATATAAGTATATTAATGCATACATAGCATTGGCACTGCCAAAAAAGTAACCGCCTAATATTATTACTAATCCGTTGATAAATAAACTGCTTTTACTTATTGAGATGTTCTTTTTTTCATACAATATATGAGAAATTACAGATAATCCGCCATTATTGTAACCGGTTTTATACATTAGACCATTAGAAAATCCTGATAAAACGGCAGCAAAAATTATAACAATAAATATATCATTCGTTTCCATTGGAAAAATTTTTGATAATGGGGAAGTTAATTGTACTAATAACGGATATAAAAAGGTTGATAAAATTGCTCCTGTTGTTTTATCTATGCCTAAGTACATTAAGTTAATTATTATACAAGCAAATGATAATATAAATATCATTATTGAAGGTTCAATATGATAAGTATATTTAGTGATTGTAGCAATTCCCCCGGTTCCTCCTGTAACAATATTTAGTGGTAGTAAAAACACATTATATACTATGGCACCAATTAAAAGCGAAAGAATTGCCAAAAATACTCTTTGTAACTTCTTACGTTTTTTTATAGTTTCTATGATTTGTTCCATGCTATTCGCCTCCAAATACTTCATAAGCATCTGTTACGACAACGAAGGCATCATTATCAATTTCTGTAATTCCGGCTTTAAGACGATAATAGTCTTTAGTTGGTAGGACGCACATTAGTACGGTTTGGTTCTTAGTAGCATATCCTCCTTTGGCATTAAAAACTGTTACGCCATGATTTAAAATACGCAAAATATACTCTTTAATCTCTTCTTCTTGGCTTGTAACAATATAAAATGCTTTACTATCTGATACTCCTAAAATTACTCGATCAGAAATTAAACTAATAATATATAAGACAATTATCGAATACATAACTTTTGTTGGACCAAAGGCAAAAGCTGATAAAAGAACTATTCCACCATCAACTAATAGCATACTTTTACCAATACTTATTTTGGCATATTTCGAAATTATCTGATTTAAAATATCCGTTCCACCTGTTGTGAATCCGGCTTTAAAAATCATACCTAGTCCAAAGCCATACATTACTCCACCAAACACTGATGATAATAATAATTGGGATGTATCTAGCTCTAACCATACATTAATATGGCTTGTTAGTTCTACTAATACTGGAAATAATATTGAACCTAAAATCGTATTCTTAGTTTTATTTTTTCCTAATAAAAAGTAGCTTAGTATTAATAATAAAACATTAAAAACTAAAATAACAATAGAATTATTTAGTCCAAATATACCATTTAATATAGTGGCGATACCACTTACTCCACCAGCTACAATATCATTTGACGCTAAAAATAAATTGTATGAAATGGCTAAAAAGATTAATCCAACAATAAAGTTAAAATATCTTGTAAACATCGTTTTTTTACGGATTCTTTCTAGAACCAAGTTGCTTCTCAACCTAGAAATTAAATTCATATTTATAATCCCCTTTTCAAATTGCTTTCAATAAATAAATCAATATCTCCATCTAGTACTTTAGAAACGTTACTTGTTTCCTCATTAGTCCTGTGATCTTTGACCATTGAATATGGGTGCATAACATAACTTCTTATTTGCGAACCAAATTCAATGTTCATTTGATTACCCTTTATTTCATTTAATTCTTTTGATTGTTCTTCTAACTTCCTTATTAATAATTTATTCTTTAAGACTTTCATGGCTTGTTCTTTATTTTGAATTTGACTACGTTCATTTTGACATGTTACGACTATTTTAGTAGGAAGGTGAGTAATTCTAACGGCTGAATCTGTTGTATTTACTCCTTGTCCACCACAACCGCTTGAACGATAAACATCTATTTTTAAGTCTTTTTCATCTATTTCAATAGTACTGTCTTGCTCTATTTCTGGGGTTACTTCTATTGACGCAAAGGAAGTGTGACGTCTGTTATTAGAATCAAATGGAGAAAGTCTTACCAAACGATGGACACCTTTTTCATTTTTTAAAAATCCATAGGCATTGGTTCCTCTTATTCGTATAGAAGCGCTTTTTATTCCGGCCTCTTCACCATCTTGATAATCTAATAACTCCACTTTATAATTTTTCTTTTCACACCAACGAATATACATTCTATATAACATCATTGCCCAATCACAAGCTTCTGTTCCACCGGCCCCTGAATGAACTTCTAATATACAATCTAGACTATCATATGGACCATTAAGTAATAGTAATAAATTTAACTTTTCTATTTCTTCTTCTAATGATAAAATTTCTTTTTCTAGTAATTGTTCTGATGATTCATCAGGTTCTACATCAAGTAATTCTAATAATTCTAAGTTGTCTTTTATTTTATTTTTTAACTCTGTAATTGATGCAATTAAATTTTTCTTTTCAGTAATTTCTTTTAAGATTTTCTCTGCTTTTTGACGATCATCCCAGAAGGATGGCTCTTCTGTTTGAGTTTGAAGAGAATTGACCTCTTCTAACCTTGAATCAATGTCAAAGTGACCTCCACAAATTTGTAATGATATCTAAATTTTTTTCTAGTAATCGTTTTAACTCTTTTTTTTCCATATAATTCACTCCTTAGTTTGTAATTATTTAACTGATTTTATACATTATCAGCTTTAGTCTAACATATTTTAATAATTTAGACAATGTAACATCTAATTTAAATGTGTATACTTTTTGTCTTTTAGCATATATTATTATTGAGGAAGGTTCACTGTTAAGTGTGAAGATCCTCTAGATATAGATTTGGGGCTTTTTAGCCCCTTTTTTGTTGTAGTAGAAAAAAACAAGAAATATCTTGTCTATACAATTAATAATAATGATTTCTCTGGAT
The DNA here is from genome assembly GCA_964616405.1 of uncultured Mycoplasma sp. Taxonomy (GTDB): domain Bacteria; phylum Bacillota_I; class Bacilli_A; order RF39; family UBA660; genus JAEDES01. The sequence goes on along the minus strand of CAZTRE010000003.1, from coordinate 3,934 downwards.
GTGTATTAGTTGCTTTATTTAAAATGGTTAATTGTGATTGAACAGCATTTGCTATATCTAAAAAATCAGCAGCTCCTGTATTATTCCTTTTCAATCTTTCGGCATAGCCAATTAGTTTTTGGAAATCTAGTCTTTCATCGATAGAATTAAATTCTTTAGTAAATTCCTCTGGATCTGTTTCATAATAGTGTTTTTTTACTACATCGAAGAATATATCATTATCTATCATATCTTTGAAGATTGCGGCCATATACATATAGGAATCAGCTAATGCACTATTTGGGCCTCTTGACTGAACCCCAGCGGTGAATTCCTTTATAAGTGGATTTTGAATTTTTTCAGGGTCTAGTTTGCCATATGCTTGTAAGATTCTATTTTCTATTAATGCTGTTATTAATTCGTCCATTCCACTCCTATCACCATCAAATGGAGCCCCAGTTTCTTTGTCATAGATTATTTTCATTAAACCACATCTAATAGTTATGGTGTCTGTTGTTTCGTCATCCACTTTTGCTGTTGACATTTCTATAGCATGGGACAATTCATGAGCTAAATTAAGCGCATCATTTATTTGATCTTGATTATCGTAAACTATATGTGGAATTGCTCCTATAAATTCCTTTTCTGAGCCTTTAAATTTCATTTGCAAAATCATTTCCGGATATGTATTATTTAAATCAACGTTGGGGCGTATTTTAGCCTTTTCGTCTAATGTTTCCATTGTTGTAGTTGTCTTATGAATTTCTAGAGAAGATAGCACTTCCATTATTTTGAAAAAAATTTCCGGCCCGAACGTTAGATAGTATCCTGTTAATGCGATTACTAAATCCTCACACGTCCCTACAGAATAATGATGATCTCTATTATAATTATTTACTATATCTACAACCTCATTTATTGCATTATTTAGTACTTCGTAATCCATAGTAATCCTCCTAGGTGGGTTATATTATAACATATTTTGCCGATTTTACAATGATCTTTAAAAAATAGTTCCATAAATGAAATAAAGGCCAGTTGAAAGCTGGCTTTTGTAATTTCTACTTTAAATTTTTGTGAAAAAACTCTACCATTTTATTAAAAGGTATAACATCTAATTTGTCATAAAGGTCTGTATGAACAGCATTAGGAATTATTATTAATTCTTTGTTATCTCCTTTTAACTTTTTATAAACATCTTCACTAAAGTATCTTGAATGTGCTTTTTCTCCATGAATAAGTAAGACTGCACTTCTGATTTCATGGGCATATTGTAGTATTGGCATATTTAGAAAAATTCCATGAAAAGTATCCGAATATCGAGATAAAAATAGTGAATGCTTTGACAGAAAGTTTAATAAGAGATCTTAGAAATGGTAATTTAGATATGCTTGTACTTAATTTACCTATGAATGAAACTAAAGATTTAAAAATCCAAAAAGTTATGGACGTACAAGATATTTTTGTTGGAAATAAAAGATACTATGAATTAACAAAAGGCAGTATTGCTTTAGAAGAATTGAATAACTATCCATTACTATTTCAAAAGAGACCGTCAAACACTAGGACATTTCTTGATAACTATTTAAAAGAAAACAATACTAGTTTAATACCTAAAACAGAGATAGTTAGTTATAATTTAATTATGGATTTTGTAAAAAGCGGATTTGGAATAGGATATGCAACAAAAGAATTTGTTAAAGATGATCTAAATAAATCTTTATTTGAGATAAAAGTTACACCTAAAATTCCATCAAGATATATAGGTATAGCAACACTGAATAAGACCATACCAAATTATAGTGTAAAAAAATTAATTGATTTGATGGTAAATAATATAAGTATCAACAATTAAATTAAACTTGCAATCTTTTAATTTAACATAAAAAATATTTTCTTTAATAAACAAAAAATAACAACATCTCTTAAAATGTTGATACTAAAATATTTTAATTATAAAATTTATTATCTTGCAGTGCATCATCCATTGTCATTTAGTTAATAGTATGTGCCGTAATAATTGTATATCTATAGGAATTAATAGTTATCTTTATATTATCAATTTCACAATACCAATTCTTACCCTGCCTATATATATTACACCTTTTATCTAAAACTTTATTTTTACAATATTCAACTACTTCATTTGTGTCCAAGTTTAAATTTTTCTTAATTCTATCAATACCCATTTCAGTGGTATGAATTTTATCTACATTTGATAACAATAATTCTTTATTCATATAATACTGACTCCATAAATTATAATTCGTATTATTTTTTTCTTGGTAAATCTTTACAAGTATCAATAACTATTTCCCTTAAATACTCTTTACTATCAATATCATCAACTAAGTACATAGGCTTAGCGCCTTTATAAGGTATCGCTTCTGACATATTGTATTTTTTATTACTCTCAACTATTTTAACAAGTAATCTTTCATCATAGATACCACCAAATAAAATACTATTCTGGTAAAGTAAATATTCTCCCATCATGGATTTACAAGTAATATTATCAAGTAAATTTAATTGTTCTAATACAAAATCTCTATATTCTTTTGTTGTAGCCATTATATCAACTCACCTTCAAATTGTAATTTGTAACTATTTCACTTTCTTGATTGGATGTCTTATTACTGTCTTTAGTCTACTCACATCGCATTTTCTTGGATCGCTTAAATATATTTCATGATGATATCTAGTATCAGTTATATCTAATTCATATCCATTTTCTTTGATATATTCATTCATTAAATTAATAGTTGCGGGTTCATCATCATAGGAACCCAAATGCATACATTGAACACAAATACCCTCATCGTAGGTCAAAAATTTGACTTTTGAAAAGTCCCGTTTTTTCTTTTTAGTAGCTTCTTCTATAGCCCAGTCAAAATCTTTTTTTGTTACAAAGTCAGGTAATCTAATAATAGAAATAAAATTGAATTTATCTTTACTTTTATAATCTATTCCATCTTTATTGCCCTCTTGCCACCAGAAACCCTCAAGTGGAGGAACTACATATTCGAAATAACCATCTATTTTATAGCTTCCCTTATAACTCATTTTTATTGTAAACGCAATTGCATATAAAAGTCCTATTGAATCTTTATATTCACTATTTTCTTCATTGGGATTGCCTTTCCCTCTAATCGCTATATAATTCATTTTAGGAATTTTAACGATACTGGGCTTATTCTTAGGCATGTAATATTCCTTATATTCTTTTTTATAATCAAAGGCCATAATTAGATCTCCGTCCTTTTTTACAAATAACTATTTATCTATTACATTATATCATAAAGCGGATTTGGTTCTGTATAATATTACGGTTTATAGAAAAAATTAAAAATTCATCTAAATTCATACGCTATTTTACCTTGTTTTATAAGGGTTTAAATCATTTTTAAATTATTCGAATACTTATCTAAAAATTTTTAGTTGTAAGTTTTTACACTTTTTAGGTATAGTATTAAAAAAGCGCAAGCCCTTATATTACTTGAGATTACGCCATTTTTAATCGTTATTTTCCACAACAATTTTTATATTTCTTGCCACTTCCACATGGCGACCTTTTAAAAAAACCAGGTAATTTTTTCCTTTTAAATTGGTGTTTATTATCGCAATATTTCAATAGTTTACTCATAAATTGTAATAAAGTTATGTCTTTTTTCTTAATATTGTATTTAAACTTACCTAATAACTTATCTAAAATATTATATTTACTACTACCATATAAATTGTAATTTGTATTACTCCCATTCAAAGTTTTCTTTACCAGCGCCTAACTCAAAATGATATTTAATTAGTCCTTTATTTGCTCCTGTAAATATACCATTATCTATTTCTATTTTTACTTTATTATCTTTACCAATGAGTTTATAGTCTTGTTTATTTAGAGCCGTCGGAGCAAGTAATGATGCTAGGATTCCGTTTTTAAACCACTCAGGCATAGTTC
>CAZTRE010000002.1:61507-67755 GCA_964616405.1 uncultured Mycoplasma sp. | reverse complement strand
CCTTACAGTTTACTAAGGTTAAAGATCTCAGTAAATTTCATGGGGATGGATGGAAGCTAATCAGTGAAGATGAGCTAACATCATCAAACAATCCATTCAGTGAGTTATTAAAAGATTTCAAAGAGGAGTGATAATATGATGAAATTAGACATTCAAATGTTCGCTGTTCCTTTCCGTAAAGTTTCAAAAACAAGAAAGAGAATGAGAAGAAGTCATAATGCTATGGAAATTCCTGGTATGACAAAATGTCCAACTTGTGGTGAAATGATTAAACCACATAGAGTTTGCGCTAAATGTGGAAACTACAAAGGAAATAAAGTAGTAGAAGTAAAAGAAGCTGAATAAGAGCTTCTTTTTTCTTTACAATATAAGCAAATTGTGATATAATCAGCACAAATAAATGAAAGCCTAATTTATAGAAATAATTATCATAATAAGGGGGGATAATATGAATATAAATATGTCTGGACAACAATTTGATAAATTAACCGAATTATGTAGAAACACCAGTCAGGAATTTGGTGGTACAATGAATACTATAGTAATGGATGATGACGTATGCGTTGTTGATAATGGAATAATCTTAGATAGTAGTGAATTAATTGAGAGTGCAAGTCCGCGCTTTATTAAATATAATCCTGAAGAATATATAACCATGGTGGTTTATGATATTGGTTTTAGTAATAGTCCTGTATACATCAGATTCCATACCCATCCGTCGGAAACAGCTTTACCAAGCCCGAGTCAAGCAGATGCTGAACTTTTAAAACGAGTGCAAGAAATATCAACAAAACTAAGAAAAACGACGCCTTATGGCGAGGTAACAGTTATAGAAGAAATTATTACCTATTCTGAAATAGCCTTTTATACCTATGATTTAGAAGCTGATAAAGCAACTCGTCTTCCTCTTTTTGTTGATGGCACTGAGAAAATACCAGATTTTGAAAAAAGTACATTCCAACGTTGTAAAGAAGGGTTTCTAAAAGGATTAAGTAAAGTTAAAAATAAGCAGAGCAAATTATAAAATAATAAAAATGTCGTTTCTATTGGCGGCGTTTTTTTTAATGTTATTTATAGACAAAAAAGTGTTAAAATGATAAAATTTTAATCATAGAGGCATGTAATTATATGGAGGTATTATTGTATGAAAAGTTTAAAGAATAAAGGGTTTACTTTAATTGAACTAGTAGTAGCCATCACCATATTAGGAATAATTTTAATACTTGCCTTACCTAAGCTTTCAGATCTTAAAAATAGTAATAGAACAAAAAAATATGAAAAATACTCCGAATCCTTGATGTCGGCCGCTAAATTATATACAGATTCTTACGCTAAAGATATGTTTGGAAATAATGAAAGTGGTTGCTACGATATTTCATATTCACAATTAAAAAGTAAAAATCTCGTAAAAGAGATTAAGGTAGATGGGGCAACATGCAATACTTATGCATCAGACAGGAAAACTCCCCTTACTTATGTTAAGGTTTTAAAATCAAATCAAAACTATTCGTATGAAGTTGCTATTAAATGTTTAGATCAAAATGGTAATACGGCCTACGAAAAGAAAATTGCTGGAGCTGGAATATGTGATGGTACCAAAGCGGATGAAGAGGGACCAAATATAGAGATTACTCCCGATAGTCATGATTGGTATACAGGTAAGAAAGCTGGCAAGCCGGACAAAGTAACAATAAAAGTAAGTGATTTGTATGGTATGGCTGAAAATACTAACCTTCAATATGCTTGGATCAAAGATGGAGAATCAGAAAGTGCTGCAACGTACAAAACAAAAGATTTCAAAAACAAACGTGGTGAAGGAACTATAACAACTCCTTTAATCACCACGATAGAAGTACCGCAAGGAGTAACAGGAGAATATACACTGGTAATAAAAACGGATAAAGTACGTGATGCTAATGGTATCTATATATCATCCCCTATAGTAAAATCAAATAAATTTAAATTAGACAATACTAAACCAATAATTACAAATTTGGAAAATAATAAAGATGGCGTTTGGACAAACTCAACTGTAACAATAAATGCCACCGCGACAGATTCAGATTCCGGTGTTGAGAAAATTTATTATACATACATTGAGTCAAATAGTACACAAGACCTAAAAGAAGATTGGAATACAAAAAATGCAACAGATAAAAATTTCTCGGTAATTGGATATTGGACTGCCGAAAGGAATAATACTGTTTATATAATTGCTGTTGACAAAGCCGGAAATCAAACCGATATCACCTCAGCAGGTAAGATAATGATTGATAAAACGCCCCCTAAAATTACTGGAATTTCTAATCCTAGTAGTGGAAATGCTACTGCAACTGGATTCAAAATCACATTATCGGGAAATGATAGTGGAGGATCAGGTATATCTAAATGGCGCTATTCTTGGGACAACAAAACATGGACAGTTTACCAAAATTCTAATAAGCAATCATTTGTAACGCCAGAATTTACAAGTAAAATGAATAAGCCGATTTACTTTAGTGTTTGTGATAATGCTGGAAATTGTTCCTCAAGTTCATCAACCACAATACATATTGTAGATGAATGTAGTAAGACATATGAATCCTGTGGTTCATATAGCGCTTGTAGTGTAACTTGTGGTACAGGAACCAAAACTAGAACATGTCAAAAGAAGAGTAGTTATACGAACAAAAATTGTGGTACATCATATTCGTCTACAACAAAATGTGATACAGGTGTAAGTTGTGCGCCTCCTGCTCATACTCACACATATACGATATTAGGAACAACATTAAAAACTCCTGAACCTGCGGTAGAATTGAGCTGCGGAACAGTCCATCAGTATGTTTATTATGGTTATTGTGCAATATGCTGGAATTATGGTATAAAAGTTCAAGCACTTAATGCAAACGGAAATCCGATCCGTTATTGCCCTGGAAAAAACGATAATGGTTGCAAAAATAGTGAGACTCAATTCCTAAATGTTGTTCAAGATTAAAAGAGGTGAATTATGAAAAATAAAAAAATAACAACAATAATAATTGTAATGGCTTTAGCCTTAATTTTAATAGGGGTAATACTAGTCTATAATAAAGAAAAAAATCATACATTAGAGATTGATAAAGATTATCGTGATTTAAGTACAGAATCTTTAAAAGAAGACCAAGTATTTAATAATATAAAATACACGCAAAATCACTTATCTACAACCGATTCAACCAATTATGCTACATTTACCTCAGTTGTATTTAATGAAACTGGTGTAGATATTAAAGATAAACATTTAGAAATAGATTTCTTTGATGATTCAGGTAAGCTATTAGGTACTATGGAAAGTACCATTGAAATGTTAAAGCAAGGAGAATCAACAGTAATATTTGGCATTATTATGCAAGATATCTCTACCGCAACAAATTTTAAAGTTCGTGAAGTATTAAAATAATAAAAGCGCTGTCAACTAAACTAAAAGACGCGCTTTTTTTTAAAGAACAGCCGTAATTGAAGTAGTCACCATTAGACAATAACAAACACCAGAATTCATTACTCATTTTTATAGACATAATAAATTTAAAATGCTAAAATATAACATATAAGATAGAAAAGATAGGGAAATAGGAAATTATTAGTAACTAATATATAAATATAACGAAATATACGAAGTACCTATAAAATAGTTGCTTATTAATAGCTAAGGAGGCAAGAATATGAAAAATAATCGAAAAGGATTTACATTGGTAGAAGTACTTGCAGCTGTAACTATACTTGGTATACTTTCAGTAACTGCGGTTATTGGAGTGACCAAGATAATAGAAAATGCCAAAGAAAGACATTACTCTACCGCTGAAGAACAATTAAAATTAGCTGGCCAAAGCTATGTTCAACAAAATAGAAGTGCTTTGCCAAAAGCAATTGGACAAAAAACAAAAATCCCCCTAGAATTATTAATTTCCAAAAATTTCATTGCACCAATAAAGGATTATAGTGACAATAATTGTGATGCTAAAAAATCATATGTCCAAGTTTTTAAATACTCGCAAAGTGATTACTCATATGTAGCATATTTAGATTGCCCAGCTTATAATAGCAAGAAAGTAATAACTAAAGGTTCTCCAACGATCAATATTGTTTTATCTGATGCGAAGAAAGGAAAAGATGCCAAAGCAGATATAACTATAGAGGATCAGGAAAAATTATTAAGTTGGAGTTATATAATTTATAAAAACGGAGAAGAGATTAAAAATAGTGGTAGTACTCCTGTATCAAATTATAGTAAAGAAATAACTAAAACACTAAGTTTGGCTCAATATACTCCTGGAAAAATTCAAGTAATGGTAACGGCAACGAATATTTATGGTTTAACCACAACTGTTTCAAGTGATGTAGTAGATTATAGAGATGTTCAAGCCCCGACTTGTATCATTCAACCTAAAGATAATAAAAATAATCCCAAACCATGGACCAAATCCCCAGTTACTATTACGGTAGGATGCGATGATGGTGATGGATCTGGTTGTGAAAAGGAAGAATATACTAAAACATTCAGTACCACGACTGATGTTGGTAATATTACCATTCAAGATAAAGAAGGAAATAAAACAACCTGTGAAGTATCAGTAAATATTGATAAGACTCCACCAACATGTAAAACGAGTGGCGGAACTCAATGGACGAAGGATCAAATAACATTAACGGGAACATGTAGTGATGCACATAGCGGCTGCGAAACCGCTAGTGTTTCAAAGCTCTTTACCGAAGAAACAAAGCCAGGAACTACAGGCAGCCCAGGAATTGTCAGAGATAAATTAGGCAATGAAACCATTTGTCCTAGTCAGCCTATAAGAATAGATAGAACTCCACCAACATGTACAGTATCAGGCGGAAGTACAACATGGACGAAGAACAACAGAACAGTAAGCGTTACTTGCAGTGATAGTGGAAGTGGTTGTAAAACCACAACCCAATCTGATACGGTAAAAACAACAACTAAACAAAAAACCTATACAGTAGTAGATAATGTTGGAAATACTGGAACTTGTAAAGCAAATATATATGTTGATAAAGACGCTCCAAAGTGTGGAACAGCTATTGGCGCTTCAGATAAGTGGCGCAACCCTGCATCTGTTACTATTACACAACAATGCGATGATGGGAATGGAAGCGGCTGTGATAGCGTAAAAAAAACTTATACAAGTGATACTAAAACAGGTAGCGTTACTATAAAAGATAAAGTTGGTAATTCAAGGATTTGCAGTTATGATGTTTATCTTGATAACACACCTCCTTATACACCGCATGTTGTGCTTATAGGTCAACAAGCTTTTGCGCGAGAATCAGAAACTCATTCTGAGCCAGAAGATATATCTACTATATATGTAAAATCAGCTAGTTGTTCTAAAAATGCCGCATTTTCAAGAACGGATAATACCTGTAGTGCAACAATCTTCTTTTATTGTAGTAATGGAGGCCCTGATGGAAAATGTTGGGTAACTTACGGCTTCAATAAATTAGGAGACGCAGACTTATATGCACCAATTCATTGGGAATATAGTGGAACAAAATATGGTGACACAAATCAATACGTCGCCTGGAATAGAGATGGTTTTGGTGGTTCAACTGCGGGAATTTATAAAGCAGACTTAAATTATCGTTTAGTAGATGAGGCTGGAAATATTAGTGGAACTTTAAAAACAGTCTTTACATTTACAAAATCATCATAAATATGAAAGGAACCCAATATGAAAAAAAAGAAAATATTGTCAATAATACTTGTTGTTATTGGTTTAATTATGATTAGCATCGCCATATTTTTTACAATTCGTAAAGAAGAAATTAGTCCAACACCATCAAACGAAATATCAGAAGAAGAGCTTTATGAAAAAGCAATGGTCTATATTGGAAATGAGTATCATTACACTACGACAAATTACATAATTGATCTTGCTTTACAAAAAGATGTTATTATTGCAAATGTAAAATCTCAAGAAGATGGCACATCAGTTGAAGATATTTCTATAGAAATTGAAGTCTTAAAGAAGTGGGATCCTAATAAATCCACTTCCAAAATAACTAAGCCAATTGAGGCATCAGATGGGTTTCAGGCGGAATCATAATTTATAATTTTAATAAATTATTTATCTAAAACAATATAATAATATAGCTATATAATATAGCTATAACGAGTATCAGCGATACTCGTTTTCTTTTTGACTTGTTCCAAGTGTTAAAAAATTATATAATAAAAGAAGGTGAACCATATGAATGAATATAAA
>CAZTRE010000002.1:21791-61407 GCA_964616405.1 uncultured Mycoplasma sp. | reverse complement strand
CAAGTGTTAAAAAATTATATAATAAAAGAAGGTGAACCATATGAATGAATATAAAGATGAAAACTTACTAATTATTTGTCCTAATACAGAAAAAATAAAAATTTTAGATACTTTAAGTAAAGACAAAAATTTATATAACATAAAATTTATGACTAAAGAAGAATATAAGAAGAATTATTTGTATACCTACGATGAAAAAGCCTTATATTATCTTTTAACTAAATATAATTATAATTTAGATGTTGCCAAAGTCTATTTAAAAAATCTTTATGTTATAGATGAGTCTAAGGATTATAAAAGCCCAAAATTAAAATTCTTAAAAGACTTAAAAATGGAACTAAAAGAAAATAATTTTTTAATAGAGAATGCTTTCTTCAAAGATTATATAAAGAATAAAAAAATAATTGTCAGAAACTATTATGATTTAGAAAAGTATGAAGAAAAAATACTTAATACGAAATTAGAAATACCTTCATCTACATTAAATACTCCAGTAGTAGAGTGTAATACCTTAGAAGACGAAGTGAATTATGTCTGCTTAAAAATAATAGAATTACTAAAAAAAGGGATAGATATAAAAAAAATTTATCTAACGAATGTTTCAAGTGACTACTTCTATACAATAAAAAAACTCTTTTCTTATTATAATATTCCAATCAATTTAGATATGCATAATTCTATTTATGGAACTAAAGTAGTTAAAGATTTTTTAGAGACTAATAAATTAGATTTAGAAGACAAAAATAAGGCTCCAATTAATCGTAAACTCATTAATATTTTAGCAGACCTTTCATCCCTAGATCCGAAAACCTTGGCCTATAAACAAATATTAATTGATAAATTAAAACGTAAAACAATTTCTCCAAAAAAAGTGCAAAATGCCATTTCCATAAAAGATATTTATGAAGAAACCTTTTCAAGTGATGAGTATGTATTCGTTCTAGGTTTCAATCAAGATATTTTTCCAAAAATGGAAAAAGATATTGATTATATTAGTGATTCCATTAAAGATGAAGTATTGCTTTATAATACAGCTTACAAGAATAAACGTAATAAAGAAACTTTAATTTATTTATTAAGCCAGATAGACAATTTATATTTATCATACAAATTATCTTCTCCATTTAGTAGTTTTTATAAATCAAATTTAATAACTGAACTAAACCTAGAAATAATTAACCCTCCAAAAGACTTATTTACTAGTTCAAATATATACAACCAGCTTCGTTTAGCAGAAAAACTCGATCAATATCATTTATATGGCGAAAAAGACGAATTCTTAATGACTCTATACTCATCATATAAAATTCCTTATAATACATATTCTAATACCTTTACTGGTATTAATAGCGATACATATTTAACTAACTTACCATATCCATTAAAGTTATCCTATACATCTCTTAATGCTTATAATGAATGTGCTTTTAAGTATTACATAAAATATGTTTTAAAATTAGATAAATACGAAGATTCCTTCGCTGCCTTTATTGGTTCCATGTACCACCGAATTTTACAACTATACCAAAAGACTAACTTTGACTTTGAAAAAGAATATCATACTTACTTAGAAACAAGAGATCTATCTCTAAAAGAAAAACTACTATTGCATCGTATCAAACAAGACCTATTACATTTAATTGAAACCTTAAAAGAACGAGAACTTTTAACTGGGTATAATGACGCATTATATGAAAAGAAAATAGATATCGAGTTAGACAAAAATGTTTCCGTAATCTTTACTGGCACTATTGATAAGATAATGTACTATAAAAAAATAGAAGATACTTATTTTACAATAGTTGACTACAAAACTGGTTTCATTGATACGCATATTGAACCAATGAAATATGGTCTTCATATGCAACTACCTGTTTATTTATATTTAATTCATTATTCTAAAGTCTTTGCTAACCCAATTTTTACAGGGATTTTTTATCAACATATTCTTTTCAATTATCCAACTTGGTCTCCTAAGAAAAATAAAGAGGCAATATACAAAGAAAACCTTATGCTTCAAGGTTATGCGACTTCTGATACATCATTACTTGCTAGATTCGATTCAACTTTTGAAAAAAGTGAATATATAAAAGGCATGTCTTATACTGAGGAAAAGGGCTTTGGAACCTATGTCAAAACAATATCCAATGACTTATTATATGAGTTAATAACTTATACCAAAAATCACATTTCAACTAAGACAGATGAAATATTAGCGGCTAACTTTGACATTAACCCAAAAGTTTATGCTGGAAAAAATATTGCTTGCGAATTTTGTAATTTTAAAGACTTATGTTTTATGAAAGAAAAAGATCAAAAATACTTAGATAAAGTAGATGATTTATCGTTTTTAGGAGGTGATTTATAATGCCAAATTGGACTAAGGAGCAACAAGATGCCATCAACTTAGAAGGCAAAAATATTATTGTTTCTGCCGGTGCTGGTTCTGGAAAAACCGCGGTCCTTACTGAACGAGTTCTTCGTAAACTAAAAAGTGGGATTCACATTAACGAACTTTTAGTTTTAACTTTTACTAATGCCGCTGCCGCAGAAATGAAAGAACGTATCCGCAAAGCTATCAATAAAACTTCCGGACTCGAAGAAGAGGCTACTTTAATTGACAGCGCTTACATCACAACCTTCGATTCTTTTGCATTATCAATCGTTAAAAAGTACCACACCAAACTAAATGTTACTAATACTATTTCTATAACTGATGACGTAGTCATTGATATTGAAAAGAATCGTCTTCTAGATGAGATAATGGAGAAAAATTATCTTTCGCCTACTAAAAACTTTACGAAACTTATTAATAATTTCTGTTTAAAAGATGATAAAGAATTAAAAAAATATATTTTAAATGCCTATAAAAAGATTGAATTAAAATATGATAAAGAAATATATTTAGCTAATTATTTTACAGTAGAATTTACTGAAGAAAAAATTAATAGTTATATCCAAGAATATATAGATTTGATAGATCAAAATCGTCAAAGTATTAAAAATTTACTTACTAGTTTAAATGATTATTTTGATGGGGACTATGTAGCTAGCATTGAAGAAGCTTTATATAAATTACTTCATGCCACAACCTATGAAGAGATAGTTTCCTCTCTTGATTTTAAACTTAAACCTGCTCCTCGTGGCAGTGCCGAAGAAGGAAAAAAGATAAAGGAAACTATCAGTGAACAAATTAAAGAAATAAAATCTCTTGCCATCTATGAAACAACTGATGAAATGAAAGAAGAAATTCTTTCTACAAAAGATAACGTTCAAATGATAATTGACATTATTAAAGAATTAGATACTTTATTAACTAATTATAAACAAGAGCATGAACTATATAACTTTACTGATATTTCAAGATTAGCCATTAAAGTAGTTGATGACTATCCTGATATTAGACAAGAACTAACAGATGCTTTTAACGAAATATTAGTTGATGAATATCAAGATACCTCTGATACTCAAGAAAAGTTTATTTCACTTATTTCCAACAACAATGTTTATATGGTAGGCGATATTAAACAATCAATTTATCGGTTTCGAAATGCCAATCCATACATCTTTAAAAATAAATATGATGCATATCGTGATACAGATGGTGGTATCAAAATTGACTTAGTAAAAAATTTCCGTTCTAGAAAAGAAGTTCTTGATAATATAAATTTACTATTTGACTTATTCATGGATGATGAAATAGGCGGAGCTGACTACAAAGCATCCCATCGTATGGTTTTTGGAAATAATTCCTACCTAGAACAAGGCTATACAAATCAAAACTATAATTTAGATGTTTTAACATATAAGAGTGTTCCAAAACCATTTACTAAAGAAGAACAAGAAGCTTTTATAATTGGTAACGACATCATAGATAAAATAACCAATAAATTTCAAGTATTTGATAAAGACAGTGGCATTCTTCGCAATATCGAATATAAAGACTTTGTAATTTTACTAGATAAAAGTAAAGATTTTGATTTATATAAAAAAATCTTTGAGTACCTTCATATTCCTTTAACCATCATAAAAGATGAAGCCCTACGCAAAGATCAAGATATTTTAGTAATTAAAAACTTATTAGATTTGCTAATTTGTATTAAGGAAAAACGTTTTGATGAAACATTTAAATATAGTTTTACATCTATTTCTAGAAGTTATTTATTCAAAATAACTGACGAAGAATTATTCGACATTCATATAAATTCAAACTATTTTGAAACGCCACTTTATAAAAAATGTTTAAAGGTCATCGAAAATATTGATTTAATGTCTCCATCAGAATTTTTATACTACATCTTAGATGAATTTGATTACGATGAAAAACTTCTAACTATAGGGAATGTTAAATCATTTAGAATTCGTACTGAATATTTTTACAATTTAATTAAAGACTTTGAGCTAAATGGTAATACTATTTATGACTTTGCTTCTTACTTAGAAGAGATATTTGCCGCAGACTATGATTTGAAATTTTCAGTGAACACAGCCAGCTCTAATAGTTGTAAAATCATGACTATTCACAAATCCAAAGGACTTGAATTCCCAATTTGCTATTTTGCTGGCTTCTCTGGAAAGTTCAATATGATGGAGTTAAAAGAGAGAATTATCTACGATAATAAATATGGCTTAATAGTTCAAAAGGTTGAAGAATCGTTTAAAGATACTATTTTAAAAACTCTTTTAAAATCAGCCACCAAAAAAGAAGAAATTTCTGAAAAAATTAGACTTCTATATGTTGCCCTTACTAGAGCTAAAGAAAAAATGATCATCGTTATGCCAGAACAAGAAGAAACAGCTGAAGTTTTTGATCTTGTCCCATCATATGAACGTAGTAAATACAATAGTTTCTTATCCATTATCAAAAGTATTTTTTCTGTACTTTTACCATTTGAAATAAAAACGGATATTAAGTTAACCCATGACTATCAAAATTCAACATCCAAGACTGAAGAGACCGAATTAAAAGACGAAACAGTGTCTCTAAAAGTAGAAGAATTATTGTATAATGAAGACACCATTGAAGAGATGCATTACTCTAAAGAAACCCTTCACTTGATTACTAAAGAAGAGCAAGATACGATGGATTTTGGTACTAAGGTCCATGAAATTCTAGAACAACTTGATTTTAAGAATCCAACGAAAGCATTAAGTCTTTTATCTTCTCCAATTAAGGAAAGAATAGAACTATTTTTAAACACACCATTAATTATGGAGAATATTTCTTCTAATATGTATAAAGAATATGAATTTACTTATTTAGAAAACAATACTTATTCTCACGGAATAATTGACTTATTAATAGAAAACGACAATGAAATTATTATCATCGATTATAAATTAAAAAACATTTCAGATTCAGCTTATGATAATCAATTAAATGGTTATCGCAAATTTATAAAAGAAAAAACTAACAAGATAGTAAGATGTTATTTATATTCAATTATCGATAATGAGTTTAGAGAAGTTATAGAATAATAATTAAATAATTTACATTTATTATGAAAAGGAGCAAAAATGAAAAAAATATGTTTTGTCTGTCTAGGAAATATTTGTAGATCTCCAATGGCAGAATATATAATGAAAAATAAATTACGTATTAAAGGCAAAGAACAGGAGTTCTTGATTACCTCACGTGCTACTTCTTATGAAACAGCAGGAGATGATATGTATCCACCTGCAAAAAGAAAACTCCAAACAGAAAACATTCCTTTTGAGCCTCATCAGGCCACTCGCTTAGAAGAAGCAGACTATACAAAATATGATTATTTTATTTGTATGGACAAAAACAACGTTATAAATACTAATCATATTTTTAATACAACATCTTCAGATAAAATATTTAGATTATTAGATAAAACTCCTTTAAAAAAGGATATAGCTGATCCTTGGTATACTGGAGATTTCAATCAAACATACCAAGAGTTAGATTATGGAACAGACGAATTACTAAAACAACTTATTTAATAAAATTCTTGAACGAATTATAAAAATTTGTTAGTATAAATATATGTTTAAAAAGGCAAGTGATCATAATGAACAATTTAGCTGACTATAACTATTACGATCAACTAAAACCAACATTTGATAAAATATTTAATTTATATTCATTTGCTGGATTATCTGAATCATCATATGAGCAAATTGTTATATCATGTTTAGAAGATAATCATTATGATGAAGATAATTTAAAAAGTCCTATAGAATTTTTTAAACCAAAAGTAATTGACGCAATTCATACTTTTATAAAAGAAAAACTAGCAACTGGAGATATTACGATTATAAAAAATTATATAAAGGAAACCTTTCCAATCAAAACTACCTACAATAAAGCCCTTGATTCACTGGATAAATTAAATTCATTTTTAAGTGCTGTTGATTATACATTATCTCCTGAAGAAATAATGACTTTAATCTCTGATGCTGAACCCTTAAAAGAGTCTTTAACCGCAATTTATAATAAAGATCAAAAAAGGATTTCTAAAGGAGATATATCCGAATATGATGAGGAAACAGAAAATTTTCTTCAAGCCTATTGTATGCAACAAGGAATTCTAACTGATATAGATGATGAAGATATTGAAAAAGAATTCTTAGAAGCACAACAAGATCTTCTTCAAATTGAAGGGAAGGGCGACGGCTTTGAAGAAGATACCTCTTACCAAGAAGATAAAAACTATATTCCTGATAGTGTAAAATGCTTCTTCAAATTAGCAGGTTCTCATCCATTATTAGATAAAGATAAGACTTATGAACTCCTAGAAAAAGCTCATACAGGCAACAAATCTGCGCAAGACTTATTAATTAATAGTAATTTAAGATTAGTTATAAGTATTGCTAAAAAATTTCGAGGCAGAGGTTTACCTTTAGAGGATCTCTTTCAAGAAGGAACCTTAGGTTTAATGACAGCCATTGAAAGATTTGATTGTTCTAGAGAAACTAAATTTTCCACCTATGCATATTATTGGATTTGGCAATCAATAAATCGTTCTGTTGAAGATACGGGGAGAAATGTTCGAATACCAGTTCATGCTCAAGGCGAAATTAGGAAAATAAATAAAGTTAAGGAAAAGTTCTTTGATGAAAATAAACGAGAACCAAACATTACAGAAATAGCACAACTAGTTGGTATAAGTGAAAAAAGAGTGCTCGATTTATTATATGCATCACTTGAACCTGTCAGCATTAATAGAAAGGTAAATGATGATTCTGATACTGAACTGGAAAATTTTATTGTTATGGATAGTGATTCCGAGTATGATAAAATAATAGAAGAAATAAACGCGCATGAAATAATCAAAATTTTAACAGAAGTTGGGCTAACGCCAATGCAAATGGAAATAATGCTCCTCCGCTATGGGGTGGGACAGGATTCACCATTATCATTGGAGACTATCGCGAAACGCTATGGAGTAAGTCGCCAAGCTATAAACCAACATGAAAAACTGGCTTTCAGAAAAATAATCAAATCTTCAAAAATAGAACAATATGCTCAATATACAGATGACCCAGACAAGGCCATTCAAACCTTACGAGCTTTACGAGAAAAAGTCGCTGATCCAAAATACAATCATAAAAAAGAACTTAAAAGATTACAAAAAGAAGGAGAAATAAATATGAGAAAATCAAAACAAGACTTGCTTACGTCTTTAAATATTACAGAAGAGGAGTTTACAAAAACGTTAGCCCCACGACTATCCCCAGAAGAGTTTAGTTTATTGCAACAACGGTTTACTGATGGATATGGCTTGGTAACAGAAATACCGATTCCTAAAGACGAATACTCGAAAATATATAGTACTATCATTCCAAAATTAAGAAGATGGATCTCTAAGAAAGATCAAGCCTCAATAGAAAATGGTTCAAGCAACAAAAAACCAGTAATAGCATCTGTTCCTACTGAAACTCAACAACCAGATCCTATCATTACCAAACTCGCAACAAGCGACGATCAAACATTGGATGATTTTATAAAAGATATCTCTGATGAATGCATTGCAATGGAAGAGCGAATCGAAACAAAAAACAAAAAATTAAAACAAGCGGTAGAACTATATGATAAATTTGTAAGATTACAGCAAATAGAAGCAGATTTAGATGGCAAGATCGCTACTAAAGTCGGAGAATATGCTCAAGCTAAAGGAAAAGTTTATGGCAAAAAATAAAACTCTTGCAGAACTAGATGCTGAAATAAAAAAACTTGATGAAATAAATACTAAACTATTATCCAAAATAGAAGCAGTAGAATTATCAATTAAAAAAAAGAAATTATTACTTGCTAAATTAGAGTTAGAAAGTTTAAAAAAATAAGCCAGTTAATCTGGTTTTTTTAACCAACCAATATTTTATTGTAAATTCTTGTCAAATATATAAAAATATGATATAATATAAGCCGCACTAGAGAAAGAGGGGCATTTATGGGAAAATATGAAATTATTACAATCGACGATATAGATAATGCGAGTGAAGACAAGCTATTAGAAGTAATTACAGCAAATAATGCTTGTTATCGGAAAATGTCTATAAAAGTTGATGATTTATTAAGACTTAAGAAACGAGGCGCTTCTACTAAGACATTTGTTGCAACAGCAACTTCTGCAACTAAGCAAGGTGAAAATACTTCAAGTACCGTTGATGATTTTGATCCTGATTTTGAGGAAACTGTAGAGTATTATTATTCTATGATTAAGGATTTACCAGTTGAACAATTAGAACAAAATTTAGAGGCACTTTTGCCACCAAGAAGCGATTACCAATACGAAAGAACACTTCGTCGTCTTCAAGCTGAATTATTGAGAGAATGTAAAGATGTTCGTACCTTTATTGCGACTGAACCAGATTTAAGTCCTAGTGATAAAGAAGAACTTTATACTGAAATACATTGCTATATGGCAAAATTTGAAAAAATCGCTGAAGAAATCAGTGCTAAGGAAAAAGAAATCAAATCAGTAACTGAGAATAATTTAATCTTTGTTCCAACTACTGACGGTAAGATTCGTATTTTTGATGACATTGCCGAAATGAATCCAGAACAAACACAAGCCATTGCTAAACTTTTAACTTCAATTAAAGACGGAACATTTAAGAATGAAAGATATTTAAATGAGTTTTCGTTAAGTGAGGTAAGAGAATTTACAATGAATGGTCATGTGACATTTATGCGTTTAAATGATGATACTTATGCTGTAATTGGCGCATGTGCTAAAAACCCAAGTAATAATGCTTACAGAAATATTCTAAGTGAGCACTCTCAAGCTTATAGTGAGGTTGAGTCAAAATTAAAAGAAAATGCTACAAATCCTAAATTTTTAGCATTACATAAATCATATGAACAAGAACTTTTTAACAAATTAAACCCACAAACCACTAAACCAGCAGTCTATACAAAGAAAGGGGATAATTAGGATGGAAGCATTATTAACTAAAATCAAAGACGCTCAATCAGAGATTACTAAACAACAAGCAATCAAAAATGACAAGTATGAGTTTTTAAAAACATTCTTTGAAAATAATAGTCTTGATACTTTTGAGAGTATTAGTCAGATTGATAGAGTAGAACTTGCAACGGCAATGATTGCTGTTACAAACGACTCGATGCCAATTGAAGACATATATAATACACTTCAACAAACAAAAACTTTTTTGAAAAATATAAGCGATGATGAATTCATGAAATTATGTGATTATATTCTAAAAATACTTTCATTTGATAGCCTAGATAAGATTTTGCACAACCTTGACAATGGTACCAGATATAATAAACTACAATGTGCATTATCTAGTAATTATAGTAATACAGAATGTATGATTTCTTTTGCCAATGCACTTGGGTGTTCACCAAAAGAACTTTCTACACTTATTAAATTTATTCGCGATGAAGTAGAGTCGGTTGAAGACAAAAACTGTAGGGATCAATCTTCAATTCCACGTTGCCGTGCGATTAATTATATTGCGCTCCTAAATGATGCGGTTAAAACGCAAAAATCAAATAGTAGAAAGTTGGTTGATACTGCTGTTGAAGCATTTCTAAGCACGTTAGCTATTAAAGAATTTAAGTTTTCTGATGAAGGTGAGTCAACCGCATTAAATATGGCGAATGAAGCAATAGGTAGAGACTATTTTCAAGCATTTAGTCCTGAACTTGATCCCCTTAGAATTTATTATGCTAATCTAGTTAATCGAGAAGAAAATAAACAACATAAACTAGATCGACTACAAAGAAATTATAGTATGTTAGAAAGTGATATGCTTGATGCTGCTCGTCACACTGAAAGAATAGTGAAAGCACCTGAGGAACTTTCTACAATTCCTGATGTCAACATTAGAAGAAATGTGTTAAGAATAATCTATAATCACAATAAACCTTTATATGATGCTAAACAAAAAGAGTATGAGGAAATGATGTCTGATAGTTTGAATGCTTACCTAAGTTTATTTGCAACTTATGGTATATTTCCTAGTCAAAATGATATAGAAGCAATAGCACATCATTCATTAGAAGATGTTGATTCTATGATACAACAATTAACTAAGGGAAATATAACTGATCCAGCTCTTACGCTAAACATTATTAAAATTAGTGATCCAGAAATAATAGAAGCTTATAATTCCTTAACAGCAAGGGGAATAATAACTAAAGGATTATTGACAAATAATTTAAATTTATTTGATCATAGTTCACCAGAATGTCAAAATTTAATGAAGAACATTCAAACAATTGAAAATGATAAAATTAATCCATATTATTTTACAACATCTGAGAAAGTTTTAACCACACCACATCAAACATTCCAAGATAATATGAAGACATTAAAAGATTACAAATTAATGTCATCACAAAAAACTGGCATGGATGTATCCTTCTTAAACGCCTCTGATTTAACGGAAGCAATCGATACTTTACTTGAATTGGGTTATGAGAAAAACTTAGAAGAAAAAATTGAATTATTAAATCAACGTGATAAGTTTGAACGTTTACGAATGTTAAAGGAATTAAATGTTCCTGTATCATCAACCGATGAGCTAACTGATGTTTTAACAACACCTAAGTTTTATATGCCAGAAAGCCTTATTCCAGATTATATTTATAATGCTGCTTTATATAATCTACCAGAAGATATCAATTTATGTGATACACCGACGGATAATACAAGCACTCTTAATAGGTTAGCCAACTTTTCTAAATCAGAGAGAACTTATGATATTGGTGGCGTAACAATTTCTAAAAACAGAGTTAAGAGAAATTTAAGTACCATAGCTCAAGATGAAGATTCTAATTCTTCTCTAACTTATAGTATCTTAAAGGGTGCCACTCTAAATGATGAAGAAGTAGCAAGTATTAAAACAAGTATTGCATCATCCAAAGCTACTCAATTTGCTAAAAAATAAATTACTAAAATATAGTATTTTAAGAATAGAAAGAAGTTGTATTGAATATGACTTCTTTTATTAATATAAAAATAATAGTACTCTAAAATTACATTAAATTACTATGTCATATAATAAATTGACAACCTCTAAAAATGATGTTATATTTCCTATAGAAAAGGGAAGTGAGATGTATGAATAACTTAGAAAAAAGAGTTGAAGCAATCGAAAAAAGAAATAAAAAAGTTGAAACTGATAAAGCCTGGGAAACATCTTGGACTAGAAGAATATGTATAATGATCCTTACTTATATTGTTGTTATAATTTATTCATATTTAGTAAGAAATTATGATAATGTTTTCTTAAGTTCACTGGTTCCTGTCATTGGTTTTACATTATCGACATTATCATTAAGACTAATTCGTAAGATTTGGGAGTCAAAACGAAATTAGATAGTAAGCTTGTGGTTATCACTAAGAGAAAAAATTTGACAAGCCATGCTTATGTATGCTATAATCTATCTGTTTGACGCCTCATGCTCAAACCGCATTGAAGAGGTAAAAACGTGTATAACGTGCCTCAAGAGCGAGTCTTAAGTTAAAAAAAGGAGGTATATTTAATGAACGCTGTAGTTAAAGTTGGTGGAAAGCAATACTATGTTACTGAAGGTTCTGAAATTTTCGTTGAAAAGTTAGATGCAGTAGCTGGTGATAAAGTTAGCTTCGATCAAGTATTAATGCTTGATAGTAAAGTAGGTAGTCCTTATCTTACTAACGTTACTGTTGAAGGTGAAGTGCTAAAAAACGGTAAACAAAAGAAAATAAGAGTTTACAAATACAAAAGTAAAGACAGAGCTAATCGTAAAACTCAAGGACATAGACAACCTTATACAAAAATCAAAATTACTAAAATTAATGGTTAATTATGATTAAAGTAAGAATAGAAACAAAAGATTCTAAAATTGTTAAAATTTCCATACTCGGTCATGCAATGTATGATGATTATGGAAAAGATATTGTTTGCAGTGCTGCTAGCAGTATTGCAACAACGACAATTAACGGAATTTTAACATTAAATAAGGATAGTCTAAGTTACCAAGTTACCAAAGAAGGACTTATAATTAATAACATTGATTCAAGTGATGTAACTCAAAAGTTACTTGGCAACATGGTTAATCTTTTGAAAGAGTTGGAAAAAGGGTATCCAACAAACATTGAAGTAAAATAAGGAGGAGAATTATGGAATTTTTATTATTAGATATTCAATTATTTGCTCACCATAAAGGGCAAGGATCAACATCTAATGGTCGTGATTCTGCAGGACGTAGACTTGGAGCTAAAGCAGCTGATGGCGAATTCATAACAGCTGGTTCTATTATATATCGTCAACGTGGAACTAAGATTTTCCCAGGAACTAACGTTCGTCGTGGAAATGATGATACTCTATATTCTACAGTTGATGGAATTGTTAAGTTTGAACACTTAGGAAGAAATAAGAAACAAGCTTCAGTTTATCCAGTAGCAGAGTAATATAAAATGATGAGTGACGATTGTCACTCTTTTTATTTATTTAAAATAAAATAGTAAAAAATAGTACACATATGATATACTTAATTTAACTAAAAATATAAATTGGAGGTATAACATGAAATTAATTGAAAAAACTTGTCCAAAATGTGGAGCTAATTTAGAATTTACTGAAGGTGAAAAGAAAGTAAAATGTGCTTATTGTAATACATCATTCTTAATTGAAGAAGACAAAAATGCAGCTAATGGATATCATTTAATTAATAAAGCGGCATCAGTTGCTAAAACAGTTATTATAACCTCATCAATAATATTTGTTGTTATTGTTGCTGCCATAGTGGCAATTGTTATAAGTATTAACCATAGCTTTTCTAAAATCGATAAACCTGATTTTGACTTTTTTCATCAACTAGATGAGAAATCAGATGACATTTTTGAAGATGATAAGCCTAAATTTTCTTTAAAAGATATTTCCACAGAAGATCAAGAAAAGTTAGCTAAAAAAAGTTTAGCCAAAATAAAAGAATGGCAACATCCTGTATTTGTTAATTTTATTGGAAACAAGCATTTGGGTATCTATTTATCTATAGAAGATGGAGAAACAAAATTATATGATGTATTCGAATTACAATATAGTGATGATACAAATGTTTATAATGTTTATACGGCTGTAGAATATAATGATCCATCTTATAAAAATAAAACACTTACGACTGATAGCGGCAATGTTTTTGGCGGCCTTATACGTGTAGGAAACGAAACTTTATGGGGTTATGATAGTATCGAAACATTATATGGAAATATAGATACAAGTTATAGTGACAAAATTACCGCAACAGAAGGACTATATATAGGATAATAATAGACAAAGTATTATTCATTTGATACAATATAATAACTTCAAAAGGAGGCATCTCTTATGTTTGTAGATGAGGTAGAAATTAAAGTAGAAGCTGGTAATGGTGGAGACGGATGTACCGCATTCCGTCGTGAAAAATATATTGAAATGGGTGGCCCATACGGAGGAAATGGTGGCCACGGAGGCGACATCATCTTTAAAGTAGACGAAGGTCTCCACACTTTATTAGATTTGCGCTATCAAAAGACTCTAAAAGGTCAAAAAGGAGAAAATGGTCGAGGTAAAAATCAACATGGAAAAGGCGCTGAGCCATTAATTGTTAAAGTTCCCCAAGGAACGGTCGTAACAGACTTAGATACTGGTTTAATAATTGCCGATTTATCAAAAAAAGACCAACAAGAAATAATTGCTAAAGGTGGCCGTGGTGGTCGTGGAAATACGGCTTTCAAGACACAAACCAATACTGCACCAGATTATTCTGAAAAAGGTGAAGAGGGCGAAAAGAAAACTTTAAAAGTGGAAGTTAAGATGCTAGCTGATGTTGGATTAGTAGGCTTACCAAGTGTAGGTAAAAGCACTATTATTTCAATGATCTCTAGATCAAAACCAAAAATTGCTGCTTACCATTTCACAACGTTAACTCCAAACTTAGGTGTAGTTCGTGCTAGTGACAATAGAAGTTACGTTGTAGCTGATTTGCCGGGTTTAATTGAGGGAGCATCACTTGGCGAAGGCCTAGGAGATAAATTCTTACGCCATATTGAAAGAACCAGAGTAATTGCTCATGTAATAGATATGAGTGGCAGTGAGATGCGTGATCCCTATGAAGACTATCTACTAATTAATAAAGAACTTAAAGATTTTAATGAAAAATTACTAGATAAGCCACAAATCATTATTGCTAATAAAATGGATATACCAGGTTCAAAAGAAAACTTAGAAGAATTCAAGAAAAAGGTTAATGTAGAAATATATGAAGTATCAGCTGCGACAAACCAAGGATTAGATAAGGTAATTAATAAGTTAGCTGATTTACTAGATGAAATTCCATCTAACCCTCTATATGATGAAAGTCAAATTGAAAGTCATGTTCTATATAAATTCAAGAAAGAAGAACCATTCACCATTACTAAAGAAGATGATGTTTGGGTTATTGAAGGAAAAGAAGTAGAGAGAATTTTCAAAATGACTAAATTTACAAGTGAAGAAGCAGTTTATCGTTTCAGTAAGAAACTTCGCCGCATGGGAATAGATGATAAATTACAAGAACTAGGAGCCGAAGAAGGAGATCAAGTTCGTATACTAGACTTCTATTTTGACTACAAAGATTAATATTAAAGAAAATTTATAATAGATAAAATTAGTTTGTTTAAGTTAACGTAGTAAAAATGATTTAATCTGAAAATGAATGCTTTGATTACAATTAATAAATAATAAGTACTCTTAAAGAAAGGATGTTATATATGTCAACAATAATAGAAGAAGAGTATCAACATCGGGTTAATAAATTTTTAGAGGCCCATAAACAAGATTATACAAAATTAGAAAGTGATTTCATTAGAAGTAATGCTATTTACTCATTGGAACATAATGATGGCTTTTATATATATGACATTGTCCGTCAAGTTTTAACAGAACTCAATTTGTTAGGAGACGATAAAAATATGTATTTAGGTTTTGTAAAACTATTAGAAGAAAAATTTGGCTTAGAGAAAAATATTGTGGAAGTAGCCGGCGGAATAGTTCCTTCGCTTTCTAAATTAATTGCTTTAAAACAAAAAACTGGCAAGATTACAATTTATGACCCACGCGCAATCATTCCCCCACAAAGTCCTAATAATCTTGTTGTAAAAAGACAATGTTTTAATAAAAATACACAAATTCCAGATGCCAAAATGATTATTGGTTTTATGCCATGCAATGCCACATTAGATATTATAGAGTCTGCGTGTAAAAATGAAATTGACTTTATGGTTGCACTATGTGAAGGTGGCGAACGTCCTGGCTATGGTTATATAGAAACAGATGAAGAGTGGATTGGAGTCGCTAAATATGTTGCCGAGCGAGGCATGAGAGGAACAGCTATGGGAACATTAGAGGTATCGTCCCTTGAAAAATATGGCAATCCCTATCCGGTTATTTATAATAAACGTAAAGAATCTTAAAAATTTAAGATTTTTTCTTTATATTTTTAAATATATGCTATAATTAGGTTAGAAGGTAAAGTACGAGGTGAAGACTATGAAAAGTCCAGAATTTTTAACGGAAAAAGGTGTTGACTTACAAACAAGTTTAGAACTATTTGGTAATATAGAAACCTACAATGATACGGTAGGAGAATTTGTTGTTAGTATCGAAAATAAACTAAATAAATTACAAACTTATTTAGCGGCTAAAGATATGCCAAATTATGCAATTTATGCCCATTCTTTAAAAAGTGACGCTCAATATTTTGGCTTTAAAACTCTAGCTGAAATAGCTTATAATCACGAGTTAAAAAGTAAAGCTGGAGATATCTATTATGTAACAGAAAACAGTAATACTCTTATAACCGAGGCTAATAAAGCATCAGCAATTATTAAAGAATATATGAGCGATGAAGGGCCTGTATTAATAACTGAAACTCCTCCTGCATATACAAAAAAGACTATCTTAGTTGTAGATGATTCCAATATTATTAGAAATTTCACTAAAAGAATCTTTAGTGATCAATATGAGATTGGTATGGCTAAAGACGGACAAGAAGCAATTAATATCTTAATCTCTAACAAAGACAATCAATCAATTGTAGCGATGTTATTAGATTTAAATATGCCTGTAGTAAATGGCTTTAAAGTATTAGAATATATGCAAGCTAATAATTTGTTTGCCAAAATACCGGTATCAATTATAACTGGAGATTCCACCAAAGAAACAATTGAAAAAGCTTATCAATATCCAATTGTTGATATGTTAGAAAAACCATTTAATGATCAAGATGTAAAAAGAGTAGTAGAAAAAACTATAATGTATAAAGAACTATCATAAAAAAATAGGAGTTAATCCTATTTTTCTTTTTTCTTTAAAAAGCCAAATCTATTTTTTCTTTTTTCTTCTAATTCCTTTCGCCTTGCTTCATCATCTTCTTCAACGATAACATTTAAGGTATCACCGACAGTTAAATATTCAACTGTTCCAACCGGAACAAAATATGTATTATTAACATGCTTTCGTCTTCTAATTTTCTTTTCAGTACCTATATTATTTATTAAATACAAAATTTTTTCATTTTCATCAGTTAAAATAACATCAACATTTTCAAAAAGAAAATTGGTATTACTTGATTTTTTATGTGGGAATCTAACTCCATATTGTAGTGGACCGAGTACAAATTTCAATCCTTTCAGTCTTTCCCAAAATGTATTTGCTTCTATTAATTTAACTTTTTTATTTCTAATTTTTAGATACATAAAATCACCACTTAATAAATACATTATACCACAAATTACTTTTATAATTAATAAAAGTATGATATTATAATTAAGGAAAGAGGAGGTATAATATGAGTGGACATTCAAAATGGGCTACAATTCATAGAAAAAAAGGATTGTTAGATGCAGCACGAGGTAAGGTGTTCCAAAAACTTGCCAAAGAAATAATGGTCGCTGCGAAGTCAGGTAGTCCCGATCCACAAACAAATGCCGCATTACGATTAGCTGTCGATAAGGCAAAAGCACAAAATATGCCAAAAGACAATATTCAAAAGGCAATTGATAAGGCTGCAGGAACTACTGACGGTGCAAACTATGAAACTATTCGCTACGAAGGTTATGGACCGAGTGGTGTAGCATTCATGGTTGATTGCTTAACAGATAATAGAAACAGAACTGCTTCTCAAGTAAGAAGTTCATTTACTAAAGCAGGTGGAAATTTAGGAACTGATGGTTCAGTAAGCTATATGTTTGAACGTCGTGGTTCAATCGTTATTCCAGGAGAATATGATGAGGACGAAATGATGATGACATCCCTTGATGCCGGAGCTCTAGATTTCGAAACCGTTGATAATACATACATTATCACAACTGCTCAAGACACATTTTTAACAGTAAAAGAAGCCCTAGAAAAAGCTAATGTTAAAGAATTTTTAGAGTGCGAATTAACTTATATTCCGAATATGGAAGTAGAATTAGATGAAGAAGCTAGTGAAAAAGTTCATAATTTAGTAGATACCTTAGAAGATCTAGATGACGTTCAAGATGTTTACTATAATTTGAAAGAAGATTAAAAAGGAGACTTATATGGAAGCAAAAGGAATATTAGAATGGACTTTGCTATCAGAATGCGAAATACCATCTGATGTAGAAAAAATTCTAATCAATGGTGAAGAGGCGATAGCCGCATACAAAACATTCCGAGATAGTGCAATTTTTACCAACAAAAGACTAATTGTTAGAGATGCTCAAGGCATTACAGGAACAAAGATTGAAGTATATTCATTACCATATTCATCAGTATTAATGTGGTCAACTGAAAATGCTGGAATGATGGACTTTAATGCCGAAGTTGAACTATGGACAAGAATGGGCTGTATTAAAGTAAAACTACGCAAAGGAATAGATGTTAGAAGATTTGATACACTTCTTGCTAACGCTATTATTAAATAATGTTACAGTTACGTAAAATAAATAATGAGTTAAAGAGTTTTGTTAATCAAGCAGAGTTTGTTTCTAGAAAAACCAGAAATAAACTAATAACTTTATTAGCTGATGAATTTGATGTAGATTTACCTTTAGAAAACTTTGCTAATGTTGATGTTCAATTGACTAAAGAAGGAAATATTGAAATGCGTGGAGATTTATATAAAAGAAACACTCCACTAACAGAACAAGAATTAGAAGAGAAATACTTAAGCTTTAAAGAAAAGGCTGAAGCCCTAATCAATAGAAATGAAGTAAATTTCTATGATAAAGGCAATCAAAAAAATTATTTAAATATAATTATTGTTTTAATCCTTATAGTTCTCTTTATAATTATCGCCGTCGCTTTTGTAAGAGCCATTTTAAGTCAAGAAATATTTACTGCAATATTTTTAGGAAGTATCCTTTCTTCATATTTAGTTCCCAGTATTAAAGATCGCTTCTATCAAGCCGAAAGGTTTATAAGAAGAAAATTTACTGGTAAGAAATAGTTAGAAATAACTATTTTTCTTTTATATAGTTTGACAAACAAGTGTTCGTGCATTATAATTGATAATAGTTTGAACATAGAAAGTATTTATTATATAATGTAAATGGAGTGATAAAAATGTATGACTATATAAAAGGAACTGTAACCGCATTAAAAAATAATGCTATTGTTTTAGATAATAATGGTATTGGCTATTTAATTTATGTATCAAATCCATATTCTTTTGAACCAGGAAAAGACTATAAAGTTTATGTTTATCAAAAAATAGCTGAAGATGATAATTGTTTATATGGGTTTAAAACAGTTGAAGAAAAAGAACTATTTTTAAAACTAATTAGTGTTAAAGGACTTGGATGTAAGATGACCTTACCGATCTTAGCAGTCGGATCTATCGAAGGAATCATGGATGCCATTGAAAGAGAAAATGTTTTATATTTAAAGAAATTCCCTAAAATTGGTGATAAGTTAGCCAAACAGATTGTCCTAGATTTAAAAGGAAAACTAGAATTCATTGGAGTAGGTATATCTGATGAACAAGTTCAAACAGAAAATGAACTTAAAGAAGTACTTCTTGGTTTAGGCTACAAAGAAAAAGAATTAAAGCCAATTTTGGCTAAAGTAGATACATCTTTCCCAATTGAGGAACAAGTTAAAGATGCATTGAAATTATTATTAAGATAAAGTAAGGAGGCTTATCTCATGGAACAAGAAAGTGTACTAAATAATTATAATTTATTAGATGACAATGTTATTGACAATACAATTCGACCTGAATCAATAGATGAATACATTGGACAAACAGATGTTAAAGAAAATATTAAAATATTTGTTGAAGCAGCAAAAATGCGTAACGAACCATTAGATCATGTTTTATTATATGGCCCTCCAGGACTAGGTAAAACAACCCTTGCTTTTATCATTGCACATGAACTTGGGACAAATATTAAAACAGCCAGTGGCCCCAGTATTGAAAAAAGTGGGGACTTAGCTGCCATTTTATCTTCACTAGAGCCTGGAGATGTTTTGTTTATTGATGAAATACATCGTATGCCAAGATATATTGAAGAAATTTTATATCCAGCCATGGAAGATTTTTCACTTGATATAATCGTCGGGAGTGAAGGCAATAGTAGAAATATTAAAATAGATTTACCACCATTTACTTTAGTGGGTGCAACTACGAGAGCTGGAGATTTATCTTCACCACTTCGGGATCGTTTTGGAATCACCTCGAAATTACAGTTTTATACAATTGAAGAACTAACTGATATTATCAAAAGAACATCACGCGTTTTAGCTATTGAAATAGATGATGATGCGGCCATAGAACTTGCTAAGCGTAGTAGAGGAACACCACGTATTGCCAATAGATTATTTAAACGCGTTCGTGATTTTGCTCTAGTAAAGGGAAATGGACGAATAGATATTGATATTACCTTAGACGCGCTTCATCGCTTAAAAGTCGATAATATGGGACTTGATAATACAGACCATGACTTATTACTTGCTATTATTCAAAAATTTAATGGTGGACCAGTAGGAGTAGAGGCTATTGCCTCATCAATTGGTGAAGAAGTCACTACCATTGAGGATGTATATGAACCATTCCTACTTCAAATGGGCTTGTTAAAAAGAACATCACGTGGACGTATTGCTACCGATAAAGCCTATGAAATACTAGGAATACCAAAAAACTAAGGCACATTTAGTGCCTTTTAAAATATCTAAATATATGCTATACTAGGTTAGTAAAAAAGAGGTGGAATTATGGCATATAAAAATTTAGCTTTTAAAGAAATAAAAACAATAGACGATTTTAAAGCTGACTTACTTAAATATCCAGAGTATGTAGAGTGTCTTTTCTTTCCTAAGGAAACGCTGGAAGTTGCTCTTCGTGGTCTAGATAAACTTGATGAATCCACTACTAAAACATTTATACAGTTTATTCATCATGTTGATGGAAAAATGGCAGTAGCCGGTGCTAATAAAGGAAATCGTTTTCATAAAATTCCGCTAATATTAGCCAGCACAATTTATTTTGCTTATTATAAAGATGTTATTGCTGATTTAGATTTTGATGAAATTGCTCTTTTGTCAAACTACTCATTAAATGAACAACTACCTTTTTACCAAACAGCTACTGATAAATGGCCAAAAGAATTATTAGGATCTATCAAAGACTTGGATGGCGAATATACCAGTTTATCCAACGTAATGGTATTAGCGGATCATAAATTAGAAACTGGCTCCACAATAGAAGAAGTAATTACTTACATGCGTAAAACACCACCCGATCAAATAAAGGCAGAAAGCGGGGAATTTGCCAGTAAAGTATTAGACCAAGGAGGGATCTGCTTTTGAAAGTAGAAGATTTTAACTATGATTTACCAGAAGAATTAATAGCTCAAACTCCGTTAGAGAAAAGAGATTCTTCACGTTTATTAGTATTAGATAAAAAAACCGGTGAAATTGAACATAAACATTTTAAAGATATTATTGATTATTTAGAAAAAGGAGATACCTTAGTACTAAATGATACTAAAGTACTTCCAGCTAGATTGATTGGTCAAAAAGAAGAAACCAATGCTGTCATAGAAATATTACTATTAAAAAATACTAGTGGTGATAACTGGGAATGCTTAGTAAAACCCGCTCGCCGTATTAAAGTTGGAACCGTAGTAACTTTTGGTGATGACAAATTAAAAGCTGAGTGTATTGCCGAAGGTGATGAGGGAATACGTCATTTTAAATTAATTTATTCTGGAATTCTTTTAGAAGTATTAGAAGAATTAGGTACAATGCCCCTTCCTCCATATATTCATGAGAAATTAGAAGACCAATCTCGTTATCAAACAGTTTATGCTAAAGAAGTAGGAAGCGCTGCTGCGCCAACTGCTGGACTTCATTTTACAAAAGAGTTATTAAAACAAATTGAGAATAAAGGCGTTAATGTCGTTTATATAACTTTGCACGTTGGACTAGGAACATTTAGACCCGTAAGCGTTGAAACAATTGAAGAACATGAAATGCACAGTGAATACTATAGTATGACTAAAGAAGTTGCCGAGGTTCTTACTAAGACTAAGCAAGCCGGCAAAAAAGTTATTGCTGTTGGAACAACTTCAACGAGAACACTCGAGACGATCATGACCAAATACGGAGAATTTAAAGAATGTAGTGGTTGGACCAATATCTTTATTTATCCGGGCTACAAGTTTAAAGCTATTGATTGCTTATCAACAAACTTTCATTTACCAAAATCAACGCTTGTAATGTTAGTATCAGCTTTAGCTACCAGAGAACACATCTTAAATACCTATCAAGAAGCAGTAAAAGAAAAATATAGATTTTTCTCATTTGGAGATGCCATGTTTATAAAATAACTAATTTAAAAATATCATAGGTATTATAAAAACTTGTGATATTTTTTATAGTCATAATTGAAAAATAATTCTAAACTTCTATGAATATTACGAATAAAGTTGACTTTAATATTGAAAAAGATTATCCTAAAATTAGGAGGTTCGTTATGAGAGTAGAAGAAGTACAAGCGTTGTATTATGCGTGGGTAAGAAAAGGAACCCGTCAGGGGTTAACTAAAGATGATTACTTTGCACTTAAAGATTTACTTTATGAAGTAGAAGGAATATGTACTCATAGAGACGCCAACGACAAATATGGGGAATATGCCTTATCAATAGAGAATTTAATACATTGTATAGAAGAAAGTAACACTATTTTACATGATATTCATCCGAAAAATGCAGAATACGTTCAGAAAAAAGATTCCCTTCTTCCACTTATACTTGCAGATTCCAGCAGTAGGGGAAGGTTAAAAATGACTGGTGAAAATGGCTATATGTTTTTATGCCCGTATCATAATGAAAAGACAGCGTCATTTAGATTAAAAGATTTTGAAAATGGCTTTTATTGTTTTGGTTGTGGAGCTAGTGGAAATGTTTTTTCTTATTTGCAAGCAATCCAAAGGATGGAGTTTAAAGATGCTTTTTCTTTTCTTCAAAAGGTTTATTTACAAAAAGAATTTTCCGAAGATGATCCAGATATTGATCTAATTACAATGTACCAACAAGCGATTATTTCTGATGAACATAGATACCTCTTGGACTTAGGAAGAGAAAGGCTAAAAAAACGCAACAGTGATTTTATGCCAAAGAGTAACGTTCTAGTGGATGACTATTATGCCGATAAATATAGAACAATCGAACGCATTAAAAATCAAGAGCTTGATCCATATTTCAAACATAGAGAACCAATTCAACGTCTTGTATTGCCGGAAGACGCATATGCACAAAACGAAGAATTTAGAGAAAGATATGTAAAGATTAAGAAAGCAGTAGACACTTATCACAAAATTTGGGGATGAGATAAAACACTATAAAATATTTATATCTATTAGATTTTTGAGAATTGATAAAGAAGATCGATTATGTCTTAAACGATCTTCTTTATTTTATTTATTGAGTTTATCTTTGCTCAAAGTAATGTTAATTTGCGCTTAAAATTGCCAAGATTTGATGTAAAGAATTGACAAGTCTTCCACCCACCGCTTGACGTGGGGGGGGGGGGTTATTCTAAAATAGAATTGGAGGTAGAGAAGAATGAATAAAAAAAGAGGAATAATAATAGGAATATTTGCACTAATAGTAACTATGGTAATAGGCTATGCCTATTTTTCCGAGAATATTGAGATTAAAGGAACTGCTAAGGCATCGGGCAATTTTGATCTAAGTTATACTTGTGAAGTTATGGATTCACTAGGGCATGCAACAAATCTTGGAACATGTAATGTAAATGAAAAGGATAATGAAATAATTACAGTCAGTACTTTAAAAAAGCCAACTGATAATGTAGTATATTGTATTACAATAACTAATGATGGAACAATTCCAGCTGTATTAAAAACAATAGATTCACCTAATAATTTTGCAGAAGACGGAGTGTCCCCAGGTGATTATTTATATTTTAATAAAAATACATTTTTACTTGCCCAAGATATAGTTGTCGTTGACCCTGAATCAGTAAATTCAACGTCATTTTATGGTGATTCTGCCATTGAAGCAGAAAAAATAACTATTCAACCGGGGAAATCAATTTTATTGCAAATTCTCCATGAGTGGGGTGATTCAGATGGTATGGAGATTGAACAGCCAAAATTACCTGAAGGTGGTGCAACTATGGAATATAATGTGACTTTAGGATTTTCACAAATTACTAACTAATAAGATAATATAAAAAATTAACAAGACAAACTAAATAAAATGCTCTTTAGTTAGAATTTATAATTAGTAAGGAATGAATAGCTTATCTATTTATTCTTTTTTTCTTTACTTGTAAAAAGTCCAATTATCCTTTATAATGATAGACGTAATTAACGGAGGTATCTATGAAAATAAAATATACACTTAAACAAAGAGAGGCTAATACCAAGGCTAGATTAGGCCGTCTTGAAACTAATTATGGAACATTTGATACTCCTATGTTTATGCCAGTAGGGACCAAAGCTACTGTCAAAGGCCTATCTCCAGAAGAGTTAAAAGCTGCAAATAGCGGTATCGTTTTAGCTAATACCTATCACTTATGGTTACGTCCCGGAGAAGATATTGTTGCCAAATGTGGTGGACTTCATAAATTCATGAATTATGATGGACCCATTTTAACCGATAGCGGTGGTTTCCAAGTATTTTCTCTTGCGAAAAATAAAGAAAAAGATATCACAGAAGAAGGCGTTCATTTTAAAAGTCACATTGATGGAAGTAAGTTATTCTTAACGCCAGAAAAGTCAATTGAAATTCAAAATAAGTTAGATAGTGACATTGCCATGAGTTTTGATGAATGCCCTCCATACCCAGTTACATATGATTATATGAAAAAATCTGTTGATAGAACCCTACGTTGGGCTGCCCGCGGCAAAGCCGTTCACAAAAATGAAAATCAATCTCTATTTGGAATAGTCCAAGGCGGTGAATTTGAAGATCTACGTGAATATAGTTGTAAAAAAACAGTGGAAATGGATTTTGATGGTTATTCAATAGGTGGAACATCAGTAGGTGAAGATAAAGAGACAATGTATAAAATGATCGATTATGGAATTAAGTATTTGCCTGAAGATAAAGTTCGTTATCTTATGGGAGTAGGGGATCCTATCGACATCATTGAAGGTGTAATTAGAGGAATTGATATTTTTGATTGTGTTTTACCAACAAGAATAGCTCGTCATGGACAAGCATTTACGAGAACCGGAAAGATTAACTTTAATAATGCTAAATATAAAGAGGATTTATCTCCAGTAGAAGAAGGCTGTG
Organism: uncultured Mycoplasma sp.; assembly: GCA_964616405.1. GTDB lineage: Bacteria > Bacillota_I > Bacilli_A > RF39 > UBA660 > JAEDES01. Next base: position 36,166 of record CAZTRE010000002.1, on the reverse strand, counting down.
ATTGCTATACCTGTAAAAATTACTCTAAAGCCTATATTCGTCATTTAATTACTACCGACGAAATGTTAGGCGGCCGTCTACTTTCAATTCATAACATTCGTTTTCTAATCAAACTAACTGAGGAATTGCGTGAGGCTATTAAAGAAAATAGAATCTTAGAATATAGAGAAGAATTTATTAATAAATATGAAAGCAAGAATAAAGAACAATAATTTAAAATTGTTCTTTTTCTTACACATAAAATATCGGTTTATTTGTATTAGAAGTATTACTATTAGTAATATTTTGAACAGTTTCATAACCCTCACTTCTAACATCCTCGCCACCACTCAAAGCATCCGCTATTTTAAACATTGCTTTAGCATTTCCAATAAGTGGTTTAACTTGATAAACAATTGGAATTGCTTGGTTTATAACTCCAAGGGTCTTTTGAGTGCCATCTAGTAAACCACTCCAGTTAATTGCCTTACTTGCCTGCAGACCTCTACTAAATAAATTGGGTCGCATAAATGTATTTGGAAACATATCCCCACCTCATAGTACTAATATATGTAAAATATTCATAAAAGTGAAATAAGTGATTTCAAAAAAAACAATCATATGGTACAATTATATAGATAGAATAGAAAAGAAGGAGGTACTGGTGCTTTAGACACTAGAAGTGATGCTTATGATATTATTTGGTAAGAAAAAGAAAAAATCAAATGCAGTAGAAACTACAAAGTCAAACGCTTCTGTGGCAACTCCGCCTACATCAGGATGGCAACCGCTTACATCAACTTCTAATTCACTTGATCCTACTGCAGGTTTAATTGAAGAGCCATCTCCTTCAACGACACCTACATCATCTATGGGTCAAAAAATTATCGCTACCGATAATAATGGAGCAACCCAAATGGGACATGAAGTTAAAATAACTGATATGGCCACCTCAGATTCCAACATAAAAAAGCAAACCCGACCAATGAAATCATTTCGTTATACAGTTATTAACCAAATGGGTAAGAAAGAAAAAGGAACCTTTGATGCTGAAGAAGAGTCTGAAGTACGAAGTTTCTTACTATCGCAAGAATATCAAATTCTTGAAGTAAAACTTCGACCAAAATTTGATGTTGACCTTGACTTTGGTAATAAATTAAAAGCGGAAGATCTAGCTTTTTCTCTAACTCAATTATCAACCTATATTAAAGCAGGAATTCCTTTAATTGATGCCGTTCGAATATTAGCTAAACAAACTAATAAATCGGTACTAAAGAAAAGCTTTAATCAAGTAGTATATGAATTATTACGAGGAGAAAGCTTTTCTGCAGCTATGATTGCTCAAGGCAATGTTTATCCAAAATTATTAATCAATATGGTAAAAACAGCTGAAATGACTGGTGATTTACCATCAATACTAGACGATATGTCTGAATACTACACATCCATGGAAAGAACCAGAAAACAAATGAAATCAGCTATGACATATCCAGTTGTCGTTTTAATTATCGCTTTTGCAGTCCTTATTTTTATGCTTACATATCTTGTTCCACAATTTACATCAATGTTTGAAGCTAACGACGCTACACTTCCAGCTTTAACTCTTGCCATTATTAACGCTAGTGACTTCATTAAAGCTAATTGGATTATATTACTCGCCTTTATAATTGTGATCGTAGTTACTTTCTATATCTTATATCGCAAAGTTCAAAGCTTTAGAAAAACAGTTCAAACGATATTGATGCATTTGCCAGTAATTAAAGATATCATTATTTATAATGAAATTGCCAACTTCACCAAAACATTTGCTTCTTTGTTAAATCATGGTGTATTCATTACTGATAGTATGGAAATTTTATCAAAAATTACTAATAATGAAGTATATAAAGAGATTATAAATAAAACTTTGGTTAACCTCGGAAAAGGAGATACTATCTCCATGGCCTTTAAGGGTGAATGGGCCATTCCTGTTGTTGCCTATGAAATGATTGTAACTGGGGAGACAACCGGTCAATTAGGAACAATGATGGAAAAAGTGGCTGCTCATTTCCAATATCTTCATAAAAGTGTTATTGATCAAATGAAGTCTTTAATTGAACCAATTTTAATTTTATGTCTTGGAGTTATTGTTGGAATTATTTTATTATCAATTATTCAACCAATGTTCTCTATGTACGAACAATTGCAATAATAAAAGAAATAGTTGTACTATTTAATCTGAATAATCTATTTTAAAAACAAATTCAGATTCCTTCAAAATATAAACAAACTAAAAAAACTTTAAGGAGGATAATTATGACAATACTATATCTAATTATCTTTTTTATTTTTGGTAGCTTAATGGGATCATTCCTAACGGTAATTGGTCTACGTTTACCTAAAAATGAAAATTTCATCACTACTCATTCACATTGCGATAGTTGTGGCCATATTTTGCATCTTTATGAAATGATTCCTATTGCCTCATATTTACTTCAAAAGGGCAGATGTCGTTATTGTAAAGCTAAAATAGACATTCTCTCAACATTTATCGAATTATTTACAGGCTTACTATTTGCTTTAGCGTTTTATGCTTTTGGTTTTTCATATCAATTATTAATTGCTTTAGGTATAGTTAGTTTATTAATGAGCGTTGTGGTTAGTGATATAACATATTTAGTAATACCAGATGAATTATTAGTATTTTTTTCCATTTACTTTATCATTTTTCAATTACTAGATATTGGTATTTTAGAAACATTTAAACATATTTTAACTGGTGTTTTTCTATTTAGTTTAATGTATTTAATTATGTATATAGGTAATAAAATTTTAAAGAAAGAAAGTCTAGGTGGTGGCGATATTAAGATGATGTTTGTTTTTGGCTTAATATTAGATCCTCTTTTAGGCACATTATCAGTTTTTATCGCAAGTGTTATTGCTTTACCTGTATCTTTAATTTTACTAAAAAAACAAGATGAACGAATGATTCCTTTTGGACCATTTTTACTTATAGCATTAACACTTATATATTTTTCCCATCTAACTTCACCTATGATTATTGAATGGCTAAAAGATCCAAAATTTTAACTAAAAAAGAAAGAAGTCTTTCTTTTTTTTTCTAAATATTGTACTATATAAGCAGGTGGTGATTCGTATGAAAAATCTAACTATTTTACCAGCAGATACTTATGCTGTTATAAATAGAACAATCATAAATGATACGGATCGCAAAATCGTTTCTATGCTTTACCAACCAATCATTGGCTTTACTGCAGTTTCTCTTTATTACACTTTATTAGATGATTTAGACAAATCAGAGTTAATGAGTGAAGATCAAACTCATCATCATTTAATGGCCACTATGCAACTAAAATTAGAAGACATTATAATCGCCAGAGAAAAGCTAGAAGGAGTAGGTCTTTTAAAAACCTATTTAAAAAAAGGTAGTATTAATCAATATGCTTATTTAATCTTTTCTCCAATCTCAGCTAATGAATTTTTTAATCATCCAATATTAAATATTGTCTTATATAATAATCTAGGTAAAAAAGAATATGAAAAACTTCTTAATTATTTTAAAATTCCTCGTATTAATCTAAAAGATTACGAAGATATTACCTGTAACTTTGATGATGTTTTTGAATCAATAAAAGGTAACGCCTTAGAAGTAAATGAAGATATCACCAAACGTGATTCTAATAATATACTAATTAATAAGGGGATTGATTTTAATTTATTAATTTCCTCTATTTCTACCGATACAATTAGTGAAAGATGTTTCAACAAGGAAACAAAAGAATTGATAAACGCCTTAAGCTTTACATATAATTTATCAACTCTTGATATGCAAAATTTAGTCAGAAATGCTATTAACGAAAAAGGTTTGATCGATAAAACTATTCTTCGTAAAAGTTGTCGAGATTATTATCAATTTGAAAATAGTGGTAATTTACCAACCTTAATTTATAATAAACAACCAGATTATTTGAAAAAGCCAACAGGCGATACTTCAAAGTGGGCCAAAATGGTTTATGCTTTTGAAAATTTAACACCATTTCAATTCTTAAAGGCTAAGTATAAAGGTACGGAACCTACCGATCGAGATAAACGCTTGATTGAAAGCCTTTTGGTTGATCAAAAATTAAACCCCGGTGTTGTCAATGTTTTGATCGCATATGTTTTAAAAATAAATAATGAACAATTAAAGAAAAGCTACGTTGAAACAATTGCAGGACAATGGAGACGCTTAAACATTGAGACTGTTGAAGAGGCTATGCGTATTACTGAAAAAGAACATAAGAAAATTAAAAAACTAGTTTCTGCCAAAGCCTCTAAAAATACGCCACCAAAAAATCTTAAAGAAGATAATAAAAATATCCCAGCTTGGTTTAATCAAAATCTTGAACAAGAAGCCATGACTAGAGAAGACGAAGATGAATTAAATCAGATTTTAGAAGAACTTGTTTAAAATAACAGGCCTATCTTTGTAAAAAGTATGTAAAAATAGTCTGGAATAGTAATTTATCTTGCTAAAAGCATATGTTTTGTGTTATCATTATGTGGTAGAAATTAGCAAACATGCTAGCAAAGGAAGTAAGATATTTATTATGTATAGATACAAAGAAAGCGAATTTCATCGAATTGTAAAACCAGTGCTTGATAATTGTAATTTTGATGATACTCAGAAAATTGTTCATCATGGTATCACCAGATACGAACATTCGATGAGAGTTGCCTATTATTCATATAAAGTAGCCAAAGCACTAAGATTAGACTACAAAGAAATAACGGAGGCAGCCTTGTTACATGATTTCTTTACAGATGAAGTAAAGGACAAAAATCAAGTGGCAAGATTAAGACAACATCCAACCTACGCCTTAGAAAATGCCAAAAAATATTTTGATTTAAGTGAAAAGCAAGAGGATATTATCTTAACTCATATGTTTCCTGTTACTTTTACGCCACCAAAATATTTAGAAAGTTGGATAGTTGATATTGTCGATGATATTGCGGCAATCTATGAAAAAGGAAGTAGTGTAAGAAAGAATTTGTCAACTGCCTTAACGTTCTTATTTATAGTATTTATTAACTATATTAAAATTCACTAAAAGAGCAAGGGTATAATTGCTCTTTTTTTAAAACAAGGAATGAAAAAGAGGAAGGAAGTAATATTATGCAGAAGACTTTTGTGTTTGGTCACAAAAAACCAGATACAGACTCAGTTATGTCATCAATAGGACTATCATATTTAAAAAATGCCTTAGGTGATAATACCGAACCAAGAATTTTAGGTCGTGTAAATAAAGAAACAGAATATGCTTTAAAATACTTTGGATTAAAAACACCAGAATATTTGAACGATGTAAAGTTACAACTAAAAGATGTTAATTTTCATAAAAAATTTTATATAAAAGAAACGGATTCAATTTATAACGGTTATCAATATATGTTAAGAGAAGGATTAACTGGTTTACCTGTTATTAAAGAAAATGGTGAATTTAAAGGATTAATTACTATCAAAGATTTATCTCATACAATAATTAATGAAAATGTTGATGATTTATATACTTCATACGATAATCTTCTTGAGGTTCTAAAGGCGCAACCGATTCTAAGATTTAATGATGAAATTGTTGGAACAGCCATAATCGCTTCATATAGAAGTACAACATTTATGGAAAATGTTAAGCTAAATAAGAATATGATTTTAATAGTAGGGGATCGCCATAGCGTAATTGAATATGCCGTTGAATCAGGAATTAAATTATTAATTATTTCCAGTGATTCATATATAAAAGAAGAACACATTGAAATAGCCAAGAAAAATAAAGTTAATATTATGCGTTCGGCCTATGACTCGTATCATATTGCCAAGCTGTTAACGCTAACCAATTATATAAAAACGATGATTAGAAGTTATAATCCAATTAAATTTGAAAATACCGAGTTTGTTGATACTGTTATAGAAGTAAATAATAAGTTAAAACATACTAATTACCCAATTGTTGATAAAAAAAATAGATGTTTAGGTTTATTAAAAATTACAGATTTGAATGAAAAAAAACCTAAACAAGTTATTTTAGTTGATCATAACGAAAAACTGCAAAGTGTTGAAGGAATTGATGAAGCGCAAATCATAGAAATAGTTGATCATCATAACTTAGGAAGTATTACTACCAACAACCCAATTAACTTTAGAAATATGGCAGTTGGTTCAACTTGCACTATTGTTTATACCTTATTTAAGGAACGAGAAATAGAAATACCCCAACAAATTGCTGGAGCCTTAATCTCTGGAATATTGTCAGATACTTTGATTTTAAAAAGTCCAACTGCTACTACCAAAGATATTATGGCCGTTCAAGATCTAGCATCACTTGCAGGAATTGATTATCGTGACTACGGAATGGCTATGTTAAAGGCTGGAACATCCCTTGCCGGTATGACAAAAGAAGATGTTTTATATAATGACTTTAAATTATATACTATAGGTGGCAAAACATTCGCCATTGGTCAATTCTTCACTATTAATTTTGATGAAATTGCCAAAGAAATAGATGCTTATGTTCATGTATTAGATGAAGTAGCCGAAGCTAACAATTATAATCTAGTAACTTTATATGTAACAGATATTGTCAATAATGGTAGTTATGTTATTTTCAATAACAAAGGTAAAGAAATAATTGAACTTGCCTACGACAAAGAAGATATAAAACAAGGTCAATTTATTCCAAATTGTGTTTCACGCAAAAAGCATGTAGTACCATTAATTATGGATGTATTAGAAAGTTAAGGAGATATAAAAATGAAAGATTTTATTATTTTAGTAATCAAGGGGTTCTTTTTTGGAATAGCTAATATTATACCTGGAGTAAGTGGGGGAACGCTTGCTATTACTATGGGAATTTATGAAGATATGATCGGTGCTATATCTCATTTCTTTAGTGATATTAAGAAAAATTTAAAATTTATAATTCCGCTACTTATAGGAGCCGCTGCTTCCATATTACTAATGAGTAAAGTAATAAGTTATTCATTAGAACATTTTCCACTACCAACAACCTTGTTTTTTATAGGATTAATCGTTGGAGGAATACCGCTTTTAACTAAAAAGATAAAGCATAAAAAGATAAAACCTCATAATCTAGCTATATTATTATTAACATTCAGTATAATAATGCTTATGACCTTTTTAAACGAAGGTGCAGCTGCGATTGACTTATCAAACATGTCTTTATTCCAAGGAATATTATTATTCTTAGTTGGTATAGTGGCTGCGGCTACAATGGTTATTCCTGGAATTAGTGGCTCATTTGTTTTAATGCTTTTAGGTTACTATAAACCAATAGTTGGTGTTCTAAGTGATCTAACTAATTTTAACCATTTAACCCATAATTTATTAGTTCTTATTCCTTTCGGCATAGGAATAGTATTAGGTATAGTTTTAATAGCTAGATTAATAGAATATTTATTTAAAAAATATGAAACAACTACTTATTATGGTATTTTAGGATTTATAATTGCTAGCGTTTTAGGTTTAGTTATAGGTCTAATTGGCGTACAAACCACAACCCTTCAAGTGTTAATTGGTTTAGTTTTATTTACACTGGCCTTTGGTATTGGCTATAAGTTAGGAGATGAATAGTATGAGTATATTAGAAACAATAATCTTAGGTATTGTTCAAGGAATCGCTGAGTTCTTACCAATTTCTTCATCAGCTCATTTAATAATTTTTAGAGATGTGTTTGGCGTAGGCGCTAGTATGCCTCAAGACGTAGCTCTATCATTTGATATAGCACTTCATCTTGGAACACTCCTTGCGATTGGTGTTTTCTTCTTTAAAGATTTTATCACCATGATTAGTAAAGGGCTAACAAAAGGTGTTAAAGATGAAGATGGTAAAATTCTTTGGTATTTAATTATTGCAACCATTCCTGCTGCTATAGCTGGTTTATTATTTGAAGATGCTATTGAAAATATTATCCGTGGTAATTTATACATTATCGCCTCAGCATTGGCTATTATGGGTATAATTATCTATTTAGCTGATAAGTTTGGTCAATCCAAAAAAGTAGTTAAAGATATGACCATAAAAGATGCTTTAATAGTTGGTTGTTCTCAAACTTTAGCTTTAATACCAGGTTTTTCTAGAAGTGGAACAACCATTGCAACCGCTAGAACCTTAGGTATAAAAAGAGAGTCCGCTGCCAAATTCTCATTCTACCTTAGTGCCCCTGTAGTATGTGGAGCAGTAGTTTTAGATTTGTTAGATTCTGCCACTTGGTCAGTAATTTCGGCTAATCTTACAACCTTCCTTTTAGGAATATTTATTGCCTTTATTATTGGACTAATCTGTATTAAATATTTATTAAAATATTTACAAAAACACAATTTTAAAATCTTTATGATTTATCGACTTATCATTGCAGCCATCGTTACACTTTGCATGGTAATATAGGAGGATTTATGGATAATGCAAAACTTGGTTTACTAACCACACTATTATTAGGACTATTTATTTTAATTGGCGCGTTAATAGCTTTTTTAATCAAAAGAAAAGAACGCGTTGTTGACTTTTCACTAGGGCTAGCTTTTTCAGTAATCGTTATGTTAATAATTACGGATATGCTTCCTGAAATAATTGAACAACTTGGAACAAAATACATATATTTATTTATTATCTTTACAGTTATCGGTTTTGGTCTATTAAAATTGTTGGATCATTTTATTCCTGATCATGATGATGATGGAAAAATGTCTTCTGCTATTGAGAAGAAAGAAAATTTAGTTCATATAGGAATTATTACATCCTGTGCTTTAGTTCTTCATAATATTATCGAAGGAATGGCTGTGTACTCTTCAGTGATTACTAATGCGAGCCTTGGTTTATCAGTAGCAGTGGGAATTGGTTTTCATAACATTCCTTTAGGAATGGTCGTTGCGGGAACATTCCATCAAAGTAAAGAATCCCTAAGTAAAACAATTCTTAGTATTGTTGCGGTTTCTTTATCAACCTTTGTAGGTGGTTTAATTCTATTTTTCCTAAATCTTACCACCATTTCTCCAATCATCTTAGGAATATTATTATCTATAACTCTTGGAATGTTACTATTTATTTCCATGAGCGAGCTTTTCCCAAGAATACATGCCTCTAAAAATAAAAAAACAACTTGTATCGGAATAACAATTGGTGTATTGATACAATTAATTGCTATGTTCTTGTAATAAAAGAGTCATTGACAAAACATTAGTCTCTAGCTAAAATTATATTAAGAATAAAAGGAGTAGGTAGTATGAATAAGAAGAATAGATTAAATCTCCCAGCCATTATGTTAATCTTTACGGGACTTATAATAATTATTATTGGGTGCCTATTTATCTTTTTAGATCCTAATATAACTACTGAGCAAGGAAATAATATTATAAAAATAGAAAATATCTAGAGGCTAAAGCCTCTTTTTTTAATAAATTAGTGATAAATTACGAATTATATGTTATATTAAAATAAGATAATAGGAGGATACAAATATGCGGATTAAAGAAGATTTAAATACTAATATCTTTCGTGGCTATGATATTAGAGGTAAATTTCCTACAGAAATAGATGTAGATACAGCTTATACTATTGGTTTAGGTTTTGGTAGTCACATTAAAAATATAGGTAAAACAATTTGTGTTATTGGACATGATAATCGCACCAGTAGTGAAGCTCTATATGAGGCATTACTTACTGGAATTAAAGAAACGGGTATTGATATTATTTCCCTAGGTTTATGTACGACTCCAATGTATTATTATGCTTGTATTAAATTAAATGTCCATAGCGGAGTAATGGTAACTGCCTCTCATAATCCTAAAGAAGATAATGGATTTAAATTTTCGTTTGATGAAAGTGGTAATTGTAAAGGTCAAGAAATTCAAGATTTTCTTCACTTTATTCAAGCTGGTAACTTTAGAACGGATACAGGACTAGGTGAAGTAATGAAATATTATATTAAGGAAGAGTATATTGATCTATTTAAAAAAAGCCTAGATTTTGGTTCGAGAAAAATAAAAGCAGTTATTGATCCTGGAAATGGAACTACCAGTATTATCGCCAAAGAGTTATATGAAAATTTTCCAATTGAACTAATATGTATCAATGATGAAAGCGACGGCACCTTTCCAAATCACCACCCAGATCCATGCGTTGAAGATAATCTTACTATGTTAAAACAAAAGGTACTAGAAACAAATGCCGATGTTGGATTAGGCTTTGATGGAGATGGTGATCGTATAGGCGTGATTACTAATTCCGGAAAGTTTATTCCCACCGATAAATATATGATTATAATTATTAGAGACTTAATAGATAAAGTATCTAAAAAAGAATTCCTATATGACGTAAAATGTTCTAAAAGCCTAAGCGACGAGATTGAACGACTTGGTGGTAAAGGTAAATGCTGTCGTACAGGAAATTCATACACCAAAGCCACTACTAGGGAATTAGATTTACCATTTGGTGGAGAACTATCCGGCCATGTTTATTTTAGAGACCGTTTTCCTGGCTTTGATTCAGGGCTTTATGCAGGACTTCGTCTTTTAGAAATATTATCGAAAACAAACAAAACAGTTGATGAATTATTAGAAGGAATTAATCATTATTATTCGACGAATGAGATAAAGTTTGCCGCCGCAGATGAAAAAAAATTTGCCATAATTAAAAAAGTCGAAGAATATGCCAAAGAAAAAAACTACAACTATTTAGATATTGATGGTATAAAAATATTATTTGATGATGGTTGGGCTTTAGTTAGAGCATCTAATACCGGACCAAATATTACTGCCCGGTTTGAGGCTAAAACGAGTGAAAGATTAAAAGAAATAGAGGAAGAGTTCACCACGTTAGTAAATAAACTAAATGATAGTAGTAATTAAAAATATTAAAAGTGTCTACTATTAAAACTTTCTCTAATTTATCTTGCACCATAATAAATAATATGTTATATTCAAATAGACGTTTGAAAAAATCACATATTTCTAAGCACCACTGCATGAAAAATGTGGTTTTTTCGTGCCTTAGTTTTTAAAAAAGTTCAAAATAAGGAGGTAACATGGCAATTAGTGAAGAAGAATTTCAAAAAGAAAAAAAGATTCTAAAAAAAGTTCAAAAATTATTAGGAGAGACTCTTTCTGAGCTCGGGGAAGATGTCTTCGATGACGAAGAAAATTTGCTTGAATTTAAAAAAATGATGTGGGAAAATGCTGGCAGTTTTGATAATGCCGAAATGCAACAAGTAATGACCGCTACATCTCAAGAGGCTGAACGTGCCTTACAAAAACAACGTTATTTTAAAAAATTATGTCAAATCAAAAACAAACCTTATTTCGCATCAATAGTTTTCAAAGACGATGAGAAAAATAAACTATATAATATTTATATTTCTCTAACATACCTAAAAGACAAAGACTCCAATAATATTTTATATGATTGGCGCAGTCCTATTTGTAGCCTTTTCTATGATTATGAAACAGGGCCTTGTGAATATGCGGCCCCAGGTGGTATTTACACCGGAGAGTTAAAAAGAAAAAGACAATACAAAATTGAAAATAATCAACTAGTGGGGGTCTTTGATAATTCTTTAAATATTAATGATGAAGTTCTCCAAGAAGTACTCGCTACCGAATCAAGTGAAAAGATGAAAAATGTTGTCAATACCATCCAACAAGAACAAAATAAAGTTATTAGAAACTTAGAAGATAATAACTTAATAGTTCAAGGAATCGCTGGTTCTGGAAAGACAACCGTAGCCCTACATAGAATTGCATATTTACTTTATCAACTAGACCGTCTTTCTTCGAATAATATTTTAGTATTTTCACCAAATAATATTTTTACTGAGTATATTTCGGATGTTCTTCCATCTCTTGGCGAGGCCAATACTCTTCAAACAACTTTCGCTGATTATTTGTCATTTTTCATCAAAGAATATAAAGACGTCGAAACATTTACGGACTTTGTCTCAAGATATTATACTTATAAAGAAGAATATCCTGAACTCGTTAAATATAAACAAAGTGATGAAATTATAAAAGATTTAGATGCTTATTTAGCTGATTACATTCAAAACGCTAATTTCGTTACATCATTTACGGAAAACGAAATTAATAACGTTGACAAAGATATGTTAAATGAATGGCTTCATAATAGATATGATCGCCTACCTCTATTTGAACGCATAGAGGAAATGGCTAAAAAGCTTTCTTCAAACTTTTATAATGGAAGCGGCAAGAAAAACAGAACTTTTGTTAAGCTACTACGTGAAAGTGCCAACTTTAAAAAAGACTACCAAACAATTTATAAAAACTTTTGGAAGAGTAGCTTTACTAAAATGCCTCTTCCAGATACTATTATTAATTCTTTTACCAACAAAAAAGTTATTAACTATGAAGATGCTTTATTATTTGCCTATATTAAAGGAACTTTGGAAGGCTTTATGTATGAAGGAAGCATCAAACAAGTTGTTATTGATGAAGCTCAAGACTACAATCGTCTTCAATATATTATTATCGCGAAAATCTTTCAAAAAGCTGATTTCACAATATTAGGCGACATAAATCAAAATATCAATCCTTATTATGCCTATGCTTCATTAGAAGAACTAAGTGATTTGTTTAAAGGATCTACTAAGTATTTAGAATTATTAAAAACCTATCGTTCATCTCCAGAAATTATTGATTACACCAATAAAATTCTAAATCTAAATCATGTTAATGCTATTCGTAAAGATAATAATAAACCGGTTTTAATTAGAAAAAAAGTTAAAGACTTAAAAGCCTCACTATTAAATGATATTTCTTATCTTCAAGATATGTACAAATCAACAGCTATTATCACTAAAGATACTTTAGAGGCTGAAAAAATATATAATCTTTTAAAAGAAGAAGTTGATATATCTTTAGTTGAGCCAACATCTAAAGTCTTCCATAAAGAGTTAATTATTATCCCAGCCTATACTGCTAAAGGTTTAGAATTTGATAGCGTCATTATCTATAATGATCGTAATAACTCGTATAAACAAAATGAAAAGAATCTTTTATATGTTGCCTGTACAAGATGTCAACACGAACTTATTATTTATAATTAAAATCTTAAGTTTTAAAGAATAAAATGGACACAATAGTGTTCATTTTTACTTATAAACAAAAAACAGCCTATAATAAGCTTAATATCTCTTTAAGGTTATGTAATAAAGTGTTTAATTTGGTAGAAATATAATTAAGAGTATGGTATAATAAAGCAATATATTAACTTAGTTATGCACCGGGGGTGAGAACATATGCATGATTATCAATTAGCCATATTAAAATGGAAAGAAGAAAATCCAGATAAATTGTATTTAGACATTCCTCTAACCGCTAAAGTAAAGTTAGAGGGAATAGGAATAGTAAAATTAGGCTCAATAATTGGTAGTTTAAGAGGTATATATCAAGCTATACGAGAAAATAGAGAATTTGTTTGGTTTCAAGATTTAACCCAAGAAGAAATAGACTGGCTTAATAAAGAAGGAATGATCTGGGATTCTGAAAAGTTTCAACAAGAAGTGTATCAACAGGCCATATTAAAATGGAAAGAAGAACATCCTGATCAAAAGTATTTAGATATTCCTGTTGACACTGTAATAGAATTGGAAGGAATCGGCCAGGTAAAATTAGGCCCAATAATCGGTGATTTAAGAAAGACATATCAAGCTATGCAAGAGGGCAGGGAACTTGATGACTTAAAAGAGTTAATCGAGGAAGAAATAGACTGGTTAAATAGTCAAGGTATGATCTGGAATTACGAAAAGTTTCAACAAGAAGTGTATCAACAGGCCATATTAAAATGGAAAGAAGGAAATCCGAATAAATGGTATTTAGATATTCCCATCGACGCCGTAATAGAATTAGAAGGAATCGGCCCAGTTAATATTGGCCTTAAAATAGCAAGTTTAAGAGCTGTATATCATGCTATGCAAGAAGGTAGAAAACTTGTTAATTCTAAATATTTAACACAAGAAGAAATAGACTGGCTTAATAGCCAAGGTATGATTTGGGATTTTAAAAAGTTCCAACAAGAAGTATTTCATCAAGCTATATTAAAGTGGAAAGAAGAAAACCCGGATAAACTGTATTTAGATATTCCTGCAAACGCCATAATAGAATTAGAAGGAATCGGCCCAGTCAATTTAGGCTTTAAAATAGCCTGTTTAAGAAGTGCATATCTAGAAATACAAAAGGGTTGGGAACCTGTTTGTTTTATAGATTTAACCAAAGAAGAAATAGACTGGCTTAATAGCCAGGGAATGATTTGGGATTATGAAAAGTTCCAACGAGACGTTTTTCGCAAAGCCATCTTAAAATGGAAAGAAGAACATCCCGAGCAAGAGAATTT
>CAZTRE010000002.1:0-21691 GCA_964616405.1 uncultured Mycoplasma sp. | reverse complement strand
TTTTTCGCAAAGCCATCTTAAAATGGAAAGAAGAACATCCCGAGCAAGAGAATTTAGATATAACTAAAAAAACTATAATAGAACTAGAAGGAATCGGCCCAGTAAAATTAGGTGTCAAAATAAGTACTGCAAGGGGAATATATAATGCTATGCTTGAAGGTAAGCATTATGGAAGTTGTCAAGATTTAACTAAAGAAGAAATAGTTTGGTTTAATAATGAAGGCATGATTTGGAATCGTATTAAGTATCAAAAAGAGGCTGATAAGAAGGAACATGAAGAAAAGTTTGATGGTGAACAATTAGATGACTATTGTATTATGATGACTAAGTCCGAAATCCAAAGTCGTCAAAGCAGAAAAACGCAAAACTTTAATGAAGAAAATATTAAATCCGAATTTGCTGTAGATGAAGAAACTTTACAAAAACAGTTTGGAAGAACAAAAACTCTTTCAAGTAAAAAAAGAGATACATCATTATATGAAGATCCAGTATTGAAAAAGTATTGTTCTGATCATGGCTATAACTATGATGTAATTTCCAATGCCATAAGACTCCATAGGATCTTTCCAGAAGATAGTCTAGAGGAAATTATGAATCAATCTATTATTGATTATAATATGATTGGACAAAATAAAGTTGCTACGTGGATATATGAAAAATATGGAAATTATGTAAAACCCGTATTAACTAATTTAAATTTAGATTCTGATCAAATTTTAAGAAACATGTCAGAACAAACTCTAACTTTAGAAGAGGCTATTCGCCATTTTGCATTCTTAAGTTGTATAAATGGCAAAAAAGAAGATACTCGATTAGAAGCGGCTTATAATGATTTAGTGGTAGAAGTAGACCTAAGTAAAGGTGAGAAACAATCTATAACTGATGCAGAGCTCATGACTGATTTAATTGCTATAGAATTAGAATTAAATGAAGATGAATCTTCTATTATTATGAATTCCTTTATGAAATACATGAATACAATGAAAGAATATGCTCTATATGATGTCGGACTAGAAACAGATGACGATGTAAGACTTCAAAAAATATATGCCTACGGATTAGATGAGCTAGATGTAGAAGAAAGTTTTTTCAAACCACTAGAGTTTGACCAAGGAGTTCTAATCGGAAAACAAAGGGAATTATATAAACGAAGACAATTGTTAAGACAATGTGCAATTGATTGGGGCTTATATACAGAAGAAGAAAAAGCAAACGTAGTAAGTAATAATAATTTTACTACAGAAGAAGTTTCATACTTGAATAATACTAGAACAGCAATAAATAAAGACCTTGCTAAAATGAAGAAAAAATAAAAGTAGAACGCTTTTTATAAAACGTATCTACTTTTTTATAATGAAATAAAAGATTGTTCCTTTTGAGGCATTTGATTTAACCCCATGTTCATATCCATGTAATTCTAAAATATTTTTAACTATTGATAAACCTAGACCAGTTCCCACTAGATTTCTCTTATGTTTCTTTTTGTTTTTATAATATTTATCCCAAATATAAGGTAAATCCTCGTCTTTAATACCTTTACCAGTATCAATTATTTCTACTAAATAACCATTATTATCACTAATTCTTATGGTAATGGTTTTATCATTTCCTGTATAATTAATCGCATTATTTACTAAATTATAAATAACTTGTCCCATCTTTTTCTTATCAGCTTTAATCATAATTTTATCAATATCATGTTCAAAGTTAAAAATATAATCTTCAGTTTCTTTTAAAACGGTATATTGACCTAAAATATCATTAACTAAGTTTATTAAATCAAATTCTTCTATTTCTAAGCTTTCAATATTTGATTGCATCTTAGAAAGCGTCAAAATATCATTAACTAATACCGTTAAGCGATCAACTTCTGAAGCAATAATTTCCATGTCTTCTTTTTGTTTATCTTTATTATTCGCATGCAAATCAGTGCTCATCTCGGCATACGCCTTAATCATTGTGAGTGGTGTTTTTAAATCATGCGAAACATTAGCCATCAAGTCTCGTCGTAATTCATCGGTTTTACTTAACTCACTACTGGCATAATTAAGCGTTTCAGCTAGTTCATTAATTTCTAAAATATTTGAATTAGTTTCAAACTTAACATCAAAATCTCTTTTAGCTAACTTTTTTGCGGCCTTATTCATTTTAACAATCGGTGATGAAATAAACTTTGACATAAAGTAAGATACCCCAAACGATACAATCAAAACAATTATTAAAACAATTACCAATTGGTCCTGGATAATCTCAACTGTAGAATCAATAGGATCGAGCGATGTGTTGACAAATGCATAATTATTATTCTTCATTTTAACCGCATAAACCAAAGTATCATTATTAAAAGTTGGATTTATTAACTCATATGTCTTATTATTAAAACCACTCTTAATAAAATCATATTTATAATTCATACTTATTTCTTTACCAGTAAAACAACCTCTTCCATAACTAGAAGAAGAATATAAAGTATTAAAGTTTTTATCAATAACTTCTACACAAACTTCTTTTTCATAAGCTGCTTTATCAATAATAAAATCAAAAGTTTTAGATGTCTGACTTAAAGTAATTAATTTAGCTACCGACTTAATATCTTTTATCTTTACATATCTATAATATTGATCTAGAAATAATACTTGAAATATCCACAAAAATCCTAGTATTATTATTGAAAAAATTAAAAAGTATTTCCAAATCTCTTTGTTTAAACTATTGTTCTTCATTTTCTATAAATTTATATCCAACCCCACGTACAGTAACGATGTGGTCGCGATACTTGCCCAAGTTATTTCTCAACATCTTAATATGGGTATCAACTGTTCGATCATCACCAAAATAATCATACCCCCATAAATTAGAAAGAAGTTGTTCTCGAGAAATGGCAATACCTTTATTTTTAATTAAATAGGATAGGATTTCGAATTCTTTTGGAGTAATATTTATTTGTTTTTTATCGATCTTTAAATAGTGAGCAGAAAAGTTAACTTCGAGAGAGTCGAGTTTATATATATCGAGAAAGGTATTACTATATCGGTTCATAATTGCCTTAATTCTGGCTATTAACTCATTTGGTGAAAATGGTTTGGTTAAATAGTCATCAATTCCCAAATCAAAACCTAATAACTTATCATACTCATCACCTCGAGCAGATAATACAATGACAGGAATTCTTTTTTCTTTAGGCAATTCTTTTAACATAGAAAATCCGTCCATTTGAGGCATCATAATATCTAATACCATCAAATCATAGGTATTTGTAAGAAGTTTTTCCAAAGCCACTTTTCCATTATCGGCTTCGTCAACTAAAAAATTCTGACTGAGACAATATTCTTTAATAACATCACGAATCATTTTTTCATCATCGACGATTAATATTTTCATTCAAAATCCCTCCTAAATAAGAATATTATACAATAAATGTGTCATTTTAGTGAAAAAATGTCCAATTGAATAAATTATTTTAAAAATTTTCTAATCATAATTAGTTCATATACAGTTACCATTACGACATTTGCGCTAATAGAAAGAATTAAGCCCCATAAACCAATCTTAAGAAAAGATAAAACTACTAATAAACCACATCTAATTACGACTCCTAATAAACTAGAAATAAATACGACTTTGCTTTTCCCCATAGCCTCTAAACTACTAGAAAGAGGAGACTGTATATATTGTAATAAACATACCGGGGCAAGAAATCTCATATATGAGGCACCTTGATTGGTGTGATAGATAACTTTCAAAAATACCTCAGGTATAATTACGAAAAAACTCATCAAAATAGTTCCAATACCTAGTGAAACTATAATTCCCAGTCTTAATTTTTTCTTTACCTGATCATATCGCCGCAAAGAATATTCTCTTGAAACAACCGGAAGTAAGGCATTTGATATTGCTCCTGTGAAGAAAGAGGGAAGTAGTAAAATAGGCATAACATATCCCGATAAAATTCCATATTGATTGGTAATAAAACTAGAGGAATATCCTACATAATGTAAAACTGTAGTAAGTAAAATAGGTTCTAAAAAATAACCAATACTTCCAACTAATCTTCCACATGTATTTGGTATACCAATTGAGAGACTCTCTCTTATATAATCCCTTCTAGGGCGTAAATCGCAAGTTCTAATTGAAAATTTCTTTGGTAAAAATAAAAGTAAGATAAGAATAGAAGCTGATTCACTTATAACATTTGATAAAATTAAGAAACATACTGCATAATTAATTCCTTTTTTTAAGAAGAAGGGTATCCCAATAATCATAGCAATAAGTCTTACAACATCCTCAACCACATTAGATACTACATGAGGAATCATTCTTTCTTTTCCAAAAAAGTAACTACGACAAATACTTGATAAACTAATAAAAGGTATAACAACACTTATTGCCAGGATACCATAATAAGCATCACTATTTTTTAATAAATGATTAGCTAAGAACCCCACAAATAACCAAATAATAACAATTAGTATTATATTAACTATCATCGAAATGGGAATAATTGATGCGACTAATCGCCGATTGTTTTTAGTATTTTCCGCTATTAGTTTTGATAAAGCAATTGGCAGTCCAAATTGACTAACTCCAATAAATAATGAAAAAGTAGGGAGAATCATCATATAAAGCCCAAGCCCTTCAGAACCAATAAGCCTTCCCATAACCATTTTTATGAAAAGACCTAGAACTTTTGTGATCATCCCACCGATAAGTAAAATAAACGTTGATTTAATAAATTTCTCTTTCATATTAAAAATATATGAAAAAACTCTAGCATTATTTAAAAAATATGGTATCATTAATATGTAAGGTATATATTCGTTTTATGAGTGTAAACAAATGTAAATCGAACATACGTAAAACTTTGTAAAAGCGAATGTAAAATGTGGTAAGTTAGACAAGTTAGCTCTTTAATAAAAAAAGTAGCTATGATATTCTAACATTATAGAGGTGAACACGATGAGTGAATTATTAGAATTTTTAACATCAAAGGAGATTGTTGTTGTTTACATAGTAGCGGCTATAGCTTGCCTATTATGTTATATTATATATTTAATTGATAAAAACTATTATAAAAGAAAACAAAAACATAATACTAAAGAACTTAATAAATTAGTAGAAGAAGTAACTGAAATAGTAGAACAAGATAATGATCAAACACCAATAGAAACATATGCAGAACCGATTTTAACTTTAGCAGTAGAAGAATCTGCACAAAAAGAAGATGCAAACGTAGAACCAGTTCAGGAAGAATTAGTTATTAAAAAAGAAGCCATAGATCAAATTGCTCCTGAAGAGGTAGTTGAGACTATCCCAGAAGCAATAACAAGCGAACCACAAGAAAAGATAGAAGAGCCAATAAATGTTGAAGATTTAGTTCTATCAACCATGACTGAAGAACCTATTAATATCGTTAATGAAACAGAAGTTTTATCAGTTGCGGATCTTATTAGCGAAACAAAAGAGGCAGAACCTATTGTCCAAGAAGAACTTGAATATACCTCTATTGAGCCTAATAGACAACAAGCCCAAGAAGAATTAATGCGTTTAACAGAAGAATTAGAAAAAGCAGAACAAGAAGCAAAAGCCATTGATTTAACCTCATATGAAGAAGAACAAGAAGAAAATGCTATTATTAGTTTAGATGAATTGATCGCTAAAAGTAAGGAAATGTATGAGTCTAACGAAATGACCCAATACGCTGACGAAGGTAATGAACCAATCAGTATTGAAGACTTAGAACGTCGCATGAAAAAGGTTCAAGAGGATATTAATACAATTGAGGACGAACCAGTAATCACATCAATCATTGAACCTGCAGAGAAGAAAGAAGAAACACAAGTAGAGTTAATGGATTTTGAAACTGTTCAAATAGAAAATACAAAATCAGTAGAATCAGCACCGGTAAAACCATTAAGTGAATCTTACCAAGCCGTTCACAAGTTTGAAAGAAGTCCTGTTATCTCACCAATTTATGGTATTGAACACCATGAATCCTCTGAGGATATAGCCTTAGAAAATACCGCTAATTATGATAAGCTAGATGAAGAGATTAAGAAGACGAATGAATTCTTGATGACACTAAGAGAATTACAAAAGAACTTAGATTAACAAAAGTTAATCTTTTTTTTCGGATTAATTAAAAACTTAGCGTATAATATATATGATTGAAAAAATAGTCAAAATATGATATGCTTTAACCAATTTGGAACAAGATATTTGTAAACGTATTTTTTAAGCGTTGGCAAAATAGTTGATATTAAACCAATGTATATAGAATAAAAGAATAATTTGATAAGTTGCATCAAACATAGAAAGAAGAGAGTAGTTAATGAGAACAGTAGGAGTACTAACACTAGGGTGTAAAGTAAATACTTATGAAAGTGAATTTATCATTAGTAAATTAAAAGAAAATCATTATGAAATTAAGGATTTTACCGATATTTGTGATGTTTATATAATCAATACTTGTACTGTCACAAACACATCAGACATCAAATCTAAGAAAATGATTAGAGCGGCTATTAAACGTAATCCAGATGCTTGCGTAGTAGCTATGGGTTGCTTTATCGAAGCGAATAAAGATTATGAAATTGAAGGGTTAGATATTGTTTTAGGTAACAAAGACAAATCAAAAATTATTGAATTATTAGATGAATACTTTGATAAGAAAGAAAGAATTAAGAGATTATACAATGAAGAAAAAAACAGTTTTGAAGATATGTACATTACTAATTTTCCGGGTAGAACTAGGGCCTTTGTTAAGATTCAAGATGGTTGTGAGAACTTTTGCAGTTATTGTATAATTCCATTTGTTCGTGGCCAATGCCGCTCTAAAGAAAAAGACAAAGTTATCGAAGAAGTAACATCTTTAGTAAATAATGGTTATCAAGAAATAGTCCTAACAGGTATTCATACAGGTAACTATGGAACTGATCTAAATACCAATTTTGCTTCTCTTTTAAAAGAATTAGTTAACATACCTAAGCTTAAACGTCTAAGAATCTCTTCTATCGAAATAACCGAATTGACTCAAGAAGTCCTAGATGTCATAAAAGAAAGCAATATTATTGTTGATCATATGCATATCCCTCTTCAAGCGGGAAGTGATGAGATTTTAAAATTAATGAACAGAAAATATGATTTGGCTTACTTCTACAATAAAATAAAGAAAATTCGTGAAATAAGGCCAAATATTTCAATCACTACTGATGTATTAGTTGGCTTTCCAGGTGAAACAGAAGCTATGTTTGAAAGAACAATTCAAACTTGTCGGGAACTAAAATTTACTAAAATGCATGTTTTCCCATTTAGTTTACGTAAAGGTACTAAAGCAGAAGAACTACCTAATCACATCGAAAACGAAGAAAAAAAGCGTCGCGCCAGAGCCCTACTTGAAGTATCTAAAGAGTTAGAACTTACTTACTATAATAAATATCTAAATCAAGAGGTTGAAGTTCTAATTGAAGAGAATAAAGATGGATCAAGTTTTGGCCACACCGGCAATTACTTATATGTTAAAATTAATAAAAATCTAGAACACAATACATTTGAAACTGTAAAAATAACTTCAATTGAATATCCATATTGTATTGGAGAATGATAAATTACTAAATAGGAGGGCCAATGTCAACATATATCAAAGGAAATTATAAAAGAAGTATTTATCAAAATGCCAGTGGTTATAACATTGGTCTTTTTAAAGTACACGATACCAACGACGAAAAATTAGCTGACTACCTTGATAGAACCATTACCTTTACAGGCTATTTTCATGAATTAAATGATGTAGACACTTACATGTTCTATGGTAAATTAATAAGGCATGAAAAATATGGAGAACAATTTCAAGTAGAAAGTTATGAACGTTGTAAACCCGAAGAAAAAGATTCAATCATTGAATTTTTAACCAGTGGTCTTTTCAAAGGCATAGGAGAAAAGAAAGCTAAAAATATTGTGGATGTTTTAGGAAAAGATACTTTAAAAATAATTTTAGAAAACCCTGATAACTTACTATTAATACCTACAATTACTAAAGCTAATATCGATACCCTACATAATAAATTAAAAGAGTATGAAGCAAGCTATGAAACTATTTTATTTTTAGGAGAATTAGGTTTTCAAACAAAAGATGCCATGATAATATATAACCACTATAAGGCTCGAACAAAATCTGTAATTGAACAAGATATTTATCAAATTATTTATGATATTTATGATATCAACTTTAAAAAAATTGATCAAATTGCATTAAAGATGGGAGTTAAACAAGATGCCCTTATTAGAATAAAAGCTGCTTTAGTTTATATCATGAATGAAGTAAGTAATGTTTATGGACATAGTTATTATTACCAGGAAGAACTAATAACTTTATTACCCCGAGTATTAATGACAACACCAACTCAAGAAGACTATGACCAAGCCTTACTTGAGTTAATTAATGATAGCCGTATTGTCCAAAAAGATAGTAAATTATATTTAAAAGAAATGTATGATGCAGAAACTTTAATTGTAAAACGTCTGCGTCTTCTAGAAAGCAATCCTCAAAAAACTTCTAAACAATTAGAAGATACTATTAAAGGGTTAGAAGATTTCTATGAGATAACTTATAACGAAGAACAAAAACGCGCTATTAAGGAAAGCTACGAGAGGGATTTCTTAATTATAACAGGAGGACCGGGAACAGGAAAGACTACTATAATGCAAGGAATTGTTGAACTATATCGTAAATTAAATAAGTTATCATATGATATTCTCCAAGATAAAGTAGCCTTACTCGCTCCAACTGGTCGGGCAGCTAAACGTATGACTGAAACTACTGGTCTTCGGGCATCAACCATTCACCGTTTTTTAAAATGGCAAAAAGAAACCAATAAGTTTCAAGTAAATGAGTATAATAAAAGTAAAGTAGAATTTGTTATTTTAGATGAAGCCAGCATGGTTGATACTTATCTTATGGCTAGTCTTTTAAAAGGAATATCGGCTAATTGTAAAATAGTGATGGTTGGAGATGATCATCAACTTCCATCAGTTGGTCCTGGACAAGTTCTACATGATTTAATCGATAGTGAAATGTTAGAAGTAGTAAAACTAAAAGAGTTATATCGTCAAGGAAAAGATTCCAATATTATTTCCCTTGCTTATGACGTAAGAGCAGGTGAAGTAATACCGCAAGTTTTTAATAAAGATGAAGACTTAACATTTATTAATTGTTCCAGTGAAATGGTAATCGAAAATATTAAAGAAATAGCTGCTACCTATAAAGATTTATCTTATAAAAATTTTCAAATTTTAGCTCCAATGTATAAATCTTATACTGGGATTGATGCTATTAATACAAGTATTCAAGCTATCTTTAATCCAAGTTCTAAAACAAAAAAAGAACTTAGAATAGGAGAAGTAATTTTCCGTGAAGGTGATAAAGTCATTCAACTAAATAATATGCCTGATGATAATGTCTATAATGGTGATATTGGTATTATTGAAAGAATAACTACATCTCCTAAAAAAGAGGTTCACATTGATTTTGATGGTAACTTAGTTAAATACACTCCAACCACGTTTTCATCCTTTCGCCTGGCTTATGCCATTTCTATTCATAAATCTCAAGGTAGTGAATTTGATGTAGTTATCATGCCAATCGTTAAAAACTATGGTAAGATGCTTTATCGTAAATTAATTTATACAGGTATTACTCGTAGTAAGAAAAATCTTTATCTAATTGGTGATCTACAAGCTTTAGATATTGCTGTTGCAAATATTTCATCTGATATAAGACGTACAACAATAAAAAATTTTTTAATTAATGGTATAAAATAACAATTCACCTTTCATAATAAAGGTAGAGGTGAAATCATGAAAAAAAATAAAACAAAGAAAAAGATGACTATTGCGGCTGCCCTAGGAGGTATAGGTGTGGCTGGATACATGTATATGAAAAAACATCCACAAGTAATGGATAAAGCAAAGAACATGATGAAAGAAATGGAAAGAAAAAAACTTAATTTGCTAGACGACTAAGTATAAAGTTAGAGATTATCTCTAATTTTTTTATTTATAAGATCTTTTTTTTATATCTTTAGTTGTCTTTTTAATAATTATTTGAAAATGTGTTAAGTTAACTGTCGCTATACCAAAGTAGTGTCAATAAGTTTGACATAAATAAACAAACTTTGATAATATCAAACTATAAGGTAGGTAGGATATTTATGGTATATAAAAAAATTAGTTATTTAAAATATAAACAAAAAGATATTAATTGGAATCAAAGAAGAATGTTAAAAAAATATCTAGATGTTTTAAAAGAGCTAGAACTAGCTAGTTTAAAACTTGATGCTGTTAGTATGCATAATTTTCAAAAAGAGCATTTACTAACTTCTCGCATAGCTATGGAAATTCATAATCAATTTTGCGATGGGATTAATAACAAAAATAAAAGCAATTTAAAGAAATCTATGAAGATTATGCAAGAAGAAACAAAACGTTTATCTTCTGTTTATAAAAAAGTCTCATCAAAGAAGTTTGATTTAACTTTTACCAAAGATAGTGCTAAAAGTTTACTTTTAAAATATATTTCAGAAAAAGATATTAGTAATGAATTATTAAATTGTTTCGATGAAAACATTAGTAAAAAATCCTCTGCAAATAAAGAGTCTAGCGTGTTACGATTTAAATCAAAAGCTCAAAAGGCTGACGTCTTACCTAGATCAGAAATTCAAGATCAAATAAACCAATATAAGCGTCTAAAAGCTATGGCCTTAGTATCAGGACTTTTAGTTTTATATAATATAAGCCCCGGTATTAATTATTCACTTATTAAACATAATATTATTCCTAAAAACCAAATTACTATGGAACTTGATGAAGGACTTGATAAAACAGAAAATGTTAAACTACTATTCGCAGAAAGCATTAATAAAAATCATCACCTAAAAGAAGAGGCAAAAGAAAAATTTATAGACGCATTTAACAAATATTTTTTAAACGATCATGCCTATCATTTGGATGAGAAAACAATTATTAACATGTGTATAGTTGCCCAAACTCAAGATGTCAAAAAGATTAATGTTCTTTTTGAAGATATTTCCCCATATAGTGGAAAATATAATCCCCTTTCAAACAGAATCTCTTATGTTTCTGGCGCATCAGATAAAACGAAAGCTCATGAACAATTACATGCGATTTTAAGGTATGGCCCTTTAAGTACGGGTCTTAGTGATAACTCATCCTTATTAGGCGATGCTATTAATGAGGGAATGACTGAAAACTTTGTTAATGACAACTTTTTTGTTGGCTGCGCATATTATAACGAAAGAATACTAGCCTCATCCATTGGGCTAATAATTGGTAATGACAAACTTTCACAATATACCTTAAATTATGATCCGGACTCGCTAATCACCGAGCTTTGTAAATATAGTACTAAAAAAGAGGTTATTGAATTATTGAGATTAAGTGACTATGAAATAAAAAGGAAACTCTTTTTATCATCAGCAATAAGTATTATAACTGAAGCGGAAAACATAGGCTTGTTTAGTACTAGTCAAAAAGAGAGATTGTATTCCATGGCTAAAGAAAAATATTACGATGAAGATTATTATGACCGTCAGGCAAAAATAAAAGGTATTTTAACTAATATGTATGAAGCAAAGATTGGAAAAAAGATGGAGGAAGATCCCTTAGGAACGATCTTAAAATATAGTGAAAATTTTAAAGATAGTAAAGAACCAAATCCGCAGCAACTAAATTATGCGTTAGTTTTTGTAGATCCTGATCATACTAAGATTGCCGTTAGAAAAAAAGAAACTGATGACTTTTCATCACTAGTTTTTGAAAATGAAAAGCTCCAAAATTTAGATTTTGACACATTCACAGAAATCGCTATGGATAAGATTAACCTGGGCCCAAATAGTATGAAAAATGGAACTAATAGTAATAAATAAAAACATATAAGTATAATATTAAAATTTATTGTCTTTTAGAACTCAAAAATAAGTCAGAATATTCGACTTATTTTTTCATTAGAGTCTAAAAACGTTGATATACAACAAAAAATGTCAAAAAAAGTAAACTTTCATTGAAATGAAGATGGATTTTCGTTATAATAACTAATAGTTAGATATTAGGAGTGATAAAATGGCGTTAAAGTATGACGACTCATCAATCAAGATCTTGGAAGGTTTAGATGCAGTTAGAAAAAGACCGGGTATGTACATAGGTTCAACGGATAAAAGAGGATTGCACCACTTAGTATGGGAAATCGTCGATAATGCAATAGATGAAGCAATTAATGGTTTTGGTGATTCTATCAAAATAACTATCCATAAAGATAAATCGGTAAGCGTTGAAGACCATGGACGAGGACTTCCAACTGGAATGCACGCGTCTGGTATATCTACACCAGAGGTAATTTTTACAGTTTTACATGCTGGAGGAAAGTTTGAAAGTGAAGGTTACAAAGTATCTGGTGGTCTTCATGGAGTAGGTGCTAGTGTAGTTAATGCCTTATCGAAATGGTGTGAAGTAACTATCAAAAGAGATAGAAAAGAACATTACATTCGTTTTGAAAATGGCGGTCATGTTGTTCAACCTTTAAAAGAAGTTGCTCCAACAAACAAAACTGGTACAACAGTTAGATTTTTGCCAGATGAAGAAATCTTCTCTTCAACCAACTTTTCTTTCACAACAATCTGTGAAAGAATGCAAGAAAGTGCTTTTTTATTAAAAGGAATTACGATTGAGGTAATTGATGAAGAAGATGAGCGAGAAGCAAAATTTTATTATGAACGTGGTATTGAAGAGTTTGTAGAAGATTTAAATAAAAATAAAACAACTCTTCATAAAGTTTTAACGATGTCTGGTTCAAAAGATAAAATGGATATTGAAGTATCAATGCAATATACTGATACCTATAATGAAAATATAGTAAGCTTCGTCAACAACGTTAAAACAATTGATGGAGGAACTCACGAAGTTGGCTTTAAAACGGCTTTAACCAAAGTTTTTAATGACTATGCTAAAAGCAATGGCTTTATTAAAGGAAAAGATAAATCCTTAGAAGGTGGAGATGTCAGAGAAGGTCTTACTGCTATTATTAGTTTAAAGATTCCTGAAGGAATACTTCAATTTGAAGGACAAACTAAAGGTAAACTTGGAACTCCTCAAGCTAGAGTAGCCGTAGAAGCCTTAGTCACGGAACAAATGCGTGTTTTCTTAGAAGAAAATAAAGCTATCGCAACCGATATTATCAATAAAAGTCTGCGTAGTAAAATAGCTCGTGAAGCCGCTCGAAAAGCTAGAGAAGAAGCTCGAAAAGGAACAAGTAAAAAGAAAGAAGAAAGATCACTTTCTGGCAAACTAGCTCCAGCCCAAAGTAAAGATAAAGATAAAAAAGAATTATTCTTAGTCGAAGGGGATTCAGCCGGTGGCTCTGCAAAGCAAGGAAGAGATCGTAAATATCAAGCCATTCTTCCATTACGTGGCAAAGTATTAAATACTGAAAAGACTAAAGAAGAAGATATTCTTCGTAATGAAGAGATTAATACTATGATTTATACAATTGGTGCTGGTTATGGTTCTAACTTTGATATTAAAGATTGTGAATATAATAAAGTAATTATCATGTCCGATGCTGATGAAGATGGAGGACACATTCAATGTCTATTACTAACATTTTTCTATCGCTATATGAGACCACTAATTGAAGATGGTAGATTATTCGTGGCCTTACCACCACTATTTAAAATTCAAAGCGGTAAGACAGTAGAATATGCCTATACAGTAGAAGAAATGCAAGAAAAATCTAAAGGTAAAAAATGCGATATCCAACGTTATAAAGGTCTTGGTGAGATGAATGCCGACCAACTTTGCGAAACAACAATGAAGCCAGGCAGTCGTACGCTAATTAGAGTCAATATCGAAGATGCACAACTCGCTGAAAAACGTGTCTCAGTTCTAATGGGGGATGATGTTTCTCCTCGTAAAGAGTGGATTGATGAAAATGTTGAATTCACCCTAGAAGATAATTATGAAATTTAACAAAATAAAAGAAAGTAGTGATAAAAATGGCTAGAAAAAAATCAGAAACAGAAGAAATCATTGAAAAGATTTTTGACTATACCTTAGAAGATATCATGGGAGAACGTTTTGGAAGTTATTCAAAATATATTATTCAAGATCGTGCTATTCCCGATGCGAGAGATGGACTAAAGCCGGTTCAACGTCGTATTCTTTATTCTATGAATAAAGAAAAAAACACTTATGATAAAGGTTATCGTAAGAGTGCCAAAACAGTTGGAGATGTAATAGCTAATTACCATCCTCATGGTGATACTTCTATTTATGATGCTATGGTCAGAATGAGCCAACCATGGAAAACAAGACTTCCATATATTGATATGCACGGAAACAACGGTTCTATCGATGGCGATTCTCCAGCTGCTTATCGTTATACAGAAGCCCGTCTTTCAAAGATATCTAATGAGATGATTCGCGATATTGATAAAGATACCGTTGAATTTGCGCCAAACTTTGATGATACAACTGTTGAACCAACCGTTTTACCAGCTCGCTTTCCAGCTTTATTAGTTTATGGAGCGATGGGTATTTCTGCTGGATATGCTACCAATATTCCTCCACATAACTTAACAGAAATCATTGATGCTACAATTCATCGTATTGATAATCCAAATTGCAGCCTAGATACTCTAATGAAATATGTTAAGGGACCAGATTTTCCAACCGGTGGAATTGTTGAAGGACTTGATGGAATAAAGCAAGCTTATGAAACAGGACGTGGCAAGATTATCGTTAAAAGTAGATATGAAATTGAAGAATCAAAATCAGGTAGTTCTATTATTATTACTGAAATACCATTTGAAGTTAATAAAGCAATGATGGTTAAAAAGATTGATGATATTAGAATTGATAAGAAAATAGATGGAATAGCTGAGGTTAGAGATGAATCAGCTGCCGATGTTCGCGTCGTTATTGAACTTAAGAAAAATGCCAATAAAGACTTAATTATAAATTACTTACTTAAAAATACAGATATGCAAATAAGCTATAACTTCAATATGGTTTCAATTGTTAATAGACGTCCTAAATTGTTAGGTCTAACTGCTGCTTTAGATGCTTTTATTGCTCATCAAAAAGAAGTGGTAAGACGTCGAACAGAATTTGATTTAAAACACGCTAAAGCAAGATATCATATAGTTGAAGGTTTAATTAAATGTATTTCTATTTTAGATGAAGTAATTAAAACTATCCGAGCATCAAAAAATAAATCTGATGCTAAAGATAACTTAGTAAAAGAATTTGACTTTACTGAAGCCCAAGCGGAAGCCATCGTTACCTTACAACTTTATCGTCTAACAAATACCGACGTAGTTGCTTTAGAAAACGAAAAAGAGTCTTTAGAAAAAATTATCAATGGCCTAACAGCTATTTTGGGTAGTGAAGATGTTTTAAAATCAGTTATGAAAAAAGATTTACGTGACGTTAAAAATGAATATCCAACTCCTCGTTTAACAGACATTAAAGAAGAAATAACTGAAATCAAAATTGATACTGCAGCCATGATTCCAAAAGAGGATGTTGTAGTTATGGTTACTAAAGATGGTTACATTAAACGTACTTCATTTAGAAGTTACTCTGCATCTAATCCAGATGATATTACCATTAAAGAGAATGACTATATCTTAGGAATATATGAAATGAATACAACTGATACGATCCTTTTATTCACAACTGCCGGAAATTATTTACATATCCCAGTTCATATAATTCCAGATTTAAAATGGAAAGATATGCCAAAACACGTAAGCAATATTATTGAAATATCTCCAGAAGAAAGTATTGTCACAGCTATACCTGCCTATGACTTTCAAACAGAAAATAATATTGTTATTGCTACAAAGAACGGAATGGTTAAACGTTCTAAATTAAAAGAATTCAAATTGCAAAGATATTCAAAACCAACAAGCTGTATGAAACTAAAAGATGATGATCAAGTTATTAATGCTTTCGTTGAGACAAAACCATATTTATTCTTAGTTACTGATTCAGGCTATGCATTAAGCTTTAATTCTGAAGAAGTACCAATAGTAGGAGTAAAAGCATCGGGCGTAAAAGGAATAAAATTAAAAGATGATTATTTAATTTCAATTAATAATTTTGATTATAATAAGGATGAATATATTACGATAATTACTGATAAAGGAACTGCCAAACGAGTTCGATTAAATGAATTTGAATTATCAACTAGAGCCCGTCGCGGATTGTTAATTATTCGTGAAGTAAAAACTAATCCCTATAAAGTATTAAAGACTTTTATTACGGATGTTAAAGAACATATCGGTATCAAGAACGAAGATATTAAAATAATGAAATTAACGGAACTTCCAATTGCAGATCGTCATTCGACTGGAAGCCTAATTAGTAAACACCCATTAATTGATGCGTTTATAGTGGCTAACCTTACAAGTGCAACATACGAAGAAACTCCACTTATTAAAAGAGAAGAAACTGAAGAAAAGGTAGAAAAAACAGTAGAAGTTTCCAAAAAAGATGCAATATCTTTAAAAGAAATAGATGATCGCCTAATGACAATCGATGATTTTCTAAATTAAAAGACATACTCATGTCTTTTTTTTTGTCTTTTATCATAAAATATAGTGGTGATAATATGTCTAAAGATACATTTAAAGCCTTTGCTGGAAAACATCCCGAACTGGCACAGTCCGTTCTAAAAAATATAACAACTTGGCAAAAATTATATGAACTATACGATATCTATGGTGAAAACTCTACTATTTGGAATCAATTTTTTACTACAACGTCAGTTAAAGAACCCCTAAAAGAACTTTTTCAAACCTTTAAGAATCTTGATATAGAACAAGTCCAACAAGGCGTAACCTCCCTTCAAAAAACAATTGGCCTTCTTCAAGATATTGGACTTAATAGTAACACTTCGACAAGACCTCAACATGAGCCTAAACCACTATACACATATTTTGACGATTAATGGATCAATATACAATTAACTATATTAAAAATAATCCCCTAATTTATAACTATCTTCGGGAAGATTCTTCTTGGTATAAAGAATTAACACGTACTAGTGCGGTTATTCCAAAAATAGAAGAGCAAGCTAAACATTATTATAAATTAACCCAAGAAGATAAAATAAAAAAACTATCTAAAAATATTGAACTTATCTCAACACTTATGGGTGTATTAAAATAAAAAATATGATAAAATAAATATATGGAAGAATTATATGAAAAAATTAATTTATTAAAAAAACAATTAGATAATACACCCTGCATTAAAGAAATAAAATATTTATATCAAAAAATAAAACAAGATCAAGTATTAGTTGACCTATTAGAAAAATATAATTATACACATGACGAAAGGATAAAAAAACAATTATTAGAAAATGATTTAATAAGAGAATACAAACACGAAGAAGCAAAACTAAATTTTTTAATATTAGAGATAAATCAAAAACTAAAACAAATTACAAAGAAGGATAAGTGTGGTTTATGAAAGTAATAAGTGGTCTATATAAAGGAAGAAAAATTGAAGGTTATGACATAAATGGAACCAGGCCAACTATGGATAGAGTGAAGGAATCTCTTTTTGCGACAATCCAAAACTATCTACCTAATAGTATAGTTTTGGATCTTTTTTCTGGTAGTGGAAATTTAGGGATAGAGGCAATTTCCGAAGGAGCCATTAAAGCCATTTTAGTTGATTCAAATAAACAAGCGGTAAAAACAATTAATAGTAATTTAAAAACAATAGGTATAACTTCTTGTGAAGTTTTTAATATGGACTATTTAACCGCTTTAAAAGTATTGGCGTCTCAAAAACTTACCTTTGATATTATCTTTTTAGACCCCCCATATAATACAAATTACATTGAAAAAAGTATTGAATTAATAACAAAATTGAATTTATTAAAAGAAGATGGAATAATTGTATGTGAAAATGATAATCTCAATAGAATTGTTTTCAAAGAAGATTATAAAATTATTAAGGGTAAAAAATATGGAGATAAATGGGTAGTCATTCTAAAACAAGTATGATACAATAAAACTTAGAATAGATGGTGATTAAATGAAAGGAATAAATAATAAGGGGTTTGCCATATCTTCATTGTTATATGGACTACTTTTAGTTGCATTTTTAGTTATCGCAGTCTTAATGAGTATTATGGCTTCTAATAGAAAAAACACTAAAGATTTAGTTGAGAAAATAGATGATGAGTTAAGCCGTTATAGTAACACAGTAACTGAATTTTCATACACTGGAGATGTTCAAGAATTTATTGTTCCCTATGGTATGGCTGGTTGGTACAAAATAGAATTATGGGGAGCAGCTGCCGCCGGAACTATAGGAGACTCTAGTACAAATAGGGGATCATATACTTCAGGGACTATTTATTTAGATGAAAACGAACACCTTTATTTTTATATTGGTGGAGTTGGAAATGCATCTTCTCTTGCCTATAATCAGATCGACTCAACTACAGCTAAAGGTGGAGGAGCATCAGATGTTCGTATAGTAAGTGGAGGAGCTAATTGGGCAGATAATGCTTCGAAAAGAAGTATTATAATGCTAGCCGGTGGTGGAGGTAATGGTGGAACCTTCACTGACTCTATATATAAAGGCAGTGATACGGGGGCCTCTTATATAGCTGGTTATGGTGGCCAACAGACTTATTCAAATAGGGGGATCCAATATTCATTTATTGGTGGAAAAATGTTTCATGCTGTAAATGGCGATTCCGGTAAAGCAAAAATAGAATTAGTATCTAGAAATCCCCAAAATAATCCTCCGCCAAAAAAGAGTACAAACCTTCAAGGAATTACTCGTATTAGGGATTGTTTGACAGTTGACCTAGATGATGATCTTAATAACCAAAAAGAATTATGGACAGAAATTCAGGCTATAGATATTAATGGTGATAATGTTATACAAACTGCTACATTAAAAAATCCTGACTTTCCTGAACTTTATGATGGACAAATAGAACAACTAGATCTGATGCAACCAATGGATCCCGGAACTGATCAAACTATTTGTACAGATTTTACTTTAGATGAAGCATATGATCTTCAAGAGCTTGCCTTCTTTCATTTTTATGATTCTACAACCGTGTTAACAAAAGAAGAAATTCAACTTTATAAAGCTGGCACACTATCTTATACAAAAATTTATGATCAAACATTAACTTATATACCTTATGAAGATGAAATGGGTATTAGAGTAAATGACGTTGATATTGATACCTTAGATAATATTCCTACCGGAAATTATTATATAACCCTTGCAGATACTCCAGGAAGAGTCTTGACTGCAACAAGCACTACTACAGATACCAAATTACTTTTCTATGATGGCCGTAAAAAACAAAAGTGGACGATTAATTCATTAGGTACAAATGCATATAAAATTACAGAGACTGAAGATAATTATGCCTTACAACCAGAATCTGCCGATGGTTCTGGAAGTTTTACAGAAAATACTCCTGCAACAACTTCAGGAGAATATACAGGTAATATCTGGGAACAATGGGAAATAGTTCATCCAAGTAGTGTCGCTAAAAATGATTATTATATGTTTAAATCTAAATCCAATCCAAATTACTGCTTATCTGCGGGAGATATATCCCAAAATGCTCCATTTAGACTTGTAGGTTGCGATAGTAATAGTAGACTCCAAACATTTAAATTATATAATGCTGATTATTAGTAAAGTGGTTAATAAACCACTTTTTAATTGTCTCTTATTCAACTATATTGTAATAAATTTGTATCATTTATTAATAATTGTAAATATACTAGCACAAAATATTGACAAGTGCTAAAAAAAGTCATACAATATCATTAGCACTCATAAAATAAAAGTGCTAGGAGGTTGATGTTATGTTGACTGAAAGACAAAATAAGATGTTGAAGCTAATAGTAGAAAGATATATTAAAGATCCAACTCCAGTTGGTTCTAAAGTAATATCTAAAGCCCTAGCTTGTTCTAGTGCCACTATTCGTAATGAAATGGCTGCCCTAGAAGATATGGGACTATTAGAAAAAACACATACATCTTCTGGTAGAATTCCTAGTGAAAAAGGTTATCGTTATTATGTAGATAATCTAATGGAATTAAAAAAGATGAATGCCGAAGATATGTTAAAATTACAAATCGTCTTTCGGAATCAGCAACTTGCACTATCTGATGTAATTAATAAAAGTTTACAAGTTATATCGGATATGATGAATTATACAACTGTAGTGCTTGGTAGCAACTCTCATGAGAATCTTCTAAAACAAATAGAAGTAGTTCCAATTGATGATGTTAGTATGATCGTAATTATAGTTACTGATAAAGGCCATGTAGAGCATAGGAATATAAAACTTCAAGATGTCTCACTTGACGAAGTGAAAAAAACTGTTGGCCTAATAAACAATCTAATCTCAGGAACCCCAATTGATGAAGTAAGTGCAAAATTGGAGTTTGAAATAAAGCCAATTATAGGAAATTATGTTAAACAACATGAACAACTATATAACGCTTTCTATCATGTGTTCACGGATTTCACTAAACCAAGCGATATTAATATTGTTGGTAGAAACAAAATCTTAGAACAACCCGAATTTAGTAGCAATATAGACAAAATTAAAAATGTCTTCAATAAGCTAGAGGATCGAGAAACTCTCCGTAGCATTGAAGAAGATAATGATAATAATATTAAAGTTTATATTGGAAATGAAAATAATATTGATAGTGATGTTACTGTTATTAAAACAAAATTCAAAAGCGGTGATGATGAAGGAACTATCGCTATTATCGGTCCTAAAAGAATGGAATACGACCGGGTTGTTGGTCTATTAGAATACATGAAAGAAAATATAGAAAGGTAGAATAAAATGACACAAGAAGAAAATAAAGTTGAAGAACTAAAAGAAGAAGAAAGCACTTGTTGCCATGAAACTGGTGATACACCACATTGTTGTGGGAAAGATTGTCATCATGAACAAGAACCTAATCAAAAGGAAATAGAATTAACTGAAACAGTTAACAAATTACAATTAGAAAATCAAGAATTAACTAACAAAGTAAAAATAGCTCAAGCCGAACTTGTCAATTATCGTAAAAGAAAAGATGAAGAAACACAAAATATGTTAAAGTTTGCTAATCAAGATTTATTATTAGAAATTATTCAAGTAGTAGATAACTTTGAAAGAGCCATCAAGTTAGATGATAATGATCTAACAGATGAAATCTCTAAATTCTTAAGTGGTTTCAAAATGATGTATGCATCATTAACAGAAACATTAAAAAGATTTGGAGTTGAAGAAATAAATAGAGTAGGGCAAATATTTGACCCAACTCAAGAGCAAGCATTATTGACTGACTCAGTAGAAGAGTTAGAAAATGAGACTGTTATCGAGGTATTATTAAAGGGATATAAATTACATGGACGTGTAATCAGACCTGCCTCAGTTAAAATAAATCAAAAATAATTAATTAAAGGAGAGATAAATTATGGGTAAAATTATTGGTATCGATTTAGGTACAACAAATTCATGTGCTGCCGTACTAGAAGCCGGAGCACCAAAAGTAATTCCAAATCCAGAAGGAGGAAGAACAACTCCATCTGTAGTTGCATTTAAAAAAGGAGAAAAAA
>CAZTRE010000001.1:64614-71038 GCA_964616405.1 uncultured Mycoplasma sp. | reverse complement strand
AATATTCATTGTTTTCCATAAATTCATATGTATATCGACATGGTTTTACATAAACAGTTACAACAGGTTTATTCCAGATTGTACCAAATCCTCCCCAACTAATTGTCATAGTGTTAAAAGAATGTTTTTCTCCTGCGGTTAATAAAGCCCACTCTTTATCAAGCGTATACAAAGGTGCAAAATTAAATTTTTCTAAATTCATGTTATTATATCCTTTCTTCTCTTATTTTTACTGATATTTTACTTACTATTTATATAGTTCTATAAATTTATTTAAATTATTTTCATGATATGGAACATCTTTAATTTTTTTTGCTGTTTTCATCACATATTTTGTTTTATCATTTAGCTTTATAATAATTCTTTTATACATAAAATCTTCATTTTTAATTTTAATACTTTTAATATCTTGTGGTAATATATCAATATAGTCATCAACATCTATTTGAATGGCTTTATTATTATCTGAAATAAGAGGAATTAAGCAAATTTCTTTTTCATTTTTATTAATAAAATATCCAATTAAATTCTTTCTTCTTAGAGCATCAATTGCCCCTCCAACCGCACCGAATGCTAAAGCAAGGTTAGATGGTGGTATGAAACAACCAAAACAATAATTGTACTCATTTCCAAAGCGATTGATTCTTTTAAAAAGACTTTCTACATTTTCTAAATGCATATATTTTTCTTTATTATATTCTTCCATAATTATTTTCTCCTGTCATAATAAATCTTAATAAACATAATGGTTACAATTTCTTTATAAATAGAAAATTAAATGAATTACTACGTCCTTTTATATTTCTTATTATAGTTTCATAATCAAACGGAACATTTACTTGATTATCACCAATTCTATTAGAATTAATAACATAGAAATTATTGTTTGTATCGATATCACTAATTACTAGATAATGACCATTTTTAGAAAAGGTTTGTAATTCTGTTGGCCCAACATGGATTATGGCCATATGCCCATTTCTAACTAAATTTTCAATCTTTTCCTTTTGAGTATCATTTGGGTTAGTAAAATCAATCTTTACCACTTCATAGGTAATATTAAGCTTATCCTCATTAATAAATCTATCTAAACAATATATTAGACCATTTTCATTTATTCCCCTATTTCTTAAATAAGTACTATCAAAATTATTCTCTTTATCAAACAATATTTTTTTAGCACTATCAATAGGCGTAATATTAAATCCGTAATTTGCTAATATATTAGCTATTGAAGTTGAACCACAACCATACTTTTCTAAGCTCCAGTCTAAATCCATATCATCTAATTCATCTAAATGATAATCATATTGTTTATATCTAATTCTATTTTCATTCATATTTCTCATCCCATTAACCATTATATCAAAAAAAAACTTAGTATTTCTACTAAGTTTCTCTACTTACAAGTTGCTCCAGATTTTTCCATGTCTGAAATTGTACGTTTGAAGCTCCAATCAACATTAGTTGTATCCATACCTGTAATTTTCTGTAAAATTTTTGGATCTGCTTTTGTGATATCTATTTTTACTGTAATGGTCATTTGATCATTAATGTCAACTATAATTTCTAGTCCATCATCAGTATCACTTTCAAGTCCTAAGTTTTTTAGCATTGTTTCTTTAACAGTTGTTTTTTGGGCATCGGTTAGTGTTGAAAGTGTATTAACACCAAATAATGAATTATCGAAAACCATTTTTATTTCCATTTTATCAACATCTTTGTTAGTTGCAGAAATTACAAATGTTTGATCAATTCCATTTG
This sequence comes from uncultured Mycoplasma sp., assembly GCA_964616405.1. Taxonomy (GTDB): domain Bacteria; phylum Bacillota_I; class Bacilli_A; order RF39; family UBA660; genus JAEDES01. Next base: position 69,274 of record CAZTRE010000001.1, on the reverse strand, counting down.
CCTTCATTGTACAAGTTTTTGATTGTACTTTATTACCTGTCATTGCACACCCACTCACAGCGAAAGCTAAAACTATTGTTAATGCCAAAATCGATAACTTTTTCATATTACTCCTCCTTATTTTTATTATATAATGTTTGCTTTAACAATTCAACTACTTAATTGTAATAAAGATATTGTATTTGTAGAGTTACAAAAGAAAAAAGTGATTTTAATTATCACTTTTTGGTAAAGTAGTTTTTATAATTGTAAGTTGTGGTTGTTTTGGACCCTTTCCTAAAATATTTTGCTTAAAAATATCATAGGCAAATTCAAATGTCTTAACATATGATGATTGTTCGTGAGTTCTTAATTCATCCCAGTAGCCGCGATCATTAAAGGATACTGCTGGGTTATCTAAAAATTCTTCTGATTTATCATCACTCCAAATGATAGAATAGCCTTGCAAGCCACCGGCAAGACCTAAAATATAGTGTGTTAAGTGACGAATTGTATCAAAATGATCCTCTTTAGGAATCGAATCACCTAATATTTCAACTAATTCATTGACCGTAATATCGGTTTGTGATTTGGCTTGTACATATTTATCAAGATCGTATTGTGCAATTTTTTCTATAACAAACCCTTTTAAGGCTGTATCAACAAGGTCTTTTTTTTCCTTCATTATCAACTTTCCAAAAACCATTGGCAACGATTTCTCTATCTACCTTTGCATATATATCAGTTAAACTTGGCATAAATATTCCCTCTTTCTAAGGATGCATATTATAACACAAAGAAATAGAATTGTCTATTTTTGTGCTGTGAATTTTTGTTCTACTAATTTTATTGGATAAGACTTATCTCTTAAAATAGATGAAATTGATTGGTTATTATGAATATTATAAATTATTTCCGCAATATCCTTAGAACAGTCACAAACGTGTAACCATTTAGCCTCTTTAAACTCAGCCGGAATATATGACAAATTAGTTGTATATAAACCATCAAACTTTCCGGCTTTATAATATTCGTCAAACTTCTCAATTCCTCTAGTAAATAATGCATAAGTTGTCATAAGATAGATATACTTAACATTACGTTTTTTTAATTCATCTATTACTTCAAACATAGAACCACCACTAGAGATCATATCATCACTAACAATAGCCGTGTAGCCATCAAGATCTTCATTTCCACAATAGTCATGAGATATTACTGGATATTTACCATCAACAAAGTTATTATAATCACGTTGTTTTATAAAACTTCCCGCTTCACGATGGATATATTTTGAATTAAATGAATTCAAGTAAACATTTCTTCTACCGGTAGCGCCATTATCTGGAGCTACAAAGACAATCTTCTTTAAACGATTCATACTCATATCATTTATAAAACTCTCAAGGATACTATTAGTTGGGAAGAAGTTATCAAATTCCATCTTATGAATGGCATGTTCTACTCCCTGATCATGGGCATCAAATGTGATAAAACTTTTTACACTATTAATATTGTCTAATTCATGTAACATCATCCCACACGAAAGGGCCTCTCTAGTATTACGTCGATGTTGACGGCCATTGTATAAAAGAGGCATCACTATATTAATATTTTTGGCATGACAATTACAAGCACAAATACCATCTTTTAATTCCATCATTAAATCATTAGGACTTGTATGGTTTATTAAACCATGCATTTTATATTCTACAGAATAATTTCCGATATCCGTTAAAAAGAACATATCTTTTCCACGAACAGTATCGTCTATTTCTACTTTAAAGTGTCCGTCCTCAAAGAAATTTTCCTTAATTGGGACTATAAAACTATACTTATCTTTATCAAGATTATACATTTCAAGTAAGTGAGCATCTATTTTTTCCCCCAGTTCTTGTGCACTTTTAAACACAATTAATCTTAAATCATTTTTTTCAACTCTTTCTTTCATTTTTTATTACTCCTTATACTTAATTTATATTTACATAAATTTTTTAATAATTTCTATTAAAAATTTATTTATGCCTAATTATTAATATTTCAACAAAAAAATGCAGAAATTTTTCATCTACATTTTATTCATAGTCGACAACACTGATCCATTTTTTTAAGAATTCTTGTTCTTCTTCTATATTTTTAGTCATTTGTGTTGCGGCAACAATTGGAATCCAACGTTGAATTGATTCTTTTGGAATTGAACTAAGCTGTGAAAATACTGTTAAATATTGGTCTGCTAATTCTGCTTTTTCTTCCATAGAAAATAGAAGGTACGTTCTAGCAGCGTCGGCTGCAGCATTACCTTGAGTTACATGTGACCAGTCTATTACGTAAACAGTCCCATCCTCTTTAATAATAACATTACTTGGATGATAATCTCCATGACATAATTCATTATGGTTTTTCATTCCTTGAAGACGTCCAAGCAACTCATATTTAGTATTATTGTCAATGTTTGTAGCAGTCTCTAACTTTCTTGTGAATTTTTCTTTAATTCTAGTTAGAAGTGGTACTTTATTATCTAAAATTGTTAATTGTACTTTAACAAATAATTCAAGATATTTATCAAAATTTTCTGGATCCTCGATCATTAATTCAGTAATCGTTTTTCCTTCAATATATTCAGACACTAAAGCCCATCGATCGTTATACTTTTTAACTTCGATTAATTTTGGAATATTAAGATTTGAGTTTTCATCAACACGAGCTTGATTAAGTGCTTCATTTAAAATATCTGACTTTGGATGAGAGGCAACAAATAGTTTTATTACTTTTCCATCTTCAACATATATTTCTTTATTTTTTCTTTCAGCTATTTTATTAGTTAATTCCATTTACTTGCCTCCGTAGTATGCATTTAAATACATTTGCTTTATTTCTTTCATTAATGGTAGTCTTGGGTTTGCCCCAGTACATTGATCATCAAATGCTTGGGTGGTCATATCATCTAAAGTGCTTAAAAATTGTTGTTCATTAACTCCATAATCTTTAATAGTTTGTTTTATCCCTATATGTTCCTTTAGATTATTGATGGCTGTAATTAAATTTTCAAGTTTTTCTTCATCTGTTGAACCACCTAAATTCAAAGCTTCAGCTATTTCGGCATAACGTCTTAGGGTATGTGGATGATCATATTGTGGGAATGTTCCCATTTTAGCTGGAACTTCTTCACTATTAAATCTTAAGACTTCTTCGATCATTAAGGCATTGGCAATACCATGTGGAATATGGTGAAATGCACCAAGTTTATGAGCCATTGAGTGACAAACTCCTAAAAAGGCATTGGCAAAAGCCATACCAGCCATAGTCGCCGCATTAGCCATTTTCTCTCTAGCTTCTGGATCACTTGCTCCATTATCATAAGCACGAGGTAAGTATTTAAAAATATTCTTTAATGCTTCGATGGCGAGACCATCAGTATATTCTGTTGCCATCATTGAGGCATATGCCTCTAAAGCATGAGTTACTGCATCGATTCCTGATGCTACTGTCAAACTTTTTGGAGCGTTCATCATCATATTGGCATCAACAATGGCCATTTTTGGTAAAAGTTCATAATCAGCAAGCGGATATTTTGTATTGGTGGTTTCATCTGTAATCACAGCAAATGGTGTAACTTCTGAACCAGTACCAGCTGAGGTTGGAACAGCGACGAAATAAGCTTTTTCTCCCATCTTAGGGAAAGTATATATTCTTTTTCTAATATCCATAAAGCGCATAGCCATATCCATAAAATCAACTTCTGGATGTTCATACATTACCCACATAATTTTAGCAGCATCCATTGCGGAACCACCACCGATAGCAATAATACAATCTGGTTTAAACATATTCATGGCTTTTGTTCCCTCTTTTGCACAAGCAAGAGTTGGATCAGGAGCAACATCCGAAAATATTGTATAGGCAATACCTAATTCCTCTAATTTATCAGTTGTTGTCTTTGTATAACCATTTTCAAATAAGAATGTATCAGTTACAATGAAAACCTTTTTCTTATTCATAACCGTTTTTAATTCTTCTAGGGCCACTGGTAGACAACCTCTTTTTATATAAACCTTCTCAGGCGCTCTAAACCAAAGCATATTTTCTCTCCTCTCAGCTACAGTTTTTATATTTAGCAAATGTTTTATACCAACATTTTCTGAAACAGAATTTCCTCCCCAAGAACCACATCCTAGGGTTAGTGATGGAGTTAATTTAAAGTTATATAAATCACCTATTCCACCTTGAGAAGATGGTGTATTGATTAAAATACGACAGGTTTTCATATTATTATAAAACTTTTCTATTTTTACTTTTTCAGTAAGAGTATTTATATATAATGAAGAAGTATGGCCTAATCCACCATCATCGATTAGTTTAGAGGCTTTTCTTAAAGCTTCCTCAAAGTTTGATGCTTTATACATAGCTAGAACTGGTGAAAGTTTTTCATGGGCAAACTCTTCTGATAAATCAACATTTTCTACTTCGCCAATTAGTATTTTGGTATTTTCTGGTACTTCTATGTTAGCAAAAGAGGCAATTTTATAGGCAGATTGGCCTACTATTTTAGCATTTAAGGCACCATTTATAATAATCGTTTTTCTTACTTTTTCAATTTCTTCTTTATTTAAAAAATAACAACCTCTTTTTATGAATTCTTTCTTTACAGCATTATAGATTTCATCTAAAACTATAACAGATT
>CAZTRE010000001.1:0-64514 GCA_964616405.1 uncultured Mycoplasma sp. | reverse complement strand
TTTATGAATTCTTTCTTTACAGCATTATAGATTTCATCTAAAACTATAACAGATTGTTCTGAGGCACAAATCATTCCATTGTCAAAAGTCTTTGAATGAATGATTGAATTTACGGCTAAAATGATATCAGCACTACTATCAATAATTGCTGGAGTATTTCCGGCACCTACTCCTAAAGCCGGTTTTCCACTAGAATAGGCAGATTTTACCATTCCAGGTCCTCCTGTTGCGAGGATAGTATCTGATTCATGTAATAGATAATTTGTTAAATCTAATGATGGAACATCAATCCAGGAAATAATATCCTCTGGGGCTCCGGCTTTTACAGCAGCTTCTAGTACTATTTTAGCAGCTTCAATCGTTGAGTCTTTTGCTCGTGGATGGGGGCTTATTATAATACCATTTCTAGTTTTTAAAGCTAGTAGTGTTTTAAAAATAGCAGTTGAAGTTGGGTTGGTAGTAGGAATAACTGCAGCAATTAGACCAATTGGTTCTAATACTTTTTTTATTCCATAAATGGCATCTTCTTCAACAACTCCACAGGTTTTAGTATCACGATATTTATTATAAATATATTCTGAAGCATAATGATTTTTAATAATCTTATCTTCTACTATTCCCATACCAGTTTCTTCTACGGCCATTCTGGCAAGGGGAATTCTTGCGTTATTGGCAGCAATGGCTGCAGCCTTAAAAATTTTATCTACTTGTTGTTGAGTATATTTAGCAAACTTAGTTTGAGCAGTTCTTACGCGTTTTACAGTATCTTCCAAAGTTTCAATACTATCTACAACTATCTTTTCCATACTAGGCCAGCCTCCAATAACATTTAATCTTACAAATAAAATTATACTATATATTCCTTTTATTGACTATTATTTTCCAAAAAAAAAATGAAAACACATCTTTAGACACAAATATTTTCTTTTTATGTCTATAATGATTGCTTCCATCTTAGCATTTTTCATAATAGTTTATTGCTTTTTCCACAAGATTTTCGGACATTTGACTTATCTTTTTAGAATCTTTAATAGACATTAAGAAATCATCTTTTCCCATAGTTTCAATTAAGTAACTTATCATAATATAAGCATAGTCATAACTATCATAATCATGAAAACCAAATTCTTCTTCTAATTCGCTCATTGGAGGGATAGAATTATTTATAATATAGTTTTCAAGTAACCATTTAATACCTTTTGTATATGTACCATCAAGATATTTAGCTATTCCTTCAGTTAACCATTCTGGTTGAAAACCATAAATTGTATATTGAATGGCATGTATTAGTTCATGATAAATACATAAATCATATTCATCTTTACTCCACTCATTTTCTTTAGCTGGATCTTTGGGTTCGAAAAAGTTTAAAGACTGATCTTCATCTCTAAAACAGGCACAGCAATAGTCTGGAATATTTCTAAAGCCACGTTCTTCTAGCCCTTCCTTTAAAGACTCTATTGTATCATATACATATATTGTATAACTAAATTTTTCACTATCATGAACCTTGAAAAAATCTAAGATCGATTGTTTTTTCTTATCTATTATAGATTCAATTCTAGGTAAGTACTGCTTTACCTTGTCAGAACAAATATACTTATTCAAAGCACTCATCTCCTTTCTTGATAAATAGATTATTTTTGATGAGTTAATTTCTTTAAGCGTATTTTTATTAAAAGAACTAATTCCATAGAAGCATTTATTTTATTTAGTACTAAAAGGGCATCTTGTAGTTTAGTTATTTCAGACAACTCTTCTTTATATTTTAAAGCTTCTTTTCTATAATCAAAGTTTTCGATGGAATTAATTTCTATGAAGTCTTTAATATAGTTTTCAATATCCTTTAAAACATAAACTTTTAGAGGATATTCATCCATATATGTTACTCCGTAGTATGCTCCTACTAAATATTTAAATTGATCTTTTAAATCCATATAATCAGTCCTTACATTAATATATATTTATGATTGGTATAGTTAATAAATTTTATTAAGTCTAAATAAGTTATACAAATTGTTTTTGTATTAACATTGGGATGGAATAATAAACTATTTCCTTGAAGATCTTTATCAAGAATAAGTACAATTTTAGAATAAGTATCATTTATTATCCCAAGAGGAGTGACACTTCCTGGTTCTAGTTTCAAATAATTATACAGGTCTCCTGCCGAAGCAAAACTTAAATTTTTAGTATTTAACTTTTTCTCTAGCTCTTTTAGATTTGCTCTTTTATCTTCTTCTAAAACTACTAAATAATAATTTTTATGTTTATCTTTTAAAAACAAGTTTTTACATCCTTTACCTGGAAGTGTTATATTTTCGTTCTTGGCATCTTCTACTGTGTAAAGGGCTTTATGTACTTGTTCTTGGTAAGAAATATTTAATTTCTCTAATACTTGATAAATATCCATTATTTTGCCTCCAAAGTATAGAATGATTCATATACACTAAATAAACTGAAATTTATTAAATAATTATTATTTGTACTCGTGTAATAACCCACGATAAATTTCATTAAAATCTTTAACTTCTTCATAATCAGATGGTTTTATTATTTCAGGTAATTTAATAACACTTGATTGTTCTAGGACATATTTAACAAATTCGGCACAATAAAAGTAATTTTCTCTTCTTACTTTAACGTTTAGGGCAACAGAAAATAAGCCAATTATGTTAAATTTATAAGAACATCTATTTTTTTGGATATAATTAATTACAGATTTAAGTCTTTTATATTTTTCTTCTTCTATATCTAAACAATAAATTTTACATTTAGTCTTTTTAAATCTTTTAAAAGTACCTCTATCTATACCTTCGTGAACAAATCCTCCAATCATTGGAATATAGGGATTAAGTCTGCCAAAACTATACATCTGGTCTAGATTTTCATCTAAGGCAATAGAAACATGTGAGTACTCTCTTTTAGTCCAAAATTTAATTAATTTTGAAAGAAAAGTTCCTGTATATGTTAATACTATGTATACTTTTTTCATTATGTGCCACCTACTTGTCTTGCTTTTTAGCACTAAGTTTATTTATGATAACAAATGCTAGAACTAAGATTAACATTACAACTAGCACTATATAATAATGAATATGTACTAATATAGATATTAATATTATTAGAAGAATTAGACCTAAAGTGATTAAAAATCTTGGAACAACTTTTGGTATGGAAAAACCTTCCCCCGCAACACTTATTTTATTTATGGTAGCTGTTGGAAGATATTTTCCACGTAATCTGACGCCAACGGGAATGTTTTGTCTAGTGGTAATTGTCTCTTCTAAAAACTGATCATTATATGTAAATTTAAAAGTAGTTAAGTAAACTTCTCCTATTTTATTATTAGAATGATCAAACTTATCTTCTTTTTTTACAGATGTTACTTCAAAGATTGTAGGAACTCCATCTTTATCAAATCTAGAAATAACATATTTTAAATATATTCCTAGGTTAAAAAATAATAAACTAAATATTCCCAATACTAATATTATTATGATAATTTCGATGTTACTCATTAAATCACTACTCTTTCCATCTCATTATACTACATATTTTTTCATTTGATAATCCTAAATCATTGATTGTTTATAATAGTAAGAGTTAATAAAAGAAAGTATGGTTATTGGACTTGGGGAAATATTTGATCAATGACTTAATTATTTACAGATATAGGATAATATATATCCTTTTTTGTCGAAGAAAATTTTGTTATAATTGAGTTAGAGGTGAAAAGATGATGCTAAATATACCTAAAAGACCAGTTATTATTAAAAACAAAGATTTTCAAACATTGATAGTTAGAGTCATGTTTTTTTATCAAGAACAGGAAAGTGATTTAGCTAAACTAACTCTTCTTCCTAATATGTTAATGTATATGAATAATAAATATCCAACAGAGGAAGAATTTCAAACTAATCGCAGAAAAAAATATATATTAAATGTTAGCTGTAATAAATCAGGTGTGGGTACGACAATGTCATTATGTTTTAATTTGATTATTCCCGATGTAGAGGCCTTAGGGTTTGATAATCTTGAAGAACAATTTGAGTTTTTTAGCGAGATGATTTATAACCCCAAAATAAAGAATCAAGAATTCAATCATTTTGAATTAGATCGTGAAAAAAGAAACCTACAATTAAGTATTGAAAATGGATTAAAAGAATTGCGTGTTTATCATAGTGTTAGAGGTTTAGAACTGGTAGATGATGAAGGTATTTTATCAAGAACAGTTGAAAATCATCGTGAACAGATTGATGAAGTTACCCCAAATAATTTATATGAATTTTATTTAAAATTAATAAAGAGGTATAAACCCGCTGTTTTTGTCTTTGGTAATGTTGATGAAAAAAGAATTAATGAGTTAGCAGATAAGTACTTATATAAATATGATAAGGTCTTAGAGACTATAGAAAAAAATTATAATCATTTTTTAAAGGTACGAGATAAAGTTCAAGTTGTTGAAGAGAAAAAAGGATTTAAGGATTCAGCTGTTTCCTTATATTACAAAATCAAGGATTTTAGAGAAGAGGATTTTGTATATGTTAATTTGATTAAGAGTTTACTTACTTCCCTATCATCTAGAATGCTTAATAAAAAATTACGTGATGAACATGATTTTGTTTATTCATCAAACGTTGTGGCATATTCAAGATATGGTGTATTTGAAATAGCGGCTTATATTAATAAAAATAATAAAGATATTGTTATTGAAAAGATAAAAGAAGTTATGGATGAAATTAAAAATCCAGATAACATTTCTGAATATTTAGAAAACATTAAAGAACGTCGTCGAATTGGTTTGATAAAGCGTTTAGATGAGAAGTTTGCTTTATTATCTGATGAGGTGGTACAGGTACTGGAAATAGATAAATGTGCCAAAGCTAGATATCAGGAAGTGTTAAAGATTAGTGCTGAGGAATTAGCCAAATTTGCAGAGAGATTTGTACTAGATACAATTTATTTTGTTGAGGAGGGAGAACATGAGTAATATCGAAACAGTGAAATTAGATAATGGTTTAACGATTTATTTTTATATAGATAAAAGAAGACACTCTACCTTCTTCCAGCATATTACTTTATTTGGAGGACAAACTAAAGATTTTGTTATTGATGAAAAAGAATATCATATGCAAGATGGTATTGCCCATATTTTAGAACATTATGTCGTTGAAGAAAATGCTAATGGAAACTTTTTAAAAATTTTGGGAGAGTCACAGATGTCTACTAATGCATCAACGCATTATAATATGACCCGTTATTACTTTGAAGCTGTGGAAAATGTTGAATTTGGAATTGAAACAATGCTTAGAGGTATCTACTCTCCTCAATTTGATGAAGAAACCTTAGAGAAAATTAAAAAGCCAATTCTTCAAGAAATCCGAGGAAAAATGGGAAATAAGTTTTATCATAGTAATAGAATGACAATGGATAATTGTTTTTCAAAAATTAAGGTCCGAGATATTGGTGGAACCCTAGAAGAAGTTAGTAAGACAACACTTGATGATGTGAAAGTTTGTTTTGAAGCTTTTTATCAACCAAAAAATCAGTTTATTGTGGTAGGTGGAAACTTTGATAAAGAAAAGATTTTAAGAGTAATTAAAAATTTTTATAAAAGTCTTAAAATAAAAGAAAAAGATGTCAAATTACTTGGCGCAAAAGAAGAAAACAAAGTAGTTAAAAAACGTGGAATTGTTGAATTTTCTACTGGAGCGAAATACTTAGAAGTAACTTATAAAGTTAATCTTTCAAAGTTTAGTATTAAAGAAAGATTAAAATTAGATTTTTACTTACATTATTTTTTTAATATGTATTTTGGAACCACTTCAAAAGCGTATAAAAAACTAGTTAAAGAAAAAATCATTACTACAGGAATTAATTGTAATGACTTTCCTATGAACAATTTTATTTTAATATCAGTTGGGGCTTATACTGATAAGTGCGATGAATTAGAAGATTATATAAAAGATGCTTTTTTGAAACTTGATTCTTTTAATAAAGAGATATTTGAAATTGATAGACGAGAATCTATTCTTAGAATGGTATTACGTGGGGAAAATCTATTTGATACAATTATGCCTTTTGTTAGTAATATAGTGGATTTTAATTATCCCTATCCTGATGAGGTTAGTGATATCGAAGCATTTAGTTATGATGATTTTGTGAAGACAATTAGGAGTTTAGATTTTAGTAATTATACCGTTACAACAATAAAAAATAAAGAAGCTTAAAATTAATTTAGGCTTCTTTTTAGTAACCAATTTCTTTTAATAAAGTATTTAGTTCGTTGCGATAAGCAGCATCAATGTTAGCATAAAGAACTGTGCTGCCTACTCTAGAGACAACGCCATATTTACCATTAGATAGTTGTGTATACTTAGAAAAATTACCAACATTTAATTCATTATAAGAACCTTGTCCACCAAAACGTTCACGCTCACTAACATAAAATGCTTGAGCGGATGATTCACTATTAAAAACATAAAAATTTATGGTGTAAGCATTTTGGGGATGTGTGGCGATAAGAAATGATACGATTGAATTATTGTCTGATACTAAAGTTGTTTCATCGACAATAGTGAAATTTTTTAATTCTAGGGCATCTTGGAACGTCTCGCTGGTAAGAGATTCTTTTGTATCGCCACAACCAACTAAAAAAATTGATGTGATAAATAATAAACAAAATATTATTAATTTCTTCATAGTTATTCTCCTTAATATATTTTAGTATAACATAAGTTAGATCTTTAAAACATGAAAAGTATATTATTTTTAATTTAGATAATACTAAGTATGGAGGATTATATGAAAGAAGAAAAGAATATAAAAATATTAGATCAATTAAATAAGGGTTGTTGTATGGGACGAGACGCCACTAAATTTGTCCTTGAAAAGATTGAGGGAAAAAAGTTTGGAAAAATTGTTGAAGATTTATTAGAAGAATATGAATACTTAGAAGAAAAAATTAATAAACTATATTCTAAGTATAGTGATAATGAACCTGATGAGACAACTTTAATGAATAAGGCGATGACTTGGTATGGAATACAGATTCGAACTATAAAAGATGATAGTGCAACTAAAATAGCTGAGATGCTTTTGCAGGGATTAAATATGGGTATAATCGATGGAAAAAAGTTACTAAATAATGAAGGAATCGATAAGAAAGTAACAAGTTTAATTGAAGGTTATGTTAATTTTCAAGAAGAATATTTAGAAAAAATTAAAAATCTTTTATAATTAACAAAAAAGGAAATATAAATTTGATTATATTTCTTTTTCATTGTAGTCATAATCCCAAAGACTTAATTTACCATTTATAGAAATAGGTTCTATTTCCTTAATATTTTCTAATTTAAAACCATAGCCATCCCAATTAGAATCTTTTTTTAAAATACCATAGTATACTAATTGATCTTTTTTTCTTAAAATATCTTTTAAATCATCATCGACATAGACACAATCAGTAATGGTTGCTTTGGCAATTATTTGACCACTTGGATAATCTAAATTGAGATATTCATATCTTTTCATAGCTTCTTTATCCACCCCTTTGCCGGCATGAATCAATATATCACCTCGATACTTTGTGCGCCATGTACGAAACTCATATTCTTTTAATCCCTTAGCAATTAATGTAGCAAAGGGTTGCTTTACAGTTATTACTTTCATGACCTCACCTCTATATTAATTATTATAACAAACAATTGTATTAATTAGAAGATTGTGCTAAAATTAATATCTGATTGGAGGTGAAACAATGAGTAATATTTTGGATGATGTTATCGGGGAAGCCCATATGGATGGAAAGATTGCTGAGTTTGAACCAGAATTAATAGAAGCATTAAGACAATTGAGTTTTGCAGGAATTCCCTTATCTATTTATGTATTATCAAAAGATAGTTGTTGTGAAGATAGTCATATAGCCGCTATTAATTTAAGTAGAGGAATGGATAGTTTTAACTTAGTACAAGGCTCTGTTCGTGATAGTAGTGATGAGCATTGTTCTCATAAGCGTAGTTGGATTGAAAAAAAAGGTTTTGTTTATGACCCTATTTTAGGTCTAAGATATGATAGAGATCTTTATTATTTTTTATTTAAACCAGTTGTCAAAAAACGTTATAATGAAAGAAGTATTTCTTTTGATCCTCACTATCGAGAAGTTATTAAGAGTGGTGATGTAAAGGCAACAAGAGATGGTACTATATTGATGATTCAACTTTTGGAAGCTAATGATCGAGAAAACCCATCTGTTAATTCAGATTTGCTGCGAAACGAAATCAGGCTTTGGGAAAATTCGAGTCAAATAACAAAAAAATTTGATCCAGATACCGTAAGTGATTACAAAGCCTTTATAAAAAAAGGTAGCGAAAGTTCAAATAAGTAAAAGATTAAGACGCCTGTTCAACATCAAGAGTTTTAGGTAGTATTTAGGCAACAGGAATATCTCATAGGTAGTATTTTCGGGATATTGTAATTACAAATAGGCGTTGCTTTATTTTTTTTTGCCATTAAATAGTAAAAAAAAGAAATCATACTTAATTATGATTCCTTAAAAAACTAAATACATAGATTTTATAGGGAAAAATTTGTATATCTAATCATCATACTCGGCTACTTCAATATCACCAGATGAAGTAGTAATGAGTAATTCATATGGTGATTTTCTATTGTTGTGATAGGTATTTATATTACCTGTTTTAGTTATAGCATTTACATAAATATCAATTGGTCTTTTTACATCTACTTCACCTGTTGTTGTAGTGATTGTAGAATCTTTTGTAAGGGTAATTGAGTCAATTTCAACATCGCCCGTTGATGTTTTTATTTTGCAATTTTCTGTAATGGTATTTACCGTGATGTCACCAGTCTTTGAAGAAAGTGAAGTAGAAGAAGTTTTATTTACTCCAATATCTCCAGTAGTAGTTTTAATTGTTAATTTTGGAATGTTCATAACATATACTTCACCAGTGGTAGTATTTAACATAGTTGTCATATTTATATTATCTAGTATTTTTATATCACCGGTTTTTGTATTTATAGTTAGACTACCGGATAAATTCTCGGGTATTTCTAATTCTATTCTTACTGGTTTAAAAGAACAGATACCAAAACAATTATAATTATCATTATCAGTTATTGTTAATGTATCATTCTCATTAGTTATATCAATATTATCCTTTTCTTTACCATAAACTCTGTATTTGATAGTTGAGTCAGATGAAGTTGTTATATTAACATCTGAAACAGTTCCGGTTATCTCTATGTTAGAAAGAGAGTCTGTAACTTGTTCGTCATATAATAAATCTACTTTGTATTTTGAATTTTTTATAATATTAAATTGTGGTTTAACTAGTAAAACTACTAAAATACTCGTTAAAAGTAAAGCAATAATCATCAGTAAGATTATTTTAACAATAGAACTTGTTTTATTCGTCATCTTCTTTGTCCTCCATATCAAATATTAATTTTATTATTTCTTCAACGACACATTCAATTAGAAAAATAATCCATGTAATATGCCAAGCCATTGTGGCAAAACTAATAATCAAGTAAAGTACTACAGTTATTAATTCGGTAATATGGCAAATTCTTTTTACCTTTTTATTTTCTACTTTTCCTTCATTAGTAGTCATCTTGTCTTCATTAGTTTCGGCTTTTGAAAAAACTATTCCTTGGTAAACTAAAGCACAAGTAGCGATCCCTGATAATGCTAGGAAGACGCAGACACCAAATACCTCATTGAGACCAAGTTCAGAAAATGCAATAATAGCAATTATTCCTAAAAAATATAAGAAAATACTACTGGCTATAATTAAGGCTCTTTTCTTATATGGAACTTGAGCAGTTTCTTTCTTTAATGATTCTTGTCCTGGTAAGATTTCACTGCCTCCAAGCAGCTCATCTGATGATACACCATACAATTCACAAATAGGAATTATTTTATCAAAGTCTGGTTTTGACTCACCGGTTTCCCATTTAGAGACTGTTTGTCTTGTAACATTCAATTTGTTAGCAACCTCTTCTTGAGATAAATTTTTATTCTTTCTTAAATTATATAATTTTTCTCCTAAATTCATATTTTCAGCTCCTTTTCGCTTTAATCATACAATATTTTATTGGTTGCAGGCAACCAATTGTTGTTGGAAGTTTGTCAACTAATATTAACATTACTTATACATGACATTTACATCAACATTGCCTATAATTCCAGGGACACTTCCGTTAGAACATAGTTGCCAAAATTTATAGTTACCTTGATAGTCTGTTTGCTTTGTATAATGTGCTAACCATACTGGATACTTTGTTTCGAACCAAACTGATTCGAGGTAATTTTTACTACTATACAACATGCTTTGATAACCAGACTTCTCAATCGTTTTTAAATAGGCATTTGCCATTTCAGTCAGGTTATAAAAGCTTAAATTAAACTCCTGATAGAATGACCAATTTTCCCAATCAAAGACTACTGGTAATTCTAGATTATAACCTTTTAAATGTTTTACTACCCATTCAGCTTCCATTTTAGCAGCTGATTTACTATTGGCATAAGAATAAAAATATACACCAACGGGTATTCCTACTTTCTTAAATCCTTGAATGTTTTTTTCAAATTTTTGATCAACAAAATACTCGCCACCTATTCCTCTTTGGCTTCCAATTCGGATGAAAACAAATTCTACGCCAGCGTCTTTTACTTGTTGAAAATCAATATCACCTTGCCAATGTGATACATCTATTCCGATCTTAGTGTCGGCATTTTTATACTTTGCTACTAAGTCAGAATAGTTTTGGACTACCAGATTAGATTGATTTGGATTATTAGAACTTGTATTATCTTCTTTCACAATTAAATCAAAATTTGTAGAAGAAATATTACCACTAGAGTCTGTTCCTTTAAATGTTAAAGGATATGTTCCTGGGACTGATACATCATAATTACCAACAATCTCACAAGTTGGCTGATTATCATAATTATCTCCACAGAATAATTCCTGTTCAAGATTTCCAGTATAATCTTTATTTATTGTCAAACGAGATGACGAGAAAATTAGAGGTGGAGTTTTATCCACAATATTAATAGTAAAAGTATAGGGTACTTCTATTTTATCATCATTAATATACTTAAACGAAATTTCTTTTTTACCTATTTTAGTAGTATCTATTTTATAATTTTTTATTAGTTTGCCATTCATTGATTTTATAAAAGTGGATATTTTAACTTGGTCATAAACAGGTACTTCTAAGTTATCATTTAAAGTTACAATTACCTCAGCATTGGCTATACGCCAGTTATTATATAGTTTGGTAAGCAAAAAGGTAGTTAATAAAACTATTATTGAAATGAGTATCACAATAATAATTTTTTTCTTGTTTTTTATATGCATCTTAACACCTAAGAAGAATACTTATTATTCTTCCCCTTCTTATATATAGATATTAAACATTTAAATATGACTGCATTCTTCTATATTCATATTATTGTAATTTAGAAAATATGTCAATTACTTTATTGGGCTTCGCCCATCATATTTTATAATTATAAAAAGTACCCTTAGGTACTCTATGACTTAACTTTAATCTCTTCTAAAGCTTTAGCTAATTGGTCTCCACATGATGTAGGTTTAAAATTACAAGTAATCCCTTTTAGTTTTTTGATTACTGTATCAATATCTTCCCCTTCTACAAGAGCAGCAATAGCTTTTAAGTTGCCATTACAACCTCCAGTATATTTGACATTAGATAGTTTTTGATTGTGGATGTCAAAATCAATTTGAGTAGAACATGTTCCTTTTGTTTTATAAGTGTAATGCATATTTTACCTCCTTAAGTTTATGAACAAACTTGAATAAATAATAGTAAATATTAATAGGTAATTCATACTCTCCTATTAGTTCTTCAACTACTCCATTAAAGCCTTTCTTAAACTCATATATTCCATAATTATCAGGATGTTCATTAATATTTTCTGGAATGCCATAAAAGTTGTGTTTTTTAAAACCATTCCTAATACCATACTTAATTAGTTCCCATTGTAGTAAATATTGGGAATTAAATTTCATGTATTCTTCGTAGTTACCACTAGATAAGTAAATTATCTCTGGATGAATTAACATAAACATTGAACCTGATAATGTTATTATATCACTATTGGTTTTCTTTTTTATATCTTTTGCTTCAATTATTTTTTTCTTCAATGTTTCAATGTCTTTTTCAAGTTCACACTTTCTGGTCTGCTTAATATTATTAGTGTTTAGTTTATTATATTTTTCTTGGAGTTCTTGTTCTAAATATTCGACATAATCATTAATATTAAGTTCACTTATATAATACTTGACCTCATTTTTAGGAGAAAAAAGTTTATACATATCTTCATAATAATCCTTGTTCCTTGATTTAAAATTTTTCCTTTTAGCAGTTTCTTTTAAAATATTATTAAACTTTGGTAATTCATCATAAGATATTTCTTTAATTTTTATTCCTGACTTTTCAGCTTTATGAATAATATTTCTCGTATTTGATTTCATTTCATTTAAAATGTCCTCTTCTGTTTTGTCGCTTAAGTCTAGGGAAAACATCCAACTTACTTGTTCATTATCTTTAGTTGGAACTTTTTTAAAACCAATTTTTTTTAAATAATTTACTACTTGCTTATTATCGATTCCTGATTCAACAATGTCGCCATTTCGATCACGCTCTTTGTTGATTATATAAGGATCTATTCGTAAAATATAGCCTCTGCGCTTTTTTATATATTTAGTTATTTCTTTAGTAAAGAATTCTAGTAGTTCTTTATTGTTGTAGTCTAATAAAAATCCTCTAGGGCTATAGAATTCATACATATTTAGTTTATTTTTTCTACTTAGTAGCATGGCTGCGCCACAAATTACATTATCTTCTTTAACCCCTAAATAGACAACATTCCAAGACCTTTTTTGTCTTAGCTTACCTATCTCTACAGCTGATAGGAATGTTTTTAATGGATGTGTTTCCCAGTAATTTTCATATTCTTGTTCTGTTAGTTCTATAAATTCCATATATCCCTCCTTTTATTAGTATATTCGGGATATATTTTTTTATTAAAACTACTTATGCTTTAATCTTTTTTGAATTTTTAATTTATAATCTTTAACTTTTTCATTAAAATCGTCTGATAAGTTATATAGAAATTTATCTTTATCAAAGATTGTAAAAATAAATAAGGCAATCATGATAAATAAAAGAATTAGTGATATAAATAGAGCTAAACTAAATCTTTCTGTTTTTTCTTTGGTTGTATTTAAATAACTATTAGTAAGGTATGTTTCAAAATTCTCATTTGTTATTTTAATCTCATTTTCAGCGGGAACAAAATTAGAAATATTTTTAATAGCCAACTCTTTTAAATCATCTTTAATTATTTCTGGATAACCATAGATTTTTAAAGGTATTGGTTCTTTGTCTGTACGTTCATAAGTATAATCTATTATATCTTTATATTTAGTATACTCATCTTCATTGATTCCTACTAAATATGTGTGCCAAAGACCAGTATCTTCTTTTTCAATAACAAAATGAATACCTAAGTTTTCTTTTTCATAGTAGGCAAATGTTTCGGACATTTTAGATACTTCGATATATGAATATTCTTCAACACTTTCTACTTCTCCCCAAGGTTTAGCATAATACTTTTCTTGAAATAAGCGATAAGAACATACCGCAAGTATGGTTATGACAATTAGGTATATACTACATAAAAATAGCTTTATTGTTATTTTTTTTTCTGTAATTTCTTTTGTTAACGTTTTCATACATTACCTCTTATTATATTTATAATTTGATCTATTAAGAAAAAAGAAAAGGTTATTCTTTCAATTTTTGTTTAAATCTTGGGATAAACTTTTCTATTATTTTATATTCATCTCTATTTTTTATATATAGAAAACCTAATATTGAAAAGACAACTGCGCCAATAAAGTTAACGAATAAATCTTTCATTGTATCGTTAATACCTAGTTCTAGATAGCCACCTTCTATGGTTAATTTATCCTTATTGTTGTTATAGTAGATATCTGTTTTGGTTATATCTTTTAGAACTACTGGAACATTTTCTTTATCTTTATTGATTTCCACTGATGATATTACTTGGACTACTCTATCTTTTTGCATATCTTGCAATAAATAGCGATCGGCAGCATATTCATAAAATTCCCATAGGACACCAATTGTCATGGAAAAACAGAAAGCCACCAAAGACAAAAATACTGGTGATAATTTAATATCAAATCTTTCCCCTCTATTTAAAATATCAATTAAGGAGAAACCTACGGCCGCACATAGGAAGCCATTTAATGTATGTAACATAGTATCCCAGTGAGCAAAAACTCCATAGAAGTTTTGGATTTCTCCTAATATTTCTGCGGCAAAGATAAATAAATAGACTGTTATTTCCAAAAAAGATGGTAGTTCAATACTTAATTTATTGGTTATTAAAGTGGGCATTGTAAATAGTATTAGAGTTAATCCACATAGAAAGACGTTATTCCAATTCGCATGAACAGCCTGACCAACCATACAAACAATGACTAGTAATCTTAAAGCAAAGTATACCACTACGGTTTCTTTGGCCTTTAAACTCATCGCCTGCTTTCTTTTATTTTTTATCTTTCCTTTTTTCATACTTTTAACACTCATTTTAATCTTTATTTTCCTCTTCGAATAATTTTTTTATGTTGGCTTTGGGCATCAACATCTTCATGCTTTTTTCGACTCTAAACTTAAATTTAGTAGCAGGTGTTTTATATTCTTCTCCATCAATACACCAAGATGTTTTTGGTGAATCTAAGAATTCAATTTCTAACTCATCTGTTTTATAATAAGTAATTCCTGGAATATATTGTATTTCTACCGCATTCATCATAATAAACATTTTTATGATATCGCGATAGTTATTGACATCCGCAAAAGCTACTTCAAATTTATTATCATCTAATTTTACATCATAATAAATATCATTTACTCCAGCTACACGTGATGAATTTGTAATAAACATAAAAGAATATTTACCTTCATGTTCTTTGCCGTTTACTTTATATTTTATGTGATAAGAATGAATTTTAGGTCTTAATTGTTTTAATCCATACATTACATAAGCAAGTTTACCATATTTTTTCTTTAACTCTCGAGGAGTATTATAGGCCATATCGATATAATCTCCTAGACATGCTACATAAACAAAAGCAGTGTCATCAATGTAGCAAACATCAATTTTTTTTGGTTTACCCGTTAAAAGCATTTCTAAGTTTTTATAAATATTTTTAGTATAACCATACATATTTCCAACATCATTTGTGGTTCCCATTGGTAGATTAGCAATTAATAACTTATTATCTCGTTTCATATTACCGGTAACTACTTCATTTAGTGTTCCGTCACCACCAGCACTAATTACTAAATCAATGTCTTTGTCTAGTGCTTGAACTATTTCAGTTGCATCGCCCTTTTTCTTGGTGAAAATTATTTCTGTATCATATCCGTATTTTCTTAAGATATCATAGAAATCATTATAATTTTTTAGTTTTTTCTTTTTTCCACTTTCAGGGTTCATGATAATTACACATTTTCTCATGGTAAATCAACTCCTCGGTTATATGCTTAGTATAGCACTTTTATTACAAAAATACTAGACGTTGTTTTTTGGCTGATTATTAATCATTATATTACATTTCTATTATCAAAATGTGAATTTATTGCAAGTAAAAAATATAGTTTGATTAAGAAACTATATTTTATTTTGAAAGTTGTGTTTTATAATACTCTTTACATATTTTTTTCGTTGCACCCATTTTGATTACTTTTCCGTGTTCTAGCCAAACAACCCTATCACACAGATCTTCAATTGACTCTAGTGAATGAGAAACATATAAAACGGTTGTTCCTCCTTTAATCATTTCCATCATTTTATTTTTGCTTTTTTCTTGGAATTTGATATCTCCAACAGATAAAATTTCATCAACAATTAAGATTTCTGGATCCACTACTGTTGCTATAGAAAAAGCTAGTTTTGCAACCATTCCTGATGAGAAGTTTTTTACCGGAGCATCAAGGAAATCTCTAAGTTCTGAAAATTCAACTATTTCATCAAATTTTTCATCTATAAACTTCTTGGAGTATCCTAAAATAGCGCCATTTAAATATATATTTTCTCTAGCTGTTAACTCTAAATCAAAGCCTGCTCCTAATTCAATCATTGGGGAAATTGCACCATTAACTGTAACTTTTCCTTTTGTAGGTTTCATTACACCACTAACAACTTTTAGCAATGTACTTTTACCTGCTCCATTGCTTCCTATTAGCCCGATTACTTCACCCTTATTAACCTCGAACGAAACGTTATCCAAAGCCCAAAATTCAGTTTTTTTAGGTCTTCTTTTTTTATCAAATATTGAAATAAATGCTTCTTTAATAGAATAGTTTGGTTCTATTCCTAGATTAAAGCGCATTGAAACACCTTCTAATTTAATCATAAATTTACCTTCCTTCTATATGTAATAGATATATTTATCTTGATTCTTTTTGAAAACTACACATCCAATTGTTATAGCAACTACCGCATATACAACACACAATACCAAGTTGGCTGCACTTGGACAATTTCCATATAAGACTATCGACCTTATCGCAGTTAGATATTGATAAAGTGGATTGAATTGGAAAAAGACTTGGAGTTTAACTGGGATTATTTCAATACTATAGAAAATTGGTGTAAAATACTGCCAGATTGTTAAGACAATACCATAAATATAAAATACATCCCGTAAGAAGACGGATACACAAGATAAAAATACTCCTACCCCTATTGTAAAAATAAATATGCATAAGAATATAAATGGTAAAATTAAATAATAAATATTAATTGATGCAGGATAATTACCTAATCCAAATTGCGTTAGGATTATAATTAATATCCAAGGAATTAGTGTTAATAAGAAGTTAATTCCAACAAACAAACACTTTGCTAGTGGAAATATGTATTTTGGAATGTATATTTTATTTATTAGTGTAAAATTGGAAACAACTGACGTCATGGCTGCATTTGTTGCTTCACTAAAATAGTTGAATACGATTATTCCTGTTAATAAATAAACTAAATAACTAACCCCATCAACTTGGAACTTAAACATATTGGAAAATACAGCGGCCATTACCGCCATCATTAAAATTGGATATAACAAACTCCAAACTACTCCTAATACGGATCTTTTATATTTTACCTTAAAGTCTCTTAATATCAGTTGACTCATTAGGAATTGATACTTTTTAAAATTAGCCATTATATTTTTTATGGTCTTCATGATTTTCCCTCACTTTATTTTCTTTCGTTCCTACAAATTATATCATATAATAATTTATATAGTCAATTTTAGTATTTTTTGTGGTATAAGTTTGATTATCATAGATATGTTAGATTTATGTATATAAGGTCGAGCTTGAATAAAAAAATAGTCAGTGCTATAATATTTAATACAATTATTAAGGTGAAAAAGTATGATAAAAAATAATAAAATTACAGAAAGAAAAGAGAAAGATGTTTCAATACAGATATTAAGAGTGGCAGCATGTTTGATGGTATTCTTTGTACATTTTGGGCAGCGTATCCATGCAACAGGAAGCATAAGATCTTTATTTGATTTTGGAGCTTATGGTGTTCAACTGTTTTTCTTAATTAGTGGTTACCTTTGCTGTTTATCATTTTTTAAGAAAGATAAAATAGATACTAAGGAATATTATATTAAACGGGCAATTGCCATTTTGCCTTTATATTTTTTAGTAATTATTTATTATTTTATAAGTGAAAATATTTTAAATTATTTCTTTAATATTATTCCATCGGATAAAGCCGGCTTGGGATGGTTTAGGTATATTTTCTTATTAAATGGTTTTGTTAATAGTGATACATATTTTTGGAGTAATTTAGGTATAACTTGGACAATCCCAATATTTGCTTTCTTTTATTTAGTTGCACCTTGGATAATGAAAAGAGTAACCTCAACTAAAAGTGCTACTATAACTTGGGGAACTATATTTGTCATAACCCATATAATTAATTTGTTTTATTCTTGTACAATAATAGAAAATATTCACTTTTTCTTTTTAGGATTTATTATTTATACTTGTGTTTACGAAAAAAACTTTAAGAAGCCATCTGTTATTCTTTTAACATCCTCGTTGGTATTTTTGATACTTAATAAGTTATCATTAGCATATGCCTTTATTTTTTCAACTATTGCGTTAAACTTTATTGGTTATTCAAAAAAGCTACACTTGTCAGATAAATTTTTGACAGCTATTAATTTATTAGATAAATATTCTTATACATTTTATTTGATTCACGGAATTGTTTTTTGTAGTTTGTTAGATAGACTTATAAAGCTTGGAACTAGTCAATTGATTATTGCCTTAATTGCTTTAATTGTTAGTCCTATTTTAACATTTATTGTTGGAAAATTTATTGAACAACCTATTCAGACTTTCCTTAGAAAGAAATTACTAAAAAAAAATAAGGTCGTATAGACTTTATTTTTTTCCTTTTTCTCTACGTTCTTGCTTTTTCATATGTTTATGATCAACGTATTTTTTTAATATTCTAAAACTTCTAGAAAACATTAATTCTTTTAATTCGTTACATCTTTCATAGAAAAATACTTGTTTATCTGTTTTTGTGTATTTGTTATAAATACAAGTTAAATCATAACTAATTGAGGCTTTTTGATATGTAGTTAATAAATTTTTTTCTAGAAGTAACTGGAACAATTCATACATTTGGTCAATATCATAATTTAACGTGCTACTTATTAGATAATTAGAATCTGTTACAAAGCAACCACCCTCTTGAAACATATCACATACATATTGCGGTATATTTTTATATTTTATATTGAATTTTGAATTAAAAATCATTCCATCAATTGGTACAAATAATGTTGCTGGATTATTAGAAACCTCATTTTTGTTTGGTCTATTTAAATCCGAAATAATTATTGCTTTATTAGTTATAGTAGCTTTTATAATTTGTTCTTGAAGCCAATTACTTTCTACTTCAATACCTGCAGTTAAGAAAGTATGATAATCCGTTGAAATCATTTTTAGTGTTTCAGTGCGGCTCTTAGTATTATCAATATGATTAACTTTTGTGGTTCCTTCAGTAATTATTTTTATATTCTTCATAGTTTGCTTTTTCAAAGATTTTATTGTTTTTTCTATATCTAGTTTATTTCCATTGTCAATTATAACTACTGTTACACTTTTTTCTTTACATGACTTTTTTACTTTTTCATAACACTTGGTTGCTAATGCGGCTACATCTTCAGTTGCTTTTCTATATGGAGTAGCACGTAAATAGTTTTCCATCTCTTTATAAAATAGGAATTCACTACCTTCTGCTTTTATCTTCTTTTCCAATGGATAATCTTTTGTAATACGATACCAAAATGCATTACCCTCGACTAACATAAGTGGTGATGTGTTACTATCTTGCATACTATGTTGTCTTGTCATGGCAAGAACGTCTTCCATATGAACAAATTTATATTTATCTAGTACTCTAAACCAAAGATCATAATCTTGTACGCATCTAAGTTTTGGATCAAATTCACCATAGTCTTCAAATACTTTCTTTGGTAATAATAGAGTTATTCCTCCAATCGCACTTCTTAATACTGCATAGTCGGGCTTTTCAGTAAGTAATTGATGATTTAAATATACGGTTGTTGTTTTCTCACCGTGTTCATTTATTAAATCAAAGTTTGAGTATAATATTACATTGTCATCATACTTTTTTATTTCTTCCATTTGACGTTCAATTTTATTAGGATAATACATATCATCATGAGATAACCAACTTAAATAATCGCCCGTCATCTCTTGAATTGCTAAATTTAATGCTGTTGATACCCCACCATTTTCTTTTTCATAATATTTGATTTTATCGCCATATGATAAAGCAATATCTCTTGTTTTTCCGTCATCTTTACTACCATCATTAACTACTAATATTTCTAAATTTTTATATGTTTGGGCTAAAGCGCTGTCTATTGCATCTTTTAAATAATTCGAACCATTATATACTGGTATTACTAAAGTTACTTTTTTACTCATATCTATTCCTCAATCTTTCTTTTTAAATCTATTTAATACTTTTTCTATAAGAATTTCTCTATCATATAGTAAAAAGAACATAGCTCTTTGAATTAAATTTCTATTTTTTATTTTTGATACCTTATTTGTTGCATTTTCAAGTTTAAGCAAATAATCTTCTAATATTTCTTGAATATTAATATCATCATAATAAATTTTTTGCTTTTTATTGATATATTTTTTTTCTACACTATAAGTTAATTCTTTTATTATGTCTTTATCTTTACTAAAGATTCTTATACTTAATTTATTCAAATAATCCTTAAAATTATTTTCGTTTACTAGGTCCCTTTCAGGGGTTTTTCTTTTAATCTGGCGATGTTTTCTTTTCATCACCTTCATATACATATTTTTTATATTTTGATTATATTTTTCTAAAGAGTACTCTTCAATAGCAATTTTCTTAGCAAGCTTTCCTCTTCTTTTACGTTCCTTTTGATTTGTGACTAATTCGTCAATAGCCTTCATTAAATCATGAGAATCGCAATTTTTTACTAAATATCCACATTCAGGAGCATGCGTTACAGATGGTAAAGCCGAATTATTAAAGACTATGACCGGTTTGGCACAGGCCATTGCTTCTATTGCCATCATACCAAAACTTTCACCTATTGAAGGCATCAAGAAAATGTCACAGGCATTCATTGCCACAATCATCTCTGCATCATCAATTTTACCAAGTTCAATAATTTTATATTTATCTTCTAACTCAGTTATTAACCCTTTATTGTCGCAAGTTAGTAATGTTATCTGCTTATCAGTATTTAATTCTTTTAAAGCTTCTATAATATATGGCGTTCCTTTAAATTCATTTTGAGCTCTAAAAAATAATACCACTTCGTTCTTAGTTATTCCTAATTTTGCTCTAGCAGTAGCAGATGATTCTTTTGAAAACTTATTTACATCAATACCAAATGGTATTTTAAAATAATTCTTTTTCTTTTGAAAAATGGGACTTTTTTGAACAAGATCAATCATCCAATCACTCGGAAATACAAAATCAATATCTATATTATCAAAAACATATTTTTTTAGATTCCATAATTGTGAGCAATTGTCTTTATCAAAAGGAAATAAGCTATGTAAATTAGGACATTTTTTGCAACCATTTTCCCAGTTATTGCATGATAAGAAATGGACACATCTACCAGTTAAAAACCATGGATCATGTAATGATATAACTACTTTTTTCTCTTTGGCAATTTTAATTAAACTAAATATGGATAATTTAGTATTATGAAACATATGAAAATGAACAATGTCTGCCTCTTTATACTCAGGTAGTTTTAATAAGGCTGGAGTAGTTATAGAGTAAATATTGTGAATTGAATTTTCTTTTTCAATACTATCAAATACTGCGTGAATTATTTCTTGATTTTGATTCTTTAAAATTTTAACGACATTATCGTTAGATGATAGTTTAATTATTACGGCTTGTTTGATCTGAATGTTTTCATCCGAAATATCCTGAATCATATCATAACCATTAAATCGTCTACCAAGCAAATCAATATTATTTACTTCTAAAACTTTTATTTTATTCATCTTGTTCTCCTTTCTTTATACTATCTTCCATTAACTTTTCTAGTTCTGTTGCTAGTTTAATGTTGCCGGTTAATCGAAAGTAATAACTTAAGTCTTTATAAAATGACGTTTTATTTAAACTAAGTTCTTTTATTTTATCATCAGAAAGAGATTTAATAATTTCGAGATTCTTAGCGTCTGATTCAATTTTTATTCTCGGATTGGTGTTGGTAACTCGTTTAGAATGCATTCTAATTATAGCTGTTGCATATGGTATACAAATAAATTTATATTCATTTATTAATCTAGACCACATATCACGTTCTTGAGTTATTCTTTGACTTTCATCAAAATAACCATATTTATCAAACGCTTTTTTGGGAATTAATACACTCCCACCATTGATTTCACCTTTTAATAAAGTATAATAATTATTTATAATTGATGTCTTATAATCATAGCAATAAAGTTTTGCTTGTATGGTTTCATCTGTTTTTAATATTCCGAATTCATCAACAAATTTAAAGGCGGCGTATGGAATATGTTTTTCGTGACCTTCTATTGATAGATACTCAACCAACTTTTCGATATGGTTTGGTTCTATTAAATCGTCATGGGATAACCAAGAAAAGTATTCTCCCTTCATTTTCTTTATTCCATAATTTAAAGCGGATGATACACCGCCATTTTCTTTTTCATAATATTTAATTTGTTTTTTATATTTTTTAGCAATAGTCTTGCATTTGCCTTCATCTGTACTACCATCGTTAACAACAATAATTTCAGTGTTTTTATAGGTTTGATTTAATGCACAAATAATTGCCTCTTCTAAATAATTACTACCATTATAAACTGGAATAATTATTGAAATCTTGGGATTGAAGTTTTCTTTTCTCTTGCCCTTGGCTAAATTTAGTTCATATAACAAAATATCTGTATATTCTTTGTTTTCACATACTTTGTTTTCTAATAATTTATATAGGTTATTGTATGAAACATTAAAGTTATTTAATTCTTCATAAGTTATGAATCCTAAGCTTTTTAAAAATGTTTTTATGAATTTTCTCATACTTACACCTCATATATTAAATAATTATTTTTTCCAAGTTCTACTATTTACTATATTATAATAACTTTGAATAATCTTTACAACTTTTAGGGAAACGTTGGTATCTTTATAATCTCTTACTAAATTATCTTCTCTTTCCTCTTTAGA
Source organism: uncultured Mycoplasma sp. (assembly GCA_964616405.1). Lineage (GTDB taxonomy): Bacteria > Bacillota_I > Bacilli_A > RF39 > UBA660 > JAEDES01. The sequence continues at coordinate 41,596 of CAZTRE010000001.1, read as the reverse complement.
GTTTACAGCCAATTCAATGGCATTTAAAATATCGCGTTCATTAATTCCACCTAAAACGATACTTCCTGCATCAAGTGCTTCTGGTCTTTCTGTACTTGTTCTCATTGAGATACCAGGGAAATTTAAAATGTCACTTTCTTCTGGGATTGTTCCACTATCAGAAAGAACACAATAAGCATTTTTTTGTAAATTAACATAATCAAAGAATCCTAATGGTTCAAGATTTCTTATTAATGGATTTAATTTAATATTACTTTCTTTAATTCTTTTGGCAGTTCGTGGATGGGTTGAAAAAATAATAGGCATCTGATACTTTTCTGCAACTTTATTTAAACTGTTCATTAAGCTTTCAAAGTTTTTAGGAATATCAATATTTTCTTCTCTATGTGCACTTACTACGAAATATTTATTTTTTTCTAACCCAAGTTTTGTTAAAGCAGTTGAACTATTAATACTTTTCATGTTTTTAAATAAAACTTCTTTCATTGGTGAACCTGTCACATATAAAAAGTCATTTTTTATTCCTTCGTTTATTAAGTAGCGTCTAGCATTTTCTGTGTACGCTAAATTAACGTCACTTACGTGATCAACTACTCTTCTATTTATTTCTTCTGGAACATTAAAGTCAAAGCATCTGTTTCCTGCTTCCATATGGAATATAGGTACTTTTAAACGCTTAGCAGAATATGCAGCTAAACAACTATTAGTATCACCTAATACTAACAATGCATCTGGTTTTTCTTTTGAAATAACTTCATATGTTTTTGAAATAATATTTCCAACTGTTTCTCCTAAATGTTTTCCTGGCGCATCTAAATAATAATCCGGTTTCTTTAAACCAAATTCTTCAAAAAATATATCATTAAGGGTATAATCATAGTTTTGGCCAGTATGCACTAAAACTAAATTAAAATATTTATCAATAGCTTTAATTACTTCTGATAATCTTATTATTTCCGGTCTTGTTCCTACAACAACCATAACTTTTAATTTTTCCATTTTTTACCTTCTTTCTCTTACTTTTATTATTTTGCATTAAACATTAAACTTTTTTAAAATATGTATCTGGTTTTGCCTTATCAAATAGTTCATTACACCAAATAGCCAGAATCATTTCATCATCACCAATATTTTCAATATTGTGTGTATAGCCAACTGGGATTGTTACAACTTTGATATCAGAATCATCAACTATAAATTCATAGTGGGACCCATCTATAACGTTTGTAAAACCTATTTTAGCTTTTCCTTTAATAACAATAAATCTTTCTAGTTTAGTATGATGATAGTGATTTCCCCTTACTATCCCTGATTTACTAAAAGATACAGAAAATTGACCACATTCTTTTGTTCTAACAAGCTCTGTAAAGCTGCCTCTTTCGTCAACATTTTTCTTAGCTGAACAATATGTTTTTTCAAGGGGTAGATAGCTAATAAATGTTGAATATAGTTTTTTAGTAAACTCATCTCCTGTATTTGGGACATAAATTGAATTCATGCTTTCTTTAAATTCATATAATTTTTTTGCAATATACTCTAAAGTAACATTATATCTAGGATTAATATAGCATATTCCATCAATTTGTTCACTTGGATCTTTACCATTTAATATTTTCTCAAATTCATAGCAAATATCATCTACATATATTAAATCTAACGAAGTAGATTCATCATTTATTGTTATATCTAAATCGTTGGCTATATTATAACAAAATGTTGCAACTACAGAATTATAATTAGGTTGGCACCACTTACCAAATACATTATGAAGTCTAAATATATAATATTTACTTAAATTTTCTTTAATATAATCTTCAGCTATTTTTTTACTTTTTCCATAATCGTTATCTTTAATGGCTTGGATAGAAGATGTAACTAAAAGAGGAATTTCTTTATCTTTTATTAAGTCAACTATTTTTTTTGTTAAGTCGGAGTTCCCTTCATAAAATTCTTCACTTGTTTGAGGGCGATTAACGCCTGCTAAATGGAAAATAAAATCTATTTCATTAATTCTTTTTTCTATTTTATCAAAGGAATCTTCCTTATCAAATTCAATAATTTCAAGATCTTCTCGTTCACATAAGTGTGCTTTTAAGTTTTTTCCAATAAAACCATTGGAGCCAGTAATAAGTACTTTCATATTTCACCTACTTAAATAAATCTAGTTTTAGTAATAATTTTTTCATTCCCTCAACATCTAATCTCTTAGTGTTATGAGAGTTATATTCCTCTACCTTATCTAATTTCTTATCCCCATTATTTTCATATTTAGCATAATTAAGGTTTCTGTTGTCCGCTGGAACCCTATAGTAATCACCAAGATCTTCAGCACCAACCATTTCTTCCTTTGTAACTAAAACTTCATATAATTTTTCTCCATGTCTTGAACCGATATGCTTGATTGGAGCAGATGAATTTTTCAATTCTTTTACAGCTTGAGCTAATACATCAATTGTTGCTGCTGGAGCTTTTTGTACAAATAAATCTCCTTGTTTTCCATTTTCAAAAGCATAAATTACTAAGTCTACAGCATCTTCTAACGTCATCATAAATCTTGTCATTTCTGGGTTAGTTATCGTAAGTGGTTTCCCTTGTTCTATTTGATCACAGAATAGTGGAATAACTGAACCACGTGATGCCATAACATTACCATATCTTGTTCTACAAATAATAGTTTGTTCTTCGTTTAAATTTCTTCCTTTTGCTACAGCTACCTTTTCCATTAAAGCCTTACTCATACCCATGGCGTTAATTGGATATGCAGCTTTATCAGTACTTAATACTATTACTTTTTTGACATTATGATTTACTGCTGCTTCCAAAACATTATTTGTTCCTAATATGTTAGTTTCAACGGCTTGGATTGGAAAGAATTCACAAGATGGTACTTGCTTTAAAGCTGCCGCATGGAAAATATAATCTACACCATCCATGGCATCGTCAATACTTCTATAATCTCTTACATCTCCTATATAAAATTTCAATTTATCATTGTTGTATTTTATTCTCATATCTTCTTGTTTCTTTTCATCTCTTGAAAATATCCTGATTTCTTTTAGACTACTATCTAGAAAACGTTTTAGTACGGCGTTTCCAAATGATCCTGTTCCTCCTGTAATTAATAGAACTTTGTCTTTAAATATGTCTTTTTTCATTATTTTACCTCTTTCCCTATAAAAACTATTATCTTAGTTTTACCTTTGCATATTTTATCGATAATAGACAATTTCATTTTATCACAATAGCCATTGTTTGTAAATTTTTTGGCTTATATTTCAACAAAAAAACAAAATTTTTAATTTTTGTTTTTGCTTTTTTATAATAATTTATTTCATTTTTTTAAATCTCTATATTAATGCTTTGTATTTTGTTGTCTCTTTAACACATATTTTAACTTTTATACAATTTACAATAAAGCCTGGATAATAATTGGCTTTTTTCAATTGATTTCCTTAAAAAGCCTCTATTTTCATAATACTTATTATTTTTATAATCTGGTACTTCTTTTTTTAGATAGGCAAAGGCTTCATTGATGAACTTCATCCCTACTTTTTTATCTATTTGATTACGTTGTTGGATAGTATAGTTAGTTAATATTCTAACCGTTAGTTTATCTACTACTTCATCTAAGTTTTTACCTTTTAAATATTTTCTTACTATATCAACTATTTTTATAATATCAAAAACTCTTTCATCCCTTACAGTTGTTTCACTTTGATTATGAATAACATAATAATGAAGAAATTCATTTAATTTGCCAATTTTCTTGGAATTGTAAATTGTCTCAACTACAAAGGTAGTATCTTCGTACTTTAAATTTTCTTGGAATTTGATGTTATTATTAGTAATTACTTCTCTTTTATATAATTTATTACATGGACCTAAGTTTATATCTAATAATAAATTGTTATTTTCTTTTAATGATGAGTTAACAAAATCTGGAATAATAACTGGAGCTAGTTCCTTTTTTTCTACACGATAAAAATCAAAGACAACCATATCTAGCTTTTCTTTTGTAGCTTTTTTATAAAGTTTTTCACAGGCATCTGTGGAAAGATAGTCATCGCTATCTAAAAACATTAAATATTCACCAGTCGCTTTTTCAATTCCAAAGTTTCTGGTTTTGCCAATTCCTTGATTCTTATTTTTGAAATATTTAATTCTTTTATCTGTACATTTTTTTATTATTTTTTCAGAATTATCAGTTGAACCATCATTTACCAAAATAAATTCTAGTTCTTTTTTTGTTTGATTAACTAAAGAATCTAGACATTTATCAAGATATTTTTCGGCATTATAAATTGGAACAATTATACTAATATCTGGCATATTAACACTTCTTTCTACCTATTTAACAATTTTGTAATACAATTTTGGTGATACTTTTAACAATTGCTTTTTAACTTTTCTTGAAAAAGTATCAGCAAGTATATTATCGTAAACATTATTTTTCTTTAATTTTTTCTTGTATTCCTTATAATCTTTTTTATTTAATGAACAAATTTTTAATATTAAGGTGTTAGCGATAAAACTTTTAAATACTTTACTATCTAAATTTGTTTTGTCTATTTCCTCAATTAATTTAAAGTAGTGATAATAACAATCTTCTGTTTTCTTTTTTATCCAGTTATAGTCTGGGTTATTCATAATACTTTCTGTTCTTCTAAAGTAATTGTAACCAACATATGAAATACAATTAACAGATTTAGCTTTAATTATTATTAAAGGCATAAGTCCATAGTCCTCATGGACTCTTCCTTTGGCAAAAGCAAATTTCTCTTCTACATAATAGTCTCTTTTTATGGCATAACAACAAGCCGCATCAACAAAGTGAAATTTAGTTACTAATGAAAAGGCCTCTTCCCCACTTTTACCTGTAAATGCTGCTTCTTTAAAATCTTTTTTTTCGCCGGTTTCTGTTACTGTGCGCATTTGGAATCTGATTAAATCGGGATTGTTTTTACTACTACTAGCAAGATGTTTTAATAAATCCTTATCCCACCAATCGTCGCTGTCTAAAAAGACAAGGTATTCTCCTTGGGCTTTTTTGATGGCAATGTTTCTAGCTTCACTAACACCAACATGGTTATTTTCTATAAATTTAACATCATAATTTTTAATTTTTTCTACTGTTTGATCAGTAGATCCATCATCAGTAACTATAACTTCATAATCTGTATATGTTTGATTAAATACACTTTTTAAACACTTATCAATATATTTTTCAATATTATAAGCAGGAATAATAATACTAAATTTTGGCATTAGATGATCACCTCATTAAAAATCTTTTCTAGACTCTCAAAACGTTCTTTTTGAATCTTTTTATAATCTACTTTTTTCATTTTTCCTTTACTTTTTAGAATTTCTTTTACTTCCTTAATCATCTTTTTTTCATCTTTAGAAACAATAAAAGCAAAGTCTTTTCCTATATTCATTTGTGAATCGCTTACATCAATAGTACCAATAATTTCTTTATTTAAAATGATAGCTTCCTGATAAATCAGAGCGAATCCTTCATAATCGGATGTTAAAATTACATAGTCTGCTGCGGCAATATATGGATATGGATTTTTCTGCATTCCAAAGAAAGTTACATCCTTTTCAAGTTTTTCATTTTTAACTAGTTCCTCATACATTTTTCTATCTGGTCCGTCTCCTACTACCCATAGAGCAATGTTATCAATTTCTTTCACTAAGTTAATAGCACGAGATACCTTTTTTGAATGATCTTCTAGGCGACCTACAAAGACTAAAAGTTTTTTACCACGTGGTTTCTTAACAGTAATTTTTTCTTTACTTTTTTCTAAGATATCATCTACTTCAACGAAGGTTGCGTAAACGGCACATTTATCTTTTAGATTTTTATATTTTTTTACAAAATTATCTTTAGCTTCGTTGGTGACAAAAATGATTTTGTGATACTCATCTACTTTTCTTTCTTCAAAGAATTTATAGAATTCTTTTTCATCTTTATAAATTAAAGTATAATCACTATGAATAAAGAATAGTGTGTTTTTGGAAGCAACTTTAGCGAGTTTATTACAACTTAGACTATATGTTGCATAACAAGAACTGCAATCATATTTATTATAATTTAAAATTGTAAATACAAGTTTTCGAAAGAAGTTTAAGCCTTTTCTAAGAAAAACATTTTTATGATTTGAAACTTTTACTTCTTCTAGATGAACATTTCGGTTAACATTTGGTAAAAGAGTTCCTTGCTTTTTCTCAAGTACAACAGTGATATTGTATTTATTATAATCAAATTGATTTAAAAGACTAATTAGAGATTTTTCGATTCCACCAATGTTGAAATCAACTGCTGTAAAAAGTAAATCTTTCTTCTTTCTTGGATATAACTCTATTATTAGAGCTATCGCAATAACACTTACCGCTGGAGCGGTTATAATGTGCCCTGTTAGAAGTGAAAGAATAATTATTAATAAAAGACTTACTTTTAGCATATAATTTTTAAAGTTTCTTTGCTTTTGTTCTTTCATTATTTGATATAAAACTAAGCCATAAATTGAAAAGATAAGGATAAAGCCTATAATTCCATGACTATATAAAATATCAAAATAATCCATTTCAATTAATTTCATTGTTGTTTTATCTTCTGTGTACCCTATTCCAAAGAGTTTTTCATAGAAAGAGGCATCCGCATAAATTTCGGCTTTATCTTCTAAGAATGTTAAACGTTGGCTAAAGATAAAATGATCTATTAACTCTTTATTCTTAAATACATCAACAATGCTGTCTACCTTTAAAAAATCTAAGTGAATTTTTATATTTTTATAAAATGTTGTTTTAGGTAAAATTAGTAACAAACTGGTTAAAGCAATAATAACAATTGTTCCTACATAAAAAATTGGTTTATAAGTTTTTTTCTTGATGCAAGTTACGACATAGTATAAAAAAGCCATACCGATTGTGATTAATAAACTAAGTAATGGAGTCTTGGTTCCAATGATTAGTATTACAATTAGATAAATTAAAGGGAAAATAATTTTTAAAAATTTACTTTTTAAGTCTTTAATAATTATAAACATTAGTGGTGTTAGTATAGCAATAATAGCACTTATTTCATTAGCGGCATTAAAGAATCCTAAATTTCCTTCTTTAGCTACTTCATAACTGGCAAAGCCAATACCTAAGATATTTGGGATGAGTATCAACACTAAATACATAAATAAAGTGGTAAATAATGTCATGCTACTTATTCTAAATTCTTCTCTTAAATCATATAAAGATATTAATATTAATGGGAAATAAAGTGCTTTTAATAATCCTTGTAACTCAGTAAATACTACTCCATCTTTATAAATGATTACACCTAGTAAATATAATAGTGAATAAATTAAGACACTTAAGTAGACTACTAAAGATGTTTTCTTTTTATAAACAATGGTGGTTGTGAAAATGATAAATACTAAAAATAACATTCTGATAATAATGCCAATCGTAATATTTATATCTAATAAGTTTACGCATAATCCAGTTAATAAGTCTAATATTGGTTGAAGTAAAATAAAAATACTGATTATTTTACTAAAATTTTCTTTTATATACTTATTCATCTTACCACCCTATCTCATTTTCTAAAAATATTGTAACACAATTCAAGCACTTTTTCATTATAAATCAAGATATTTGCTTATTTACACTTTCTTTACAAAAATAGACGTTTAAATATCTAGTACTTATTTAAAAATATAACTTTTTATTATATAATTATATATATAATAATGGAGGTATCTAATGAGTAAGAAAAAAACTAAAAATAGTAGTTCACAAAAGAAGACTACTAAACCTAAAGTTAATATAAATCAAAATGATGATGATCGAAACCTTGTTAGGATTACAGCTGATAATAATACGAAAGATAAAAAGATAGATAAAGTTATTCACGAAGGCAAATCTTTTGATAAGCGTCCTGAGAAGGAAAAAAATATAGTATCAAGGGAAAAATATCATGAGGAAAAAGCAATGGCATTAGAAAGAGATAAAAAGAATTTTAAACATCCTTTTGTGCATACTTTCTTAATACTAGTGTTACTTACTAGTTTAGCTTATTTTATAATTAGTTTATTTTATACACAGACTAATTCTATTATAACTTTAATTAATAGTTTACTACTGATGTTATTTACATTGTTTTTTGTATCAGTATCAATTACAACTAATAGAAAGAATAAGAGTGGCTTTTTTATAAGTTCATTTATATTACTTGGATACTTTGTCTTTGGAATGTTAATGACTTTTCAGATTATAACTTTTCCGAATCTAGAAGTTAGTAACTTTTGCGGGGAAGAATTGACTGAGGTTATTAAATGGAGCGAAGCTAATAAAATTAATGTGGTTCAGGATTATGAATATAGTGATATGATTCCTGAATACCACATTATTTCACAGGATGTAAAAGCTGGTACTAAAATTAAAGATGTTAAAACATTAACCGTTGCAGTTAGTGAAGGGCCTAATCCTGATAAGGAAGTTGTTATTCCTAACATGGTGTCTTGGGATAGTGAACGAGTACTAGAATTTATAAAAGAGAATCATTTAACTAATGTTCATGTTGATTTTATTGAATCAACCAAAATGGTAAATACTGTTGTTGAACAAAGTAAAACTGGTAATATGAGACGAAATGAAGAATTAAAATTAATTTTCTCATATGGTGAAGAGTTACAATTTAGTGAAGTTAAACTTAAGGATTTAAGTGGTATGAGTAAATTTGAAGCGATGTTTTATTTGAAACAAAATCATTTAAATTATGAGTTTAAAGATGTCTTCTCTAGTAAGGTAAAAAAAGGACTTGTTGTTACTCAAAGTATTAAACCTGGTAAGATGGTTAAAGTTGATGGAGAAACCATTATTGTTTCACTTAGTAAAGGTCCTGAAATTAAGGTTCCTGATTTAACTAGTATGTCAATGACTGAAATTACTGAATGGGTTATTGCTAATAAATTAAAGTTAGAATTTAGTGATAAATATGATGACACCGTCAAAGAAAATAATGTTATCAGCGCTAATTACAAAAAAGGTGATAAAGTTGCTGAGGGCGACTTAATTAAAGTTGTAGTATCTCGTGGTAAATTGAAGATGGGTAAGTTTGATGATGTTAATCAGTTTAAGGAATGGGCTGATAAATATGGAATTAAATACGAGGAACAACATGAATTTAGTGATAGTGTTGCTGCTGGTAATGTAATTAGTTATTCATATAAAAATGGAGAAACTATTAAGAATAATGATGTAATTGTTATAGTTATCTCTGATGGTAAGGAATCTGTTGTTCCTAATGTTGTTGGTTCAACTAAAAGTCAAGCCTCTTCTACTTTGAAGAATGCTGGATTTAATTACAATTTTGTATATGCTTGTAGTAATAGTGTAGAATCGGGTAAAGTTGTTAAACAGTCATTAAAAGCCGGTTCTAAGGCATCCCAAGGAGCAACAGTTACAGTAACACTAAGTACTGGAAAATGTTCTTCTGGAGGTGGCTCTAACAATGGTGGTTCTTCTGGTGGAAATAGCGGCGGTTCTACCCCTCCTGCTCAAAGTTGTGATACATCTAAAGGTAAAACTTTCTTTGTAGGCGTTGGAAATACAGGAGAGCAAGTGTTAGCTTCTACTAAGTCTCAGAATCCAGGATTTACAATAGTTGCAAATTGGGTTAATAGTTGCCCTAATGGTTCTACTACAAGTGGTAGTGTATGTAATAGTAATTCATATGATGGAAAATGGATTTCATTCTGCACAAAAATTACTTTAGATATAATTAGATAGGAAAACGACTTTTGATAAGTCGTTTTCCTTTTTGTATGTTCATACTATAATCTCGATTTAATTGCATCATATCTATGATATTGTTAATGAGATATTTAATAAATTTGTTAAAGTTGCTTATTAGATTCTAGCATTCATTAAATTACTAGATGCATATCTTTTTAATCCTTTATAAAATGTCATGTTGGCTAATATTATTAATATTATACAAACACATATATTTATAGTAAAAAGGAGCGGATTAAATTCAGTTATTACCTTTACAGGAATATAATTTGCAATACCAACCGGTATTAAAGTATATAGTAACCATTTGGTTATTCCTTTAAATATCCCATCGGGATAAGTAGCAAAATTAATCATTAATGAATTCCCAACATCTGCAACCATATCTGCATTACTAAACCAAAAACTTAGACTATGTAAAATTATAGAAATAGCTGTTAACATTAATCCTCCTGTTATTAAGAAGAATATAAATAAGAAAAATCCTAAAGGTGTAAATCCATAAATGAAATAGACGATTATTGCAAATAACATATCCCCTAAAGCTGAAACTTCAATATCTGAAGTTATAGTAGATATTAAAATATTTTTGGGTTGAACAATATAGGCATCTAATTTACCACTATTAATTGTATCCGATAAACTAAAACATTTTTTGAAGAAGAAGTGTGAAACGCCATATACTCCTGCGGCCATTCCCCATAAAAGTAGGACTTGTTTAAATGTATAACCCCCCATATTACTTTTTATAGAGAATAAAACTACCCATTGAACAAGCATACATGCATTATTTAAAACCATGAATATAATGTTTGATATAAAAGTTGCTTTATTTAGCATTTCTCTCATTATGGCATATTTTATTGATAATATGGTTACTTTAATTTGATTTTTAACCGCCATTAACATTTATTCTCTTCACTCCCTTTCTATAAATTAAATAACAAATACTATAGGTTATAAATATATATATAATTTGTGCAGTTATTATGGTTACTGCTTTATCCCATGAAAAGTCTACGAATAATTTAGCTGGGCCATAACTGACTACATATACTGGACTATAATTTAGTATTTTTTGAATAAAACTAGGAAAATATTCAATAGGAAATATTGTTCCTAAGACTAAGATAACCTTACTATACAACCAATAAAATGGTCCGGAGTCTTCAAGGAAAAAAGCTATTAAACCTATAAAAATTATTAATAATGTACTGATGATTGAGGCAAATATTGCTGTTATAATGACAAAAACAATGCCTAAAACGCTTAAGTTAGGGAAACTACCTAAAAATAAATATCCTGTTAGTATACCTAATAAAGTATAAATAATTCCTTTAATAGTCATATTGCCAATATGAGTTGATAAACAGTAGGTAACATAGTTATATGGCTTATTAATATTATAAGTAATATTACCGCTTTTTACATCATTACTAATCTTTGTACAAAATTTTCTTCCTCCAAGGGTCATCCATAATATTTCTGTAATAATAACATACCAGGTCATCTGATTCATGTTATAACCATTAATTAATTCATTAGGATCACTATAAAGATATTGCCATAAGTTAAATAATATAAACAACATTATAAAGTATCCTATGAAACCAAATACTATATTAAAGATATATTGTAAATTACTCATTATTTGAGTTTTAATAATAAATAGATATTTTTTCATACTAATCCTTATTCTTATAAATATTACTAATTATTTCTTCTAACGGGATATTAGAAATATTTATATCTACAATATTATCTGGATTTAATAATTTTAAAGCGTCCGCAACTCTTCTTTTGGTGGTATCTACTTCAATTTTTAAGTTATAACCTTTATCTTTTAATATAGTAATTCCTTCTTCATCATCAAGATTAACTCTTTCTTTCATCTTTGCTTCAACAATCTTTTTATTCAAATAATGATACTTTAGATTTTCCATTGTATCATCTAGAACTACTTGGCCATTATTAATTATAATAACCCTCTTACATAGTTTTTCTATATCTCCAACATCATGGCTGGTTAGGAAAATAGTGGTTTTGTATTCTTTATTCATTCGTTTGATTAAAGCTCTTATATTTTCTTTAACAACAGGATCTAGTCCTATCGTTGGTTCATCAAGGAACAATACTTTTGGTTCGTGAATTAGGGACGCAACAATTTCACATCTTATTCGTTGTCCCAAAGATAAATTTCTAACCGGCGTATTTATAAATTCATCTAATTCAAACAGCATCTTTAGTTCTTCAATTTTTTTCTCAACTACTGCCTCAGGTATATCATAAATTGCGCCAAAGAATTTAAAATTATCATATGGAGTTAAATGTGTCCATAATTGTTCTTTTTGTCCAAATACAGTACCAATTTCGTATGCTAACTTTTTTCTATCTTTAACTGGATTATAACCTAAAACTTTAACTGTTCCCTTATCAGGATATAGTATGCTGGTCATCATTTTAATTGTTGTACTTTTACCCGCTCCATTAGGTCCAATGAACGCAATAATTTCTCCCTTTTCTACCTCAAAACTTATATCTTTAACTGCATTTACAGTTTTATATTTTGGCTTGATGATTGATTTTAAACTTCCTTTTAATCCCTTTTCTTTTAATTTTACTTTAAAAGTTTTAGATAGTTTTTTTACTTCTATTATTGCCATAAATATCACACTCCTTTTATTTTTTTAGTTTGAGGTTATTATCACGTTAATTATATCATTGAATACAATATTATTTAATACCATTAGATTAATTTTACATACAATAAAAGCACAGAATCCATCCCTAAAAAGAATAGTGACTCCGTGCTTATTGCCCGTGTAGGATATTAATCCCTATGTAGCTCATATTAATACTTATACATACTCACTAAATATTATTACTAAAATAATTCCTGTTTCGATATAGCTTATAGTTATATTATTTCATTCGTGTAGAACATACAAAAAGCCACGAACGAAATATGTTCGTGACTCCAATTACTTTAATAACTGTGTAGGTTTTACCCCGAGATAGCTCACATGATGTTTATATCTCCTCACGTACATATATTTTACATATTTTTTACAATTTGTCAAGTATTTCAAATAATTCTACCTAATATATAAACCAAAAGATGGCTTATGCCACCTTTAATTCAATTGAGTTACCCTCATTAATATTTAGATTAAACTGATAGTTTTTACCATTAATAGTTGCCTTTTTATTTGTTAGACTTCTACCAAGGTTATCTGTAAATTCAGAATAATCTGTTATATTTGAATAAGTTGTAATATATATTTTATAATCTCCTTTTGGGAGAGAACTAATATCTATTATTGAATTATACCAAGCTCTTGTCTTATCTAAATTATCAGATACTGGTAATGCTACTGTATATAATCCATCTGTAACACTTCCTAAATCAAATGTATAAGTCTTGTATGTTTCTTTGTTTTCAAAGACTATTTTTCTTGTTACTGATTTATTTTTTGATAAATCCATTCCATATGAATAAGTAGCTCCCATTAGATGTAATTTATTATTTTCAAACTCTAATGTTCTCCAGACATCATATTGATTGTAGTAACTGCCTACCGTTTTTACAGGTGTTTGTTTTTCTCTTATGTAAAGTGTTACAGCACTAGTTCTATTACTATAATTATTTTTAATATTAACACTATGATTTTTACCAGTAAATCCGGTTATTTCTGTTTTGTATAACTTATTATTTACTAGGGATTTTGAGAAATATTTATCACTTTCTGCTTGAACTTCCATTGTATAATTTCCAAGTGGAAGTGTGTCTATATCAATAATTATCTCGAACCAAGCATGGGTATATGTTTTTCCGTCTGGTGAGAATATTGGTCTATCAATACCTGTTAAATTCATAATTCTAGTTGCCTTTTGCTCATATACTTTTGTCTTATCTTTTGTATCTGTAAATATTACTTTATAAGAGATATTTTCGTTTAGGGTATTGTTCATTCCATTAATTGTTAAATAACCTCTCATTTTTAATTCGTTATTTATTTTATCAAGATAATCGAAATAGAAAGTACCTTCTCTTTCTTCCTTATCTGTAACGGTTACTTTGATTGTTTTAGTTGTTGTCTTGTTGTTTTTGTCGATTACTTCGTAAGTTACTTCATAAGTGCCTATTTTAGAAGTATCTACATTGTTTTTGATTACTTTAATATCTTTAGTAATATCATTACCTTCATAATCTTTAGCTGTTACTCCTAATAATTCATTGAATAAAGAATCAACTGTGATTGTTTTATCAGTTGCATTAATTACTGGTGGAGCTTTATCTAAAATTGTTAAAGTAACTATCTTTTCTACTTCATGATTAGATGAATCTTTTACTTTATAAACTACTGGATAAGCACCTGGTTTATTATAGTCTACTTTTGAATCATCAACAGTAATTTCTTTAATATCACCATCTTCTTTATCTGTAGCAGTAACATTTTCTAATAGGTTTGGTTTTTCTTCACCTAGACGCATTGTAATGTCAGAGGCAGTAATTACCGGTTCTTCATCCTTAATGACTGTTATTGTTATTGTCTTAGTAACTGTAGCATTATGCGCATCGGTTACTTCATATGTAACCTGGTATATTCCAGGTTCATTTTCTTTAACATTGTTATAGATAACTTTTATTTTATTAGTAATGTCGCCATCTTCATTATCATAAGCACTTACATTCTTTCTAGGATCAAATGTTGTTCCTTGGATAAAGATCTTGTCTTCGGCATAGATACTTGGTTCTTGATTACTTGTTTTATATTCATAAACATCTATCTTAACATTTTCTGCTGATGCAAGTGTCCAACCAAACTCTAATGTTGTACCACTTAAATCTACTGGTACTCGATACCATAAGTAACCATCTACATTTTTTTCTTCTAAAATTGGTACATAATTATAATGATATAATCCACTGAAATGTGTTGATAGCGAATCAACCGTGGTAGGATTAATAATTGTATAGGTATTTGTATTTGGTACAGTAACACTAGCTTGACCGTATTTACTTGATACAAACTTAATAGAATCTGCGCTTACCCAGTGTTTTTGATCATATTTATAATCCGATGTTACTAAATAAGCAACTGGTTGTTTATCTTTATTATAGGCAGTTGTGAAAACCATAACATATCTATTTTTTAATAGTGTTTGTCCTTTGGCACTTAAAAGTGTAGGATCATAATAATACATTGTCTCTTTTGTAGAAATTGCTACTTTAGGAGCAAGTTTCATAGTTTCTGTATTAGTATATATATCATAGGTATAATCCTTATCTTGATATGGAGTTACATCATTTGGTGAAATGTAACCATTCTCACCTTCATTGATTTTCATAATATAAGCAGCAGGCACATAAACATAACCATTCCAGTTATATGGACCTGAAGTTATGGCGTTACCACTTGCATCGATATTTAAATCACTGACAACTTTATACCATTTAGTATTACCATTTACTGATGTTCCTTCTACTTCGTCAACAATTACAACTGCATTTTCTGAAGTTTTATAATTGTAAACGGCCTTAGTAGCTGTTGAAGGTCCAAGTCTTGCTGGGAAAGAAGTCGTTGTAATTCCTAATTGATAAAAATTGTAATCTTGTAAAGATAAGGCCTTATCGATCGAATAATAATTGGCAGCCATTTTTTCTGACCAGAAGACATCTGATGCATACTTTACATTAAAACCAACATTTTTATTTCCGGTTTGGCCTCCATAGTAACGCCAATCAGTTGGCTTAGAATAGCCATAAGTTACCCACTTATTAGCAAATCCTAAAATACTAGATGAGAATGCTGCATACCAATTGGCTGATTCAGTTGGACTAGAATCAACGGCATTTAATCCAAAACCATTATTTTTATTTATGGCTAAGTTACTTCTTCCGTTACCTGTTTCATTTCTACTAACACCTAAAGCAAATAAAGCATTAGTTCCATATACTTCTTGAGCATTATAGAAGAATGTTCCTTTTCCGTATAAACGAGATGGATTTATATCATCTTTTTTTAAAGCAGTAGTTCCAAAAACATCACGTTTATATCCTAAGTTATTTCTAATATATTCATCAATGTTAATACTAGAATAAGTAGTTTTAGTATGACTTGGTAAAAACTGATAATAATTATAGTATGGTTTATCCTTATTTACAGAGTTATTAGTATTGTTTGCCAAATAGTCCTTTAACATTACCTCTAAGTTTTTGTAGAAGAAATGACCATCATAACTATAGTAGTCACCTACTGCTAACATACTAGGCTTAGGACCAATTGTATTTCCTCCATTAGTGGTAGCTGTCTCT
Organism: uncultured Mycoplasma sp.; assembly: GCA_964616405.1. GTDB lineage: Bacteria > Bacillota_I > Bacilli_A > RF39 > UBA660 > JAEDES01. The sequence continues at coordinate 25,482 of CAZTRE010000001.1, read as the reverse complement.
TGAATCTTTGTTACATAATTATGTCTAATACTTTCATTAGTTACTGAATACGTACTTGTTGATTTAACCCAAATCAATGGAACAATTTCTATGTAACCAGCTCTGACCCAACCATCAAAACCACCAACTTTTACATGATAAGTAAAAGTATTAACTGATTGAGAATAACCAGTTCCTAGGAAAGCACCATCAACCGCACCATAGGTTGGTGAGCCAGACATATATGAATGCTCACTTTTTAATTCTATATCATCATACATATAGATACGTCCTGATTGCGGAGTAAAATCAACTAATGCCGTTGTGGCATCAAAAATCTTAACATTTCCAGGGGTGCCACCTAAAACAACTAAATTATCACGACCATCTGCATGCATAGCAACAGTTGCTTGATCAAAATTGGCATGGCAACTTTTTTGTTCTAGAGTTCCATCAGCTTTCGCTTCTGCAACTTCAAAATTGCCACATAGTTGTCTGTTAACATAATCATTTGATGAATAGGCGTATGTTTCTTTTATATTTAAACATGCTGTGAATAATAAAACTAGAAAAAATATAGTTTTCTTTTTCATATATGTATACACCTCCATCATATTCCTTATATAATATTATAACAAAAAACGACATTGTTTTTTTGTAGTATATAATTTTTTTGGGTTATTTCGAAATATTTTACACTATTTTACAACCTACTTGAAAAATGTTTTTTCTTTTACAGGAGCCTTGAAAAATTCAGTTAAATTAAGTATAATTTATTATAGGTTTTAAAGATTGGAGTGATGGTTTATGCGTAAGAAAAAAGAAGATAATGAACAGATGGAAAAACCGAAGAAATCTATAGGATTTATTGCCCTATTAATTTTAGTAATTTTAGCGATCGCGTCTAGTGGATATTTAATATATGTATTAAGCTTACTTGCATCAGTTGAGACATTGATTAGATATATAGTAATTGGTATATTGGTTTTTATAGATCTAATTTTAATTTTAAAATTACGATTAATGAGAAGGCCTAAAAAAAATAAAAGTAAACAAAAGAAAAGACACGTGGGATTTACAATATTTACTATTTTCTATATAATCGCATGTTTTGCAGTATCAATAGTTGTTAATTATTTATATAGTAAGTTAGACAATATTAATAAGGATTTAGTTATATATTCATCAAGTTTACTTACTATGGCTGATGATCCTGCTAAAACAATAAAAGATATTAAAGATTATGAAATTGGTATATTAGAGGATAAAAAAAATCCAGAGGGATACATTATTCCTCAGGAAATAATTAAAGCTAATAAATTAAATGATTCTAATATAATTACTTTATATGATAATTATTCCTCTATGCTTGTAGATATGTATGCTGGGGAGTTGGATGCAATATTTATTTCTAGTAGTTATGCTGATATGTATTCTGGTATTACTGGATATGAGGATATTGCTACTGATACAAAAGTTATTATTTCAAAAGAAAAAGAGATGAAAAAAACTGATGCTTCTACTTTTGAAACATCATCTGTTAATAAATCTGTTACTGAACCATTTACCATCCTATTAATGGGAATTGATTCTACAGATGAAGTGTTATCAAAGAATGCTGTTGCTAATGGTGATACATTGATTTTAGTAACATTCAATCCTAAGACTTTAAATGCAACAATGATTTCTATTCCACGTGATAGTTATGTTCCAATTGCATGTTGGCCAAATAAAGATGAAAATAAAATTACTCACGCTGCTGGCTATGGTAATGATTGTATGATTAATACTATTCAAAATTACTTTGGTATTACGATTGATTATTATGCGAAAATTAATTTCAAGGGTCTTGTTAAATTAGTAGATGCCGTTGGTGGTGTTGAAGTTGATGTTCCAAAAAGGTTATGTACTGATGATTCAAGCCGATATACAACGGTTTGTATAAATCCAGGTCGACAAACACTTAATGGTGAAGAGGCTTTGGTATTTGCTAGAAATAGAAAAGCTTTAGTAAATGGAGATTTTGGTAGAGCTCAACATCAACAAGAAATTGTTATGGCCTTAATTGATAAAATGAAAGGTATTAACAAAGTTACTCAATTTACACAAATTCTTGATACCATTTCAAATAGTTTAGATACCAATCTTACAACAAAACAAATATTAGAATTTTATAATGTTGGTAAGGATATTATAAAGAAAAGCTTAAGTTCAGATGAAGCTGAATTAATAAATATTCAACAATTATATTTATACGGAAATAGTCAAATGATATATGATGAACGTATGAGAATGACATTATATAATTATGTACCTAATTCAAATAGTAAAAAAGATGTAGTTCAAGCTATGAAAGAAAACTTAGAATTAGTTGAACATAAGGCTATTAAATCATTTAACTTCTCAGTAAATACACCATATGAAAAAGAAGTAATTGGTAAAGGTCCTTATAGAGGCGGTGCTGGTACATTTAGTTTACTTCCAAGCTTTATTGGATTAAGCGAAGCTGCCGCAACAAATAAAGCCGCTGGTCTTGGTATTTCGGTTAAGTTTGTTGGAGATGGCGGTGTAGTTGTTGAACAAAGTTATCCTGCTAATAAGAGAATAGATAAAATAAATGGCTCATTAGTTCTTACTCTTTCTAGTAGTAAAACTGATAAGGATGATGACAAGGAAGATGATAAAGATAACGATACGGATAAAGAGGATGACAAAGAAAATTCTGGTAATAATAAACCAGATAAACCGGAAGAAACTACTCCACCAGAAGAAAATAAACCTAGTAATCCTGAAGACGAAAAAAAAGATGTATAAAACATCTTTTTTTTGTACATAAAATATAAATTTTCAATTGCCTTTATAGCTTTATCAACAAAATACTAATGATAATAAGAATTGCGGCAAATAATTTTTTGAGTAAACCATCACGTTCTTTCAAGAAAATATACCCTACTATTACATTACCAATTACTGTTAATGCGCAAAGTGGTGCAACTGTTGTAACAGCACCTAACTGATACGCTCTTAACTGAGCTACAATCATTGTACCCCAACATACACTTGTTATTATAATCGCTTTTTTGTTACCATTAATAAATTCTTGTTTAATATTTGAAAGTTTAATCTTCTCTGCTATTGTGATAAATAGAGCTGGTATTAATAATGTTAAGGCAACGTAGAATGCCAAATTAAAGTTATCTGATATATTAACATCTAAAAACAAAGCAATTGAGAAGGCAATATTTGAAAGTATTCCTAGAAGAACATATTTATCAAGTTTTTGTTTCCCTTTTTTATAAAATATTAGTATATTACTGAAAATTATTAAAGCTGCACCAATTATTTTTTTTAATACAAATGGCTCCTTAAAAAATAATAAACCTGCTAGGATCATAAAAACTGTTGATAGTTGTTTAATAATGCTAAATGTTGATGCTTCTATTCCACTTCTAACCGTTGTATTAATCCTATCAGATATAGCATAAAAGATGCACGCAATACCTAAAAATAAATATACTTTCCAATCCGTTGGAAAAGTAAATTTAAAAAATGGACATAATAATAATGCAGATATTCCTGCCATGGATTGTAATAAAACAGTTAATGTTCCATCACTTTTTGAACTTCTCGTAACAATTTTATAAAATTGTGTAAAAGTTACTGCCAAAATAATATACAAAAAAACATATAAAATCCACATAAAATCACCTGCTCTTATTATACACTAAAATTTTATCTTTGAAAGTATTTTCGAAAGAAAAAAGAGACTATTGTCTCTTATTGTAATTCAGCTAAGTAATATTTAATATCGTCTTTTACGAAAGTAAGTGTTGCTTCACTTTGATAGCTTGAAAATTTTTCATCTGTGTATGTCCAAGTTACTTTTACCTCATAAGCACTATATTTCTGAGCATTATATACATATTCTGTTTCTGTAGCGCTCGATACTGTTACTGTATCAACCATTGGTAAATCTTGTTTTCTTTCATTGTATATATTACTCTCTACATACTTATAATATGTATCTTCGGCATTTACTAAAAAGTTTTCTAGGCTGGCCGGTAAAACAAATTCTACTCCGCCAATATCTGTTTTGGCAGATTTGTCATCTAATGAATAAAAATCATAGATGAACATTTCGGCTATTTTTTTTACATATTCCTCATCAGATATATCATCGGCTGTTAAGATATCTTCTAGTTCTTCAAACATCGCTTTATATTTTTTATCTTTGTTGTCCTTTAAATGATAACCATACTTATCAATCGATTTTAGCACTTCAACTTTTTTTACATCATCGCCACCGGTTATTTTTTTGACTACAATAATGGTAGTAGCTGCAATTGCAATAACAGCAATAAAAGCTATAATAGCAATTAGAATCCTTTTTGGTTTTTTCTTTAATTTCATAATATCTTCCTCCTATTCTTCTTCCAAAGTCATATCTTCTTTTGGTTTTAATAAATCAAAGACAATTATATCATTTGAAACATCTAGTAATGTTGTGGCATAAGCGTTATTTTGTTTTATCTCTTCTTCGCTGATAGCCTCGTTTACTAGTGATAAGTATTCTCCCTTTTGACTATTATAGTAAACTTTATTTGTTACCCAGTTTCCATTAGGGAATACTACAATATTATTTTCTTTGATATTAAAGATATCATGACCTAAAGCATATTGGTTATAGAAACCCAATAAATTTCCTAGGGTTGGCATGGCATCATACATACCCATAACATTTTTAACTTCTTGGTTTAATTTTGTACCTTTCATATCTTTTGTCCAAATAATGAATGGTACTTTTCTACCTAATTCATATTGATAAGAATCATATTCAACAAAGGTTTCATCATCTTTTGATAACATCTCATCATTTACTTTATCATAATTATTTTGATAATTATATTCTTTTCGTGATATTCTAGCGTCATGGTCTCCATAGATTACTAAGACTGTATCTTCTAATAATCCTGCAGCATCTAAGCGATTAACTAATTCACCTAAAGCCTCATCGGCATAATGATATGATTTATAATAATTACCTAATTTTGTACCTTCTAGGTAAGGGTAAGTTACTTCTTCTTGTTGACCTGATTCATTGGTAATAGTTTCTTTTATATCAACTGGAAATTCACCATATTTATCGGTATCGGAGAATGGAGTATGATTGGATAACATAATCATTAGACCATACCATTTATCATATTTTTCATCAATTTTTTGTAATTTTTCAACTGATTGTTCAAAGAATGATTTATCGCTTAAACCAAGACCAATAACATTATCATCAGTTATTTCATAATCTGATTTACTATAGAATCGATCATAACCTAAACTTTTATGCATGTTTCTTCTGTTCCAAAAATCAGCATTATTAGCATGCATACTGAATGTATAATAGCCTTTTTCTTTTAAAAGTGATGGTGTACTAATGTATTTTCTATCGGAATAAGATACAAATGCCGTTCCACTTTTGGTAGGCATTAATGAGGTATTAAATGTTAATTCAGCATCTGAACTTGTTCCAACACTTACTTGTGAATAATAGTTAGAAAAATACATCCCCTCTTTAGATAATCTATTTAAAGTTGGCGTTACTTCTTGACCATTAAATTCCATACCAATGGCATTTGTTTGCATACTTTCAGCATGGATTACTAAAATATTCTTTCCTGCAAAAATATTTGTATATTCATTAGTTTTTACTTCATCCTTATCTTCAAAGTATTCAGTGAATGATTTATGAGCTTTGTCATAACCAAACATTGAATTGATCGTTGGTTGAATGGTTGAAATGACATCATTGCCTTGATATATGTAAATTCCAAAACATTTTACAATATACTCTTTATTCCATTGTTTAACTAATCTTGATACATCTGTCGGGGTTAGAGTTAGGGCAAATATTCCGGCAATACAGATACCGGTTATTAAAGTACCTAAACATTTTTTCTTACGTTCAGAACGAACCTCAATTCTTTTATAATAATTTTTCTTTTTTAACTTATGATTCAAAATAAACATAATAATTGGAGAAATAATAAAAATTAAATCTTTTAATTGAATAACATTTTCTGTTACAGCATCTCCTACTTCACCAACATATTGTGTTAATGATAACATTGAAAGGGATGCAAATGATGTATAATATGTGTAATATACAGAATTTATCGTACAAATAGCTGTTAATAATATATTAAAAGAAATATAATATACAAAACGATGCTTAGGTTTTACTAAGTAGCCTAATGAACCAATAACAACTACTATTGCTGTATCTGCTAAAATAGCTTGGATTGAAAAGATGCTATCAAGAGTAGGCATACAGAAACTACGTAATAAGCTGGCATTTATAATTCCTGTTATTACAAAAACAACAAATAATATATTTTCCTTAAAGTATTTTTCAATTAAATGATCATTCTTGATTTTTTTTAATCCTTTTTTTACTTTTGTTTTTAGATTATTAAATCCATTTTTTATTCTTTTCATTTTTCTACCTCGCTACCATATTATATCATTTAATCCTGTATTTTTCAATCTTCTATATTCAGCAAAAAAAAGAATGATTAAACGTCATTCTTTGGTTTTTCTAATACCTTTTTATCTGTTATATTTTCTGTTGAGTCTTTTATTTTCTTTTCTTCTGATGGTTTATAATTACTAGCATTAAATATCATCCCTAAAACAAAGATATATGATAATATATAAACCCATAATAGTAATATGATTACATTAGAAACACTTCCATAAAACAAGTCATAGTTGGAAATCTTTTCAACATAAAATGAATATATTTCAGAAGCTAATACCCAACCTATCGTTGTAAAAAGAGCCCCTCTAACTGTTGTTGTACTCTTTATTTTTTCATCTGGGGCAATTATATACATTGTTTTTATTCCATAATATAGAATTACTAAAATTAATGGATATTGTATTAATTTGTATGTATTATATATTATACTAGTCAGTTTAGTTGGGGATATGGTTGTAGAAATATTTTGTAATATTGTTTCTCCCCAAATTGGCATTATAAGTAGTAGTAAAAATAAAGTTATTAATAATAGTCCCATTAGAATAGCTTTTATTCTTCTTTTTACCCAACTTTTACTATTTTGTTTATATATTTCATTTGAAGTTATGATAATCGAATAGGTTCCATTTGTAGCAAGAACAAAAGCGACAACCATAAATACAATCCTGTTAAAATTGAATTCTATTCCACTACCACTTATAACATTGGCAATTATTCCTGTTACTTCTTTTGGGGCAACATTTACTAAAACCTCTTTCACTAAATCACTTGGGATTGATAGAAATGAAGCTATTGTTCCAATTAAAGCAACTAATGGTATTAATGATAAGACAAGAAAAAAAGCAAGCTGACCAGGTAAAATCCTTAGTTCAGGCTTTTTTAAGAACTCAATAATTTTTTTTAAAAAACCTCTCGCTTGCTCCATCTTAATCTTCCTTCTATTTGTACTCTTCTTTATTTGTAATCATTTCTAATGTTGCCTCATTTATAGCATCATCCAATGTTTTAATTTCATCTGTAATCATACTATATCCAATAGCAGCACCAAATTCATGTGGTAATGCTTTCATTTCTTTTTCTAGTTTTTTAGTATAGGTAGATACTTGTCTATCGCTATATCCAACTAGATAGATTAAGAATTCATTACCATCTGTTCTAATAACTTCACTATTTTCTAGTTGTGTATTTACTAAAATTCCAGCTGCTTTAATAATTAATTGGTCTCCTTCTTCGTGACCATAATTATCATTAACATATTTTACGTTATTTAAATCGACCATGACGATTGATTGTGGGAATACTTTACAATCTTCCCATTCTGCCATCTTAGCATTTAAATAATTTCTGTTTTTTAGTGATGTTAACATATCTGTATATTTATGTCTATCTGTAGCTTTAATCTTTTTAACCTCATTTTTCTTCCTTATTATGAATATTACTATGCCTAGGATTATTAATGGAATAAAGATTATTGATAAAATAATTGTGTATACTTGTTCTAATGTTGAATCTTCTAATAATGAAGCATGTAGATTTTCAATACCCGTATTACGATAATTATAATATGAGTTGGTACCTATTATATAGTTAAATAAATCATAGAATGCTTCGTTGTCTTTTTTAACCATAAATTTATAGTCATTCATCATTGAGTCTTTATATAGTAGTTTAAAATCTTTAAATTTATCATTTTGGTAGTATGAGTAAATTTCATAATCAACGACTAATACGTTAGACCCAGCATCTTTAATCATACTTTTTAGATCATCATAAGCTTTAATTTTAGCTTTTGAATTACTTTGAAAATATGAATATAAAGAATTACCTTTTAGCATTAAGACTTTTTTATCCTTTAATCCTTCAAAGGAATTAACTACATGATTATCTTCTTGTTTTCCTAGTACTACATAATCTTCAACAAAAGTTGAAACTGTAGGTAGATAATCATCATTGTTTAAATTATAGTAATCAAAGTAAATATCAACTTTACCTTTATCAACGGCTTTTTCTAACTCTTTTTTATTGGCATATTTCTTATATTTAAAATCAATATTCCCTAACCGAGACATTCTATTAATGTATTCTCCAGCTATACCGGCTAATTTATTATGCGTTTTCAACTCATATGGTTCATTTTCAACATAACCATATACATATGTTTTTGATACTAATGCTGATTTTTCTTTAGCACTTAATTCATTTTTGGCTAAATAATAGTCTAAATAAGCAGCATTATATTCTTCAACATATTTTGTTAAACGCCATTTATTGTAGTATTTTTTAACAACGTTATTTAATTTTTTATTGTCATCACTCAATGTTAGGACTATTTGTTTTTCATATTCTGTAAAGAAATAATTAATTGAATATTTATCTTTTTCAATAACATAGTCTAAATACATAATATTTGGAACTATAATCATTTTAACTTTGTCTTCATCTAAGGCCTTGTATAAGTCTTCTATTTTTTCATAGGTTTGGTATGAAAGATTTGAACCACTTTTTAGGTAATAACTAATGGCTTCGCTATCGTCTTTAAAAACACCAATTGTCATATCTTTGATATCTTTAATGTGATTAATTCTTTCATATTGTTTACCTACAGCAATATAATTATCTGTAAATAAAGGTAAATCTTTATCTGTTAACTTTTTATCATCATCAAGGATTCTTATTCTAAGGCCTGATGTTTGAACATCAGAGCTCTTTAAGTATGGTATTTTATTAAATTCTAAACCAACTTTTTCTTCGAAATCATTTATAAAGTTAAAGATTACTCCGGAACCATTCATTCCATATAGTGGATAATCATTAACAACCTCAAAGTCAAAGGCTTGATCTTTGTTTGATTCTACCCATCTTTTTTCACTTACTGTTAAAGTTGTTGTTTTATCTTCCTTATTATAATATCTATATACTCCAATAAAAGCAATGGCTGCTATTATAATTGGGATTACTATATACAATATTTTTTTCTTCATTATAATTACTCCTATCTATCCTTTGTCCAAGCAATCTTTTCTGCATTTTGGATTTTATAACCCATGATTGGGAAATCAGCAGCTTCTCCCTCTTTTTCTAGAAAAAATTGAATATCATAATAGGCTTTTTGTTCTGTTGTAAAAGCTTCTAATGTTTTGGCAGCATATTCTTTAGCAGCTTCTTTTGAGACATCAGTTCCTACATTTATGGTGATATTGATAATACGTCCAGATACTCGTAATTTTACATCAGTTGCACCTTCAGCTTTTTTAGCTACTTGTTTTTCAATATCTTTATCTAATTCTACTTTTCCATCTAAACGATTACCATAAACAGCAGCTCCTTCATTAGGAACTAATATGTTTATTACTTGAATACCTAATAATATGGCAACAAAGTATATTACTAATGCAATAATTATATTTTTGTTTCTTTTTAAATAATTCATTTGATCACATCCTAGTATTCTAATTATACACTAAGTAAGATTCTTTTTCAATTTTATTTATAAAGATTCTTTATTAAGTTCTTCTTGTAAAATATCCATAGCTATCTTTGGATTAGCTGACCCTTTTGTTTCTTTCATAACTTGGCCCATTAAGTATTTAATTGCTCGATCATGACCTGCCTTATAGTCTGCAACTGATGAAGAATTGTCTTTTAAAATATTTTTAATCACTTCTCTAATTGCAGAATCATCTGTAATATTTTTTATTCCTGATGATTTAATTATGTCTGCAATAGTCGATGTTTCTTCTAATACTTTAGTTAAGATATCTTTTAAATTTTTACTTGTTAAAGTACCATCTTCCATATTTTTAACAAGTTCAATAAATCTCTCTTTAGTTAGAGTGGTACATGTGATTAGCTTATCTTCTTTATTTAAATATGCGGAAATATCTCCTAAAAGTAAATTACTAGCAATCTTAAAATCTATTTCTTCTGATAGTAATTCATTAAAGTAATCACTTAGGCTTCTATTTTGAATTAGCTTAGTCGCATTTATTTCTGTAACACCTTTAGATATATATACTTCTTTTCTCTCATCTGGTAGCATTGGAATAGTTTTTCTTACTTCTCCAATCATTTCATCTGTTACATAAAGAAATGGAATATCAGGTTCTGGGAAATAGCGATAGTCATTACCAGTTTCTTTTACACGCATTAGAACTGTATCGCCTAACTTATCATCATAACGTCTAGTTTCTTCTTTGAAAGTCTCATTGTTGTCATAAAGTTTTGTTTGACGAGCAATTTCTTTTTCAATACTTAAACCGACATTAGTAATTGAACCAATATTTTTAATTTCTGTTTTTGTGCCAAGTGGATCTTCAATATTTTTACGGATAGATACATTGGCATCAGCACGCATTGAACCTTCTTCAATCTTACAATCAGAAATATCGCAATAGAATAGTAATTGTCTTAATTTTTCTAGATAAGCCTTGGCTTCTTCTCCACTAGAAATGCATGGTTTTGTAACGATTTCAATTAGAGGTACGCCAGCACGATTAAAATCTAGTAGGGTTTTAGTGCTTCTATGAGTTGATTTACAAGTATCTTCTTCAATATGCATTTCTTCAATTTCAATTTTTTTCTTAGTACCATCTACCTCTATTTCAACGTATCCATCGTAACCAATAGGCGTTCTGCTTTGAGTAATTTGATAATTTTTGGAATTATCTGGATAGAAATAATTTTTTCTATCAAAGTGCATTTGATGTCTTATTTTACAATTTAGAACTGTCGCAGCTTTAATAGCTAAATTTACTACCTCTTGATTTAGTGTTGGTAAGGTTCCAGGATATCCTAGGTCAATTACATTCGTTAAGGAGTTGGCCATCTCACCATAATCATTGACTGAATTAGAAAAGATTTTGGTTTTTGTTTTTAACTCAACGTGAACTTCAATACCTATTGTAGGAATATAGTTTGCCATTACTCTTCACCTCCTGTAGGATTTAAGTCAAGATTTAATGTTGTTTCAATATTACTAGCTAATTGATACATTTTTGCCTCGCAGAAATCATCACCAATAATATGTAGTCCAATTGGCATATGCTCTTTATCAAAACCAATTGGAACGTTCATTCCTGGGAGTCCTGTCATATTAGCTGGATTTACTAAAACGTCGTCTAAGAAACTCTTCAACGGATCATCAATAGAATCTGTTTGATTATAAGCTGTTGTCGTGGTTGTTGGACCAATAATTAAATCATAATTGGCAAAAACTTTTTTAAATTCTTTACGCATATCATCTCTAATAGACATGGCCTTATTATAATATATTTTAGCGTTTTCTCCACTTAAGATATATGAACCAACCATGATACGACGTTTAACCTCTCTACCAAATCCTTCTTGTCTAGTTCCATAATATAAGTCTTGAATATTTTCAGGATTTTCTTTGGCATGACCATATCTAATACCATCAAAACGAGCTAAATTTGAGCTTGCTTCTCCTAATGCAATTACTTGGTATAGGGTAACAGCATGTTCTAGATATTTAATATCTACATAATCAACGGTTGCACCTTTTTCTTCTAATAAAATGATTGTTTCTTTAACTTTATTTATAATTTCATCATTAACAATATCGCTCATAAAATATTTGGGAACAGCGATTTTCATTCCAGAAATGTCTTGACCGATTAATCTAGTAAAATCTTCTACATCTTTATTTGCAGAAGTTAAATCCTTTTCATCACGACCAACAATAGCATTTAAAAGAGTGGCATTATCATATACGTTTTTAGTCATGGGACCAATTTGATCCATGCTTGATGCAAAGGCAATTAAACCGTATCTTGATACACGGCCATATGTTGGCTTCATACCGACAATTCCACAATAACTAGCTGGCTGACGAATTGAACCACCTGTATCAGTACCTAGGGCAAATGGTAGGTCACGAGAAGCGATTGTTACAGCTGAACCACCTGATGAGCCACCTGATATTTTGGTTTTGTTCCAAGGGTTAAGTGGAGCGCCAAAATAACTAGTTCTGCTAGTTGATCCCATAGCAAATTCATCCATGTTAGTTTTGCCAATAATAATCATATTCTTAGATTTAATTTTTTCTATAACTGTGGCATCATAAATTGGCGTGAAATTATCTAACATATGGGAAGCACAGGTAGTTAATAGACCTTTAGTGACAATATTATCTTTAATAGCAATAGGCATACCAAATAAAATATTATCAACTTCTTTATTTTCTAGCGCTTGAGCTTGTTTCATGGCTTCTTCTTTATTTAAAGTTATGTAAGCGTTTAACTCTTTATTTTTCTCAATATTTTCTAATGCTTCTTCAACCAAATCGATAGGCTTAATCTTTTTTTCTTTTAATAATTCATGTAATTCTAAAATGCTTTTATTTAAATATTTCATATTAAGCCTCCTCTCCTATTACAACTGGTACTTCAATGTAGTTTCCACTATGACGAGGTGCATTTTCAATTACTTGTTTTGGATTTAACATTTCTCCAGGTGTATCTTCTCTTAAAATAGTATCTATTTTCCAAGCGGCAATTAACATTTCGTCATCATAACCTTCTACTTCTTTTATTTTATCGACATTATCTAATATTTGTTTTAATTGAATTTGATATTTTTCTAGTTCTTCTTCACTTATTTTAATTCTGGCTAATTCTGCTACATGCAAAACTTCTTCTTTTGATAGTCTATCTCCCATAAACGGATTCCTCCTTTAACTTACTTATTATATCATACTTTTAGTATTCTTTTAATATTTTGAAAAAAAAACTGTACCGAAGTACAATTTTTTATTATTCCGCAAAACAGTTTGATAAATAAATGGTGTTTGGTTGTTTAGAACCTTTTAGAGCAATTCTATTTACTGTTCCTTTTACAATTACTTCTTGTTGTTCTTTAAAATCTTGGAGTCTTGATGGTAATGAAGCCATAGGGCATTTTATTTGTAGTGTGTATTTTCCATCGGGATCGGTATATTCTAATGTCATTTTATTATCTTGTTCATTAATTGTTTTAATAGTAGATGAAATCTTTATATATTGTTTGTAATATTTATTACCTGTTTCTAATGGATTGTTTTGTAATTCAATAGCTAAATCAATATCTTCAACTTCAGTTGGTGTGATCGAATAAGGCATATTCCAAGGACCAATTTGGGTATCCTGACGACCAGCTATTTGTTTATACTTAATGACTTTGTAACCAATTCCATAGTAGACTTTAGTCCCACCATCTTTATACGTATTTGTTTTTATCGCAAAGAAGGGTCCAACATTATATTTGGCTACGCAAATTATGTCTGCACTAATAATTACCATTACTATTAAAGCAATAATAAATATAATATTAAATATCTTCATAAAGATGTTAAATTTAGGGGAAATAGTTGATTTATCATCCTCTTCCTCATCTTCTTTTATCGTTTTTTGTTTTTTCTTTTTAGATTTTGTTGTTTTCTTAATTGGTTTTTTAGTAACTTTATTTTCTACTTCATCAATATCCATTTCATCCAATAAGTTTAAATTTTCCTCTGTTTCATTTTCCATTTCAATTGGTTCTTGATAAGCTTCTGCTTTTATTTGTTTTGCCATAGTATCACCTCAATTATTCTTATTATATCATTATCAACTTACTCTAGTAAAGAAATCTCTGAATTACTTGTAAGATGCTGCTTATTATAACATAAAATGCTTTGTTTTTCAATAAAAACTAGGTTACTCACCTAGTCTTTCTTTAAATTCTTCCTCTGTCCAAACAGGGATTCCCAATTCATTAGCTTTATCAAATTTACTACCTGGATTTTCACCGACAATAACGACAGATGTTTTCTTGGAAACAGAGCTTGATGTTTTTCCACCAAGTTGTTCTATTTTTTCAGATGCTTCATCTCTGGTAAATAAAGTTAGCGATCCTGTTAAAACAAAAGTCTTACCAGCAAACTCTTCATTTTCTTCAACTTTTTGTCCTAAATAGGTCATATTAAGGCCGAGATCTTTTAATTCTTCGACAATAGCTTTATTATGCTGATCTAGGAAATAATTTACTACACTTTTAGCAATAATATCACCAATATCTGGTATTTTTACTAAGTCTTCTTCTGGGGCGTTCATAAAGTTATCCATCGTTTTAAACTTACTTGCAAGTACCTTAGCTGTTTTTGCTCCGACATGAGGAATTCCTAAACCAAAAATTAATCTTTCTAGGGAGTTTTGTTTACTATTTTCAATAGAGGCAAACATTTTATTTACTGATTTGTCGCCATACCCTTCTAGTCTTATTAAATCTTTTTCGTGTTGTTTTAAACAATATATGTCGGCGATTGTGGCAATGTAGTTAAAATTATAGAAGTCTTCAATAATCCTGTCTCCTAAACCTTCTATATTCATGGCATCACGAGAGGCAAAATGAATAAGACTTTCAACATTTCTTGCTGGACATTTTTTATTAGGACAGAAATAGTCAACTTGTCCTTCATTTTTTACTAGTTTAGTATTACACATAGGACATTCTGTAATCATAACAAAATCTTTTTCCGAACCATTACGACGTTCTGTTTTTGCTTCAACTACTTCAGGTATTACATCTCCTGCTTTTCTAATTGAAACAAAGTCCCCTATTTTCAAGCCCTTTTCTTTCACAAAGTCTTCATTATGCAGAGTAGCTCTTGAGATGGTTGAACCAGCAACTATTGCGGGTTCTAAGACTGCATTTGGAGTAATTTGTCCGGTTCTTCCGACAGTAAAAATAATATCAGTTAGTTTTGTGACTACTTCTTCTGCAGGAAATTTATAGGCTGTTGCCCATTTTGGATACTTGGCTGTAAAACCTAGTTTTCTTTGTTCGGCAATATTATCTACTTTTATAACAATTCCATCAATATCATATGGTAATGATTTACGTAATTTTCTTTTTTCCTCAATAAATTCTAATAATTCCGTAATATTGTTGACTACTCTATTGTTTGGATT
This sequence comes from uncultured Mycoplasma sp., assembly GCA_964616405.1. Lineage (GTDB taxonomy): Bacteria > Bacillota_I > Bacilli_A > RF39 > UBA660 > JAEDES01. The sequence goes on along the minus strand of CAZTRE010000001.1, from coordinate 10,023 downwards.
AGTTTTAAAGCCTAATTTATGCATGTAAGCTAATGCTTCACTATGACTTTTTAAACCATAATCTTCGGGATTTGGTAAATGATAAATAAAGGTGTCTAATTTTCTACTTGCAGCTATTTTAGAATCTAATTGTCTAATTGAACCGGCTGCGGCATTGCGACAATTTTGAAGTGGCGGTTGATTATTTTCAGTACGAACTCTGTTTATTTCTTCAAGTGTTTTCTTATTCATAAATATTTCTCCACGGACTTCAATATCAACTTCTTCTTTTAAAGTAAGTGGAATTGTCTTTATCGTTTTGGCGTTATGGGTAATGTCTTCCCCCATTGTTCCATCGCCTCTAGTTGCGGCTCTTACTAATTTTCCCTTTTCGTATAGTAGTGAAACAGAAAGACCATCAATTTTAAGTTCCGCAACATACTTTGGAGAAATGCCTTCTTTTTTGATACGTTCATCAAAAGCAATGATTTCACTTTCATTAAAAACGTTACTTAGGGACATCATTGGTATTTTATGAGGTACCTTTTCAAAACCTTCAATAATTTTTCCACCAGCATGTTGAGTTGGGGAATCTTCTTTTATCCATTCTGTATGTTCACCTTCTATTTCAAATAATTCTCGTAAATACTTATCATATTCTTGGTCTGAAATAGTCGGGTTATCAAGAGTATGATAATTATAATCAGCTTCATTTATTATATCTATTAGTTCTAGCATTCTTTCGTACATTTATATCACCTATAATTAATTATATCATCCCTTTAACTCAAAAAAAAGAAGAGATAAACCCTTCTTGACTATTTTTTCCATAAATTATTTGGATAAACTCCATCTACTACCATCTTAGTTAGAGCAGATTTTACATCATCTGCATCCTCTTTATATGTTACTCCATACCAGGTAGCGGTTGTTTTTAAAACTTCTGTTGTTGCGAAGTTTTCTTCAATGGCTTGGAAAACGATATCTGGAATTAAATATTCACATTTGTCTAAATCATCTTTATTACTATCTAAGAAGTTGGCAAAATTATCAGCAATATAATCAAAGATGTGAGGTGTAAACAATAACATATTCATTGAGACAGTATCATCTTCGGCAACTTCAAATGCCTCGGCTCCACTTAGTGGTTGAGCCATAATGGTGTTTTCATCTACTCTTTCAATTGAACTTTCTGTTATTTCAGTTAAATAATTATTTTCTATTTTACATACGCCACGTTTTACTGAACCATTATCTGTAATTGTATTTTTTACTAAGTAACCAACCAGTCCATGATGATATGGCTTTTCATCCGTTATGTTCTTTAAAAATTCGGCAGCTCTCATATATGAATCTCTACCATAGAAATCATCGGCATTAATTATCATAAATGGTTCATGAACTTTGTCTTTACAACATAAAACGGCATGAGCTGTTCCTAAAGGTTTAACTCTATCAGCTGGTATTTCATAACCTTCTGGTAAATTGTCATTTTTTTGGAAAACATATTCTACCTTAATATGTGGTTCTACTCTACTTCCAATAGTTTCTTTAAATATTTCATAGTTTTCCTCTTTTATTAAGAAAACTATTTTGGTAAATCCCGCTTTTATAGCATCATATACTGAGTAATCAATAATAAACTCATCATTTGGTCCTAATGGAGTAATTTGTTTTAGTCCTCCAAATCTACTTCCCATACCGGCAGCTAAAATTACTAATGTGATATCTTTATTCATATTTATAATCCTCCTTTATATATTTTTTATATTCAATCACAACTTTTATTTAAACTTTTGATAACTTCTTATGATTTTTCATAAGTTTTTTAACACCATGTGGTAATTTGAATGCGACACTTACAAGGGTATTCGTTACTTCAACTACACGGCCTGTACCAAAAGATTCATGGTAAACGTAGTCTCCTACTTGGTAATCAACCTCTTCTTCTCTAAACATTTCACCTACTTGGATTTTTTCTTCTTTTTGTGGCATGTCTTCTTGAGTATTTGCTTCGATTAAACTTTTATCGATTTCGCCCATAAAACGACTTACTGGGTTAATTTGTTCTTTACCAAAAAGGGTACGACGTCTAGCATTTATTAGATGAAGATCATCTTTAGCTCTTGTAATTGCGACATAACAAAGACGTCTTTCTTCTTCTAATTCAGAATTTTCCATAAGCGAATTCATATGTGGGAAGATTCCCTCTTCCATACCTACGACAAAGACATGATCAAACTCTAATCCTTTAACAGAGTGAACTGTCATTAAACTTATTCTATTTGGGTCATCTTTATATTCTTCAACATCACTTATTAAACTAATTTCAAGTAAAAAGTCCTCAAGAGAAATTAATCCTTCACGTTCTTCAAATGATTTGGTAATAGATTTAAATTCCTCCAAGTTTTCTAGTCGAACTTCAGCTTCTAATGATTTTTCACTTTCAAGTTCAGCTCTTAAGCCAGAGGCATCTAGTACTTTATCTATCAATTCCGTTAAAGTCAAATCTTCAGAGATGGCTTTTAGTTTTTCAATGGTACTTTTGAAAGCAAGTTCTTTACCACCTGAGATAGCCTCGTAAATACTAGTTCCTTCTAAATCAGCTTTCTCAGTTAAAGCTTCGATTGTTTTTAGTCCTATTCCCCTTTTTGGAGTGTTGATTACACGAAGTAAACTGATATTATCTTTGGAGTTATGAATTAATCTTAAGTAAGCAATTAAATCTTTAATTTCTTTTCTTGAGTAGAAATAGAAGCTTCCAATTACACGGTATGGCATGTTTTCTCTTAACATTTCCTCTTCTAGAACACGAGATTGCGCATTGGTTCTATAAAGAACAGCCATATCTTTATATTCTATGCCTTTATTTACTAATTCTTTGACTTTTCTAATTACATATTGGGCTTCATCTCGTTCATTATAAGCTCGATAATATTTTATTTTAGATCCTTCGCCACGAGCTGTCCAAAGATTTTTATCTTTACGCATTTTATTATTTTTAATAACTTGGTTAGCAGCATCTAAAATAGTACTTGTTGAACGATAGTTTTGTTCTAGAAGAATAGTTTTGGCCTCAGGATAATCTTTTTCAAAATTTAAAATATTTTTATAATTAGCTCCTCTAAAACTATAAATGCTCTGAGAGTCATCACCAACACAGGTAATTTTTCTGTTTTTAGCACATAGTAATTTAGTTAAAATATATTGAGCTTCATTGGTATCTTGGTATTCATCAATTAATAAATATTGGTATAAATCTTGATACCTTTCTAATGTTTCTGGATACTTTTTAAATAGTTCGATTGGTAAAAGTAATAAATCATCGAAGTCAACTGAATTATTTCTTTGAAGCTTTGTTTCATATTTTGCATAGACCGCTTGAACTACTTTCTCATAATCACTAACAGCATATTTTTCATATTTTTCTGGTGACATCATTTCGTTTTTACAACTGCTTATTTTATTTCTAATAGCTCGTGGATTATATATTTTTGGATCATAACCCATATCTTTAATAATCTTTTTTACAACTGTTAAGGAATCATCACTATCCATAATAACGAAGTTTCTATCATAACCTAAAGCATCATAATTTTCTCTTAGAAGTTTTAAGCCAAAACTATGGAAAGTTGATACTTGTAGTTTTTTAGCTAGATCTCCTACTAGCATATATAATCTATCTTTCATTTCTTTAGCGGCTTTATTGGTAAAAGTTATAGCTAAAATATTATGGGGATTGACATTTTCTTCTTCAATTAAATATGCAATCTTTGTAGTAAGCGTTTTTGTCTTACCTGCTCCAGCCCCGGCAATTATTAAAAGTGGACCATCATTATATAGTACGGCTTCTTTTTGTTTTTCATTTAAGTTTTCTAAATCCATTTTCTTACCTACTTCCTAACTACATTATATCTCAAAATAGTATTATAAGCAAAAGAAAAAAGCGCAAGTTATCTCGCACTTTTATAAACTTCTCTTATTTGATTAAATTTATTTTCTTCTGATTCTTGAAATTCATTTTTTTCTGAAACAAAAGATTTTTTTCTTTGCTTTTCTTTAAGCAACGTAGCTAAGGCTTTGTAATCTTCTAAAGTAAACATACTATCAAGGTTTTGCATAATTGTTGCGGTAGCATCGACAACTTTTGGTTGTGGGGTTTCTCTTTGCTTTTCCAAAGCTTTCTTTTCTTGTAGTAAATTATTTTTCTCTTGTTGAAGTTTTTCTTGTTCTTGTCTTAGCTTTTCATGCTCTATTTTAATCATACGTTGTTGAGTATCGTATAATTTAGAATAGCTTTCTTCAAACTTAAGTTTTTCTTGGTGAAATCTTTCTTGTTCTATAGCGGTTGATTTAATTTGACTTTGCTGTACAGTTAATTGTTCTTCCGCTTGGAATAAACGTTCCTTTGTCTCAGCTAGTTGCTGTTCTAGAATTTCTTTTTCAAAGTTAGCCTCTTCAATCAACTGATTAACAACTGCCTCATCAATTTTCTTAACGTTTAAATTTTCTTTTTTAGGTTGAGCTTTAACAAATAATGGAGCTTCAATTTCATTGATTCCTTCTGGTAAGGTTCTAACTTTTTTAATGACAACTTTTTGGGCTACTGGTGCAACATCTGTTAATTGGAAATGTCTTATTACTTTATAAAAGATTAAAAATATTATCCATACGATAAAGATGGTGCTTGATAGTTCAATTATTGCTTGAGCTTCCCTATTTCCATAAATTGAAGTTTGAGAAAAAATATCTAATTCATTTTTAGAAATGATATTTAAAACTAAGGCTAGTAAATAGTGAATTATTCCATAGGCAATAACATTGATTATTCTAAGCAACTTAGGTGTTTTCATATTGAAGATGCTTGTCCAAATAATAATATTTGTTATAAGTATAGCTGCCATGTATACGGCAATGTTTGGAAAATAGAAAACTATAAAGAAATTATTCATCATATAATCAAACATTTGACCTAAGTAATCATGATACATAATTACCAAACTAATTATTATAACTATATATACTAGAGCATAAATTCTTTTACTGCGTTTAGCATTCTTTTCATTTGTGGTTAAAGCTATAATAGCCAGTAAAATTATGAATATAATAGCAGCAATAAACATTTTTGAAGACATTGATGTATCAAAAAGTATTTTGAATTCTTCTAGTATCGTTGTCTTTGTCATAAACCTCACCCCCATGAAGTATATTTTATTCTTCTTCTACATTTTGTAATTCGGCGATGTAAATAGTCTGGGTTGCTTTATCAAAGTTGGTACAAGTAACTAACGTTAACGTTGTTTTATTATAATTTCTATAAATGGCAATTTTACCTGTTTTTTCTTGTTTATAGATATTAACAATTTCATAAGTATATTTTTTGCCTTTATAAGATATTTCAGCCGTATCTCCAGCGGATAATTTATATAAGTCATTGAAAAATGCTTTCCAACCGGAACCAGAATGGGCCGCTAAAATTAGGTTTCCTTTTTCTGTATCTGGATAAGATGATCCTTTAATAACAGTTACATTTTGTTCAATGTTATTTAATTCTGAGCGTATATCTAAGAAACCTTTTTTTAAATTAATTTTAGATATTGTTAAATAACCAATATAGTTATTTGTTATTTCCCCTAGATTCTCTTCCTTTTCTTCTTTTAGTTCACCATCATATTCTAATAATTCTACATCTTTTTCTTCATAAAATATGTTGGCCATATAATCGTAAGCGATTATTTTTTTTGATTGAATATAATTATAAGAAAGAAAGAATCCTCCTATTAAGATTATAGCTGACCCAATGACAGCTATCGTAGTAGAAGGGATTCTTTTTTCTTGTCTATTATCTTGCTTTCTTACCATTCTTGTAAACGAATCCAATACCTGAGGCAATTACTACAATACCTAATAATGTGATAATCACTGTTGAAGCATTAGTGTCTGGAACCTCTACTTCTGGGTAGTTTTCGAAAATTATTTGATGTGATAAGTTTTGATCTGTAATTGTGAATGTTATAGATTTTGAACTAAACATATATCCAGCAGGAGCTTCTATTTCCTCTACTGTATATGTACCATTTGGTAAATCAGTAAATACTTCTGGTTCTGTTGTAGTTGTAAATCTTATTATTTCTTCACCAGCTGAATCTTTTAATACTAGTACTGCACCAGCTAATGGATTACCGGTTGAAGCGTCTACTTTTAAAATATTAACAACGCTTTCTCTTGGTTTATTTTTTACTTTTACTTCAATATCTCTATTGGTATTAGTAATTGTAAATTGAACTGGAGTACTATCTAAGATATAACCTTCTGGTGCAGCAGTCTCAGTAACTGTATATGTACCATTTGGTAAATTTCTGATTGTACGAGGACTTGTTGTAGAAGTCCACTCTGCTTTTACATTTCCGTTAGCATCTTTTAATACTAAGTTTGCTCCAGCTAGGGCATTTCCTGTAAGTTCATCAATTTTTATAATTCTAACTCTTGATGAGTCAATTGTTAAATCTAAAATTGAAGTAACCTCTTGATAAATTGCTTCTGGAATTGATGGTGTAACTGGTTGCATATTACTATCATTTGGTCTATATTCATATGCTTTGTAGATTACACCTTTAGCATAGGCTTTTACTTGGATTGTTATTTTTGTACCACTTACTGAACTAGCTGGTACTCTAACTCTGAATTTCTCATTAACTCCAAATGTTGATTTTTCTTTGCCATTAGCATCAATTATTTGAATTTTAGATGCCCCTGTTGCAGAAACATTATAGTTTGAAATGTTACTATGTACTTTTGCATAGATTTCATTAGAAACATAATAGTCTCCTTGTAAAGACATTGAAAAATCATTTGATGAAATTGTTAAAGCTGTTTTAGCATAACCTTTTTTTCTTGCTTCTTCTGCCTTTGAAACAAGCGCTTTAATGGTTGGTCTTAGATTATGTGGATCGGAACCAGTTGTTTTGAATTTTTGACTTAAGTTTGAACTACCTGTTGTATTATCTAGATACCACCAAACGGCAGTTTGAGTGATATAGTAGTCCTTCATTTTGTCACCAGTAAATGTTTTGTTGGGATAACCATTTGTAATAATATATGACATACCAGCATCTAGCTCACCCACAAGATAAGCAGTAACATTTTTTGTAGTTTTTTTGTTCATATCTAAACAATATGCTAATTTACCATCTGATGTTGTTTTAGTATTAAATTTTACTCCTGAAACATAACCAGATACAGTTTGAGATCCTGCTAACTCAATAGAAGATGCAACTGCGTTAGTATTAATAGTTGCTCCAAGTATAGCAAAACAAATTAATACTAAAAACATTTTTTTGATTGTTTGTGTTAATTTTTTCATAAATTTCCCCCTCACTCAATGTGGCTATATTATAACACATTTGTCTTTTTTTTGCAATCATTTTGCTTTCTCAAGATACTATTATAGGCCAAAAACATGATTTTTTTAACCTTTTTTAAGATTTTTTTAACTTTTTCCTCTTTTTTAGAATTTACCAATAAGCAAATAAGCATAAATTACCTTTCTTTCTAAGTGTTCTTTCAATAACACAAGTTATTAGTTTACATATAATACTTTAGTTAGAAAGGAGAATTATGAAAAAGAGAATTATTATTTATGTTTTGAGTAGTTTGCTTATTTTAATAGCGGCATGCTCAGTATTATTTGATTTTAATAAAGGCGATGAGTCTTTAAAGAAAATCAAGGTGGCAGAGGTTGCACATACAATCTTTTATGCACCACAATATGTAGCTTTAGAAAAGGGCTATTTCAAAGAAGTTGGATTAGATGTAGAACTATTTTTAGCTAGTGGAGCTGATAAAGTTACAGCTGCAGTTTTATCAGGAGATGCCGATATTGGTTTTTGTGGAAGTGAAGCGACTATTTACGTTTACAATGGTGGAGAAAAAGATTATCTAAAAACATTTGCACAGTTAACTCAAAAAGATGGGTCATTCTTAGTATCTCGAAAAGAAATTAAGGACTTTTCGATAGAAGACTTAAAAGGTAAAAAAATTATTGCTGGCAGAGCTTATGGTATGCCAGAAATGACCCTTCATTATGCGATAAAACAAAATGGGCTTGATCCAAATAAGGATGTTGAATTAGATACATCTGTTGCTTTTGCGGCAATGAGTGGTTCATTTATTGGAGGTAATGGCGATTTTGTGTCACTATTTGAACATAGTGTCTAGATAATTACTCTTCGTCATTAATGATTTATTATTAAAAAAAACCAGTTATTTTAAAACCGATTTTTTTATAAGTTATATTAGGATTTCATTTTATTATTTCTTAGTTCTATTTTAAAGTCTATTGCTTCAAATATTTTTGGCTTTATCGAATACATTTCCGAAATCATACATGTTTTGGGCTCTAGTAGAGGTAGGCTTTCATACATATAATCTATTTCTTCATTATCTTCTGATAGAAAGATTATTTTTACCTCATCATCTATTGTTTGATTGGAAATATTACAGATTTTCATTTTTAAAATATAGTTTTTATCTATATTGGAAAACTCGATGTCTTTGAGTTCTAACACTTCATTTTTATGAGTTGAGGTAAATTTTTCTGAAGTGTTATATCTGACTCCATCTATTTCGTTAATATATTTTGGAGCAGTTGTTTTATTTGTCTTTATTGAGGTTTCTTTTAGTATAAACCCTACAATGACTAACATAATGCTTACAATTATTATGATGATTAATAGTGCTTTATTTTTATTCATAATACCTCCTAATATGTATCTTTGTATGTTGCACAATTATTAGCTGCGTCGCAAACATGTATGTATGCTTGGATGTTACATTTAAAATAAAATGATGTATTAAATTCAAATTTGTATTGATTATTACCTTCATTAGGGCTACTATGTTGTGTCTTTGTTGTTTTACTATCGCCCGTCAATGGAAGACCTTTTTTATACTGTGTCACTCTATTTTCTGCAGTATACGTAGTTCCATTATGCTTATATTCACACGCTTGTGCTTGTGAAGATGCATCTACGCCACAGCTTTTCGCTTCAAAGCAATGTGATTTCCATAACGTTATTATTGACCAATAGTCGTCTTTAACTGTTACTATCTTTCCTTTTGTATAACCCTCTGGTAATTTCGAATTATCAGAAGCAGTTATGGTTGGAGCAGTTTTATCTATTTTAACTGTTTGATCTGGACACTTTTTAGAATTACCAACTTTATCATAAACTGTTCCCGGACTTTCCTTGGTACTGTTGATATTGTTTGAATATTCTTTACTGACATTTCCTTTACAGCCACTTCCACCTGGATCACTACATGTTCCAGTTAGAGTTCTGTTGCCATTTGTCCACGCTTCATTTCCACCACTTGATTTACAAGTTGGTGGCGTTTTATCAATTTTTACTTCTCCAGCCGATTTATATGCCGAGAAATTTCCGGCATTATCTTCTGCAATTATATAAACATTATTATTTCTTTCAGCTCTCCATGTTCCAATAACTGAAGTAATATTATTTGTACCCCAATCTTTATTTTTTGTGGCACTTGATGTATTTGAATATGTATAATAAATTTGTTTGATACCAGAATGTGTGTCTGTCGCCTCAGCATTTATTGTGACAGATGAGTTTGTCCATTTACTATTACTGCTGTTTATTACACTAGTAATGACTGGTTTGGTATTATCTAATTTAAACTTATTTGTTCTTACGATTGTTTGCGATGTATAAATACCATTGGCATCACGAACTTCGGTTGCTTTTACTATCAACGTATATTCCCCAGTTACTCCTTGTGGTACTTCTATTGTTGTTGTTAGAGGTGTGGTTAAAGTTCCTTCACCACGTTTATTTTTTAAATCTTTTGTTTTGTAAATTAAAGTGTTTTCTGCTTGACCTTCTTTAATCCACGCATATTGAATTTTAGTATTTTCTAACATTCCATATAAGTCACTTATTTTTATAGTTACTTTATCTGGTTTTCCTGATTTCTTTCCATTATACCAATCATGACTATCTGGAGTAATGACTATAGTAGGCC